>JAVVFG010000023.1:1778-8048 GCA_032260445.1 Anaerolineae bacterium | reverse complement strand
TATCGCAGCACTGCGGAGGCCGTCGAACCCTGAGCTACTGCTGGAGATGCGTATGGAACTCGACCCGGACATTAGTATCCGCCGCTACCAGGCGATCGTCGACGAGTGGGTGCGTACCGTCGGTGTCCGCTACTACTCGGAACTGACCAACACGGCCATCCTCATGGAAGAGGTCGGCGAAGTCGCCCGGCTCATGGCCCGCCTCTACGGTGATCAGAGCTTCAAGCCTGGCGCAGAAGCACCCGACCTGGCAGATGAGTTTGCCGATGTCTTGTTTGTGCTCGTCTGCCTCGCCAACCAGACGGGCGTCGACCTGACGGCAGCCGTGCGGCGCAACCTGGAGAAGAAGACGAGCCGTGACCGCGAGCGACACCAGAACAACGAAAAGCTACGCCGGCCGTAGGCGGATCTGCCACCTGTGGATACGTTATGTCAATTAAAAAAGCTCGTGCCGCGCATTTCCATCGGTAAGGTAAACAGATAGACCGCAGCCAAGGCCACGAGCAGCCATAGCACGGCCCATGGCAACTGCGCCCCGCGTGCCTTCGCAGCGGGGACTGCGCTGCGTGTGCGCCGCTCGAGCACATAGAGGCTGCCTCCCAGACCAACCAGCGTCGCCGCCATCTGCAGCGGCAGCAGCCAGGAGAAGGGCAGGAGCGCACTCAGCGTCCAGTCCGGCCGGCCCGCGAGAGGTAGCCCGTGATCCAGCAAGAAAGCATGCAGCGCTGGCACAATCGCCAGCGCGCCCGTGGCAAAGTGAAAGCCGTAGTGCGCCAGCCAGATCGCGAAGGCAAGCGGTAGCACCGTAGGCGCGTAGCGGGCGAAGGTATGGCGTAGCGGCTCGCGCGTGGCAGCCAGCGCTCGGCCTAGCGCAGCAGCCCCCAGCCCGGCAAAGGCCGGCAGGAGCAGCTCGAGGCTCCCGAAGATGGCCAGCAAGCGCACGCCGGCCGGCAGCCGGCCGAGCGCCTCCAGCAAGGCGTAGAAGGGCGGCACCATGCCAAAGGCGTTGCCAAGGGCGCTGAAAGCAAAGACCAGCGCCAGCAACCCAAGATCCCAACGCAGCGGCCAGCTCGCCGGATCGACCAGCTCCGCCAACGGTGAACGCGGCGTCAGGGCGACGTTATCGTAAGGGCAGGCGCGCGCGCAGTCGAGACAAAAGACGCAGTCCATGTTGCTACTCATCTGCGGCGGGAAGAGCAAGGTGCCACAGCCCACGACCTCAGCGCTGCCGTTGACACACTCCTTGCCCGGGCAGGTCCGGCACACGTCGCGACTGTGCACCGTAATCTGGCTGGGGCTTATTGCCGCCCCGAGGAAGTTAAACGTCCCCAGCGGGCAGACGTACTTGCAGAAGGCGCTCTCGCGGAACAGCGCTTCCAGGATAAACGCCGCGGCGAAGTAAGCCACCGTCAGCCAGGCGGTCAGCCAGGCGCTAGCCCACAGATCAAACCATTCGTAAATCAGGAGCAGCAGCACGAAAGTGGCCACGGCCGTCCATTTGTTGCGCAGCGCGCGCGGCCAGCGCCACCCGGCCTCGCTGAGCCGGGGCGCCAAGGTGCGCGGCAGCGTAAAGGGACAGGCCATACAAAAGAAGTTGCCTGCCAGCAGCAACAGCAGGACGACTAGCCCGCGGTAGTGTAGCCAGACAGAAACAGTCGCCAGGTTTTCCGGCGCCAGTTGTGGCCCCGTGAGCCCGTCGTAGATGACCAGCGCAGCCCACAGCAGAAGGAGCAGCTGGAACAACAACCGCCCGCGCCGCGCGCGCAGAAGCCGGCCGAGTACAGACCAACGGAGGATGTCCGTGCGGGGTAGGGGGCTCGCCGCAGGCGGGACCGTCGGCGCTACCACTACTGGCTCGCAGGCATGCCCACAGAAACGTCAAAACGCCGTGTGGCGGTCGTGCCGTCTGCCAGCGTCGCCTCCACGGTGACAATCCAGCTACCACCCATCGTCCACTCGAAGGGCATCTCGTACATCCCGCCCAGCCCCTGATCGGCCTCGGCGAGCACGGGCACCATGCCCGCGTGGTTCATGTCGCCTTTGACGTGCACCGTCGCATCCTCAATGGGATTGCCGACCGCATCCGCCAGCGTGACGATCACCGTCGCCTCGCCGACGACGGCAGGCTCGGGCAGCAGTTGCAGCGTAATGTTGACATCATCGCTCGCCGGTGCGTCGCTGGCCCGGGCGCAGGCCGAAACGGCAGCAATGAGAAGGATTAGCAGGAAAGGAAGTCGCTTCATGGTCAACCCCCGGTTACGGTGCGTCGCGGCGAATCTCCGCTTCTACCTCAAGTGGTTCATGCTCGGCAAACTCCAGCGTGAGGACAATCGTCTCTCCGAGCGCAAACGGTTCCGTCACTCCGAGACACATCACATGCAGCCCGCCCGGCGCCAGCGAGACCGCAGCGCCAGCGGGTAGAGGAATGCGCCCGCCCGGCACCGGCGCCATACGCATCACGCCGTTATCGTCCATCGACGACTCGTGCAGCTCAACCCTGCTGCATGCCTCGCTCTGCACGCCAATCAGGGCATCGCCGCCGTCGCCCTCGTTGCGCAGCTCCATGTAAAAGGCGCTATTTTGTGCCATGCTCGGCGACTCGCGCCCCCATACACCACGCACCTCAATGCCCCCGTCACTGCCGCACGCCGCCAACGGCAGCAGCACGCCGAGCAGGATAATCAGCAACCGCCGCGCATGCCAGGCTCCCACCTTACTCCTCCAGGAGAATCTCGACGTCGGCGACGAGATCTTCAGGCGGCGTGGCGAACGCGTAGGAAAGCCGATAGCGGCCGGCCTTGTCCACCACGAAGACCCGCGCCGTATGGTCGACGGCATAGTTACCACTTTCATCCGGTTCCCCGGCCTCATAAAAGACCCCCCAGCCCTCTGCCGTCGCGGCGATCGCGTCCGGCGTGCCCGAGAGCCCGACAAACGCCGGGTGGAAGCCTGAGGCGTAGGCATGGGCAATCTCCGGCGTGTCCCGCGCCGGATCGACGCTGACGAACACGACCTGCAGCCCCTCACTGTCCACCGCCTGCTGCACGCGCCGCAGCTCCGACATCGTCGCCGGGCAAACATCCGGGCAAAAAGTGTAGCCGAAATAGAGCAACAGCACGTCGCCGCTAAAGTCCGACAGCGTGACTGTCTGCCCCCCGGCATCCGTCAGCTCAAAATCCGCGGCAGGTGCCGGCTCTGGGTTCAGCGTCCCCCTGAACTCGGGCGCACGCTCGCAAGCGGCAGCAAGCAGCGCAAGCAACACGAAAAGCGCGATAACCACCCGGCGCGAAAATCGACCATGCATAAATGAGCACTCTCTTGTCTGTGGTGTTTTTCACAAAGACCGTTCCCGATTGTAGCCTCCTGTGGAGAGCAGACAACTGGCACCGGCGGGTAAGAGCCATCTAAGAACACTTTTTACGGGAACAAATGTCGTCTACCCTGCGTCTGTATGGTGACGCTGTTTGAGCTGGCCTCTAGCAGTCAACAGAACCGAGAGATTGGAGGAAACGATGCGGAAAACGTCCATTTTGCTCCTACTGGTAGCCATCGTAGCGGCTGCCTGCGCACCGGGCGAGGTAGCGGAAACACCTGGAGCGGCAGCAGAGACCCCGGCGCCAGAAGCGACAACGCCGCCAACAGACACCCCAGAACCCGCACCCACCGCCACCACCGAGCCTGCTGAACCGGGCGAGGCCGGTGTGCTCGCTGGCACCAACTGGGAACTCGTCTCCTTCGGCCCGGTTGGCGCTGAAGCGGACGTCGTCGCCGGGAGCACGGTGACCCTGCTCTTCGATAGGAACGGGCAGGCCGGCGGCAATAGCGGCTGCAACTCCTATGGCGCCCCCTACGATGTGAGCGGCGACCAAATCTCCTTCGGGGAAGTCGTCAGCACGCTCATGGCCTGCGCCGACGACGACATCATGGACCAGGAAGGCCGCTACTTGGCGGCGCTGCAGACGGCAGAATCCTTTGCCCTTGACGGCGATCGCCTGACCATCACCTACGACGGCGGCCAGCGCGTTCTCAACTTCGTGCGCCAAGAGGAAGGCTCCGCCACAGACGAAGACTCCTCTACGGAGGACGCCTCCTCCACGGAGGAGGGGGCAGCCTCCCTTCTTCTTGACGAGCTACACATGATCGATGCCCGGCGCGGCTGGGCCCTCGGCCAGGTCGACGACGGCCTCGTACAGCACATCCTCTTCACCGCCGACGCCGGCGAGAGCTGGCAGGTCCTCACGCCCCACCGCGCGCCCGCCGCCGCGACCGAGCAGCAGCTCGAAGCCGCTGCCTACTTCGCTTCGGCCGACGAGGGCTGGCTCTCCTATGCCCTGCCTGCACCCGTCCCCCCGGACGCATCCCCACGCGTCTGGGTAACCCGTGACGGCGGGACAAGCTGGGAAAGCGACGCGGCCCTCGACCTCTCCGGCATGCCCTACGAGCACTACTACCCCTCGCACCTCGGCTTTCTCAACGGCCAGTTTGGCTGGCTGCTGGCCCATCTCGGCGCCGGCATGAGCCACGACTACATCGCCATCTTCACCACCGCCGATGGCGGCGCCACCTGGCAGCGCGTCGCCGATCCCGACAGCAGCCCGGACATACAGGCGTGCAACAAGTCCGGCCTCCTCTTCACCGGCGAGCGCGACGGTCTGCTCGCCGGAGACTGCCCTGGCCTGATGCCGCCGCTCTTCCTCTACCGGACAACGGACGGCGGCGCGACCTGGGCGCCAGTCCTCCTGCCACTGCTCGAAGGCCAGCCGGCCGGCAGCGCCGAAGAAATGGGTAATGCCTGCGGCGTGCGCCAGATGGCCCTCCTGGCATCCGGCGCCGTCGCCCTCTCGTTGCACTGTGTCGACTTTGAGTCAGGCAGCTTACAGACCTGGCTCTACCGCAGCGACGATAATGGGGAGAGTTGGCAAGGACAGCCGCTCCCGGTTAGCGATGGCCTCTTCGACTTCACCAACCCTACCGAAGGCTGGCTCCTCGGCGAGGCGGAAGGCGAACCCGGCGTCCTCTTTACCACCACCGATGGTGGCGCCACATGGCAGCGAGCGGCCGAGCTCCCGGCGCAAGGACAGGTAGACTTCGTGGACGCGACCCACGGCTGGATCCTAACCGGCGGTGGTATGGACCAGCCGCAGCTATTCCGCCTCGGCGATGATGGCCAGAGCTGGCAGACCCTCGATCCGGTGATTGCCCCTTAGCTGGCAACAGAGGTGAGTGCCGCGTTGCTGTTAACCGCCAACGCAACTGGTGACAGGTGCCGGTTACCGGCTATACTTCCGCGCTGGTAATCAGTCCGGGGTCGGGAGCAAGCTGGCGAGAAATGCGGTCATTTTTGTAGGGTTGCGCATACCCAGCTACACTCCCGCCCGGTGCCGCAAGGCAGCACTTCTTTGCAGCATAATCGAGGACCATGATCAAACGTACGGCAAGCCAGCAGCGGCACAGAAACCAGACCCAAACATCCTGGATTGGCTACGACCAGTGGAAGGGAGGTGAGCCACACACGGCTGTCGGCACCATCCTCGTCCGCGAACGGTTGTGGAGCCCCCAGCTTCACAACCACCGCTCGCTCCTCATCTATCTTCCCCCCAGCTATGCGCGCGATGCCGGCCGGCGCCATCCCGTCATCTACATGCAAGATGGGCAGAACCTGTTTGACGAGGCCACGAGCTACAGCAGCGAATGGCACGTCGACGAGACGCTGCAGCGGCTGAGCGGCGAGGGCATCGAAGCCATCGTCGTCGGCATCCCCCACGGCGGCGGGCAGCGACTCGTCGAATACGGTCCCTTTGACGATCCCGAGCACGGCGCCGGGCGCGCCGATGACTACCTCGCCTTTGTCGCCGGCACCGTTAAGCCGCTCGTCGACGGCGACTTTCGCACGCTGCCCGGCCGGGAGCACGCCGGCATTCTCGGCAGCAGCATGGGCGGGCTGCTCAGCATCTACGCATTCTTTCGCCTCCCGCACCTGTTTGGCTTCGCCGGCGTCATGAGCCCCGCCCTATGGTACGCCAGCGACGCCATCTTCCCCTTTGTTGAGGGCGCCCCCTACAATCCGGGACGGGTGTACATGGATGCCGGGACGCGCGAGCTCGGCGGCGGCCCCGCCGACAAAGGCGCACGCACCCGCTCGCGCCGCTACTACGCCAGCGTGCGCCGCATGAAGCGGCTCCTCGTGCGCAAGGGCTACCGCCCTCAACACGACCTCCTCGTCGTCGAGGACCAGTGGGCCGGCCACAACGAAGACGCCTGGGCCAGCCG
>JAVVFG010000023.1:0-1678 GCA_032260445.1 Anaerolineae bacterium | reverse complement strand
CGCTCCTGCGCCATCGCCAGCAGAAATTCTCCCAGCTCCTCCATCTCTGCCTCCATGTCCACCAGCACCGGCGACATGATCAAATTCAAGAAGCGGGCGTGCGCGACGTAAAGAAAGATGAGGCGGGCGCCTTCCGCGCGCGCCAGCGCGATGGCCCCACCCTGGTTGGGATAACTGGCAGGGCCCCCACGTGTGGGCATCAACAGTGTAATCATATTGTTTCCTTTATCCTCCCAAGAGCACAAAGCGTACGTAAAGCCAGATAAACCCGGCAAGTAGCGTGAGGTAGGTCACCGGGAGGCCAACTTTGAGAAACTCGCCGAAGTTGATTGGTGTGCCGGCCTGTGCCGTAATACCCGCGGTCACCAGATTCGCTTCGGCCCCGATCAGCAAGCCATTGCCACCCATCGCTGCCCCCATCGAAAGAGCGTAAAAGAGCGCCTTGTTCGACGCCCCCGGCACCGAGCCGGAGAGAAACTCGACAACCGGCAGCAAGGAGGCCGCCAGCGGGATATTGGCAATCCCGATCGACAGCGTGCCGACGCCGAACACGATCACCAGCAGACCCAGGACCAGGCTATCCCCCACTAGGTTAGCCACCTGCTGCGCCAGCATGCTGATCAGGCCCACCTCCTGGATCGCCCCGACGACCATAAAAAGGGCCATGAAGAAGACCAGTGTCGTCCAGTCGACCGCCTTGATCATCGCCGGCACGTCTGGGCGCAGCCAGATCAGCAGGATACTCGCCCCGATCAGCGCCGGGATCGCCGGCACCACGTGGATCTGCTCGCCGAGCACGAACCCGACGAGCACGAGCACAAAAATGAAGCCGGAGCGCCACAAGGAGCCAATGTCGCTGATCGCCGCATTCTGCTCCAGGCGTTCGTACAGCGCCGGCGAGATGCCGCCGCTGGCCCGCCGCCATTCGTCACGATAGTGAAACAGCACATACCCGGCCATCAACAAAAGCGCCAGCACCACGCCCACTGTCTGGTTGGTGAGAAAATCGGTAAAGCCAATGCCGGCGTAGGCGCCGATGAGAATGTTCGTCGGCGTTCCAATCAGCGTGCTGATCCCGCCGACATTACTAGCCAGCACCTCCGGGATAATCAAGGCCAGCGGGTTAATTCCCAACGCCAGCCCGATCTGCAGGCTGATCGGCGTCATCAACAGCATCGTCGTGAAGTTGTCCAGCAACGCCGAAGCAACCGCCGTGACCGCCATCAGGATCAGGACCAGCAACCACGCCTTGCCGCGGCTGAGCCGGTACGCCTGGAAGGCCGTCCACTGGAAGATCCCCGTGTGCTCGATGATCGCGATGATCACCATCATCCCGATGAGCAGGAAGATAACCTCCCAGTTCACATAGGTCAGAGCACGCTCGAAGTCGAAGATATAGAAATCCGGCCGGAACAGACCGCCCACGAAGGTCACCAGGAACACCGCCGAGAGGCCGGCCAGCGCCGCGGTCGTGCTGTGCAGCTTCTCCAGGGCAATCAGCGCCAGCATCGCGAAAAAGATGAGCGCCGCGGCCCAGAAGCCAGCGCCGATTTGGCGGGCGAGTTCGATCGCCCCCAGCCGGTAGCTGCCCGTCGCCGCCAGCGAAAGGAGCCGTTCGCCAGTGAGACTGAAGGTCGCCTCCTCAAAATGAGGGCGCTCCACGACAATGATCAGCTCC
>JAVVFG010000022.1:0-20312 GCA_032260445.1 Anaerolineae bacterium | reverse complement strand
ATGGAGATCACGGCGCTGCAGCTCTTGCTGCCGTTTGTGCCGCTGCTGGCAGTGCTGCTCTTTTTTGGCACACTGGCTCTGCTGTTGAGCCTGGTGCTGCCGTCGTCGCGGCTGGCGGCGACGCTGTCGGCTGCTGCTATCGTCGCTAACTTCTTGCTCACTGGCCTCACGAATATGAACGAGGAGCTGGAGCCGATTTACAGGTGGACGCCGCTGCGCTACTACCAGGGCGGGTTGGCGATCGACGGCCTGGAGTGGTCCTGGTTGCTGGGGCTGTTGGCGTTTGCCCTGTTCTTCAGCGTGCTGGCGTGGCTGCTGTTCCAGCGCCGCGATATTCGTGTGGGCGGCGAGCATAGCTGGCGGCTGCCATTGCGCCGCTGGCGTTCCGAGGTTGCCGCCGAGGTTGAGTAATCCCCTTTGTCATGACAGGAGAACGTATGGCTAACCCCGCTATCGTCAGCGAGAACCTGACTTACCATTATGGCGATCTGGTCGCCGTGGATCACATCAGCTTTGAGGTAGCCGAGGGAGAGATACTCGGCTTCCTCGGCCCGAACGGCGCGGGCAAATCGACGGCGGTGAAGATGCTCACCGGGCAGCTTGTGCCCAAAGAAGGGCGGGCCGAGCTGCTGGGGAAGGATGTGACCAAACACACCAAGGAGCTGCAGGCGCAAATCGGCGTCTGCTTCGAGCTGACGAATCTGTACGAGCCGATGACTGCCGCAGACAATCTGAAGCTGTTCGCGCGCCTGTTTGGGGTGAATGGCTTCGACGCGGATGCGCTGCTGGAGCGCGTTGGCCTGGGCGGGAAAGGGAAGGTGAAGGTAGAAACGTTCTCCAAAGGAATGCGGCAGCGGCTGATGGTCGCCCGAGCGCTAATCAATAGGCCGCGCATCTTGTTTCTCGACGAACCGACGGACGGACTGGATCCGGTCTCTTCGGAGACAATCCGCAACATTGTGCGTGAAGAGCAGGCGCGCGGCACGACGGTCTTCCTGACGACACACGATATGGTGGAAGCGGACAAGCTGTCGGACCGGGTGGCGTTTATCAACCACGGGCGTATCGTGGCGCTGGATACGCCGCACGCGCTGAAGCAACAGTATGGCACCCGCTCGCTGAAGGCAGAGGTGGTCGGCAGCGACGGGCGGCTGGAGACACGCGAGGTGGTGCTCGACGAGCCGGAGACGGCGGTGCGGGTGGCGGAATTGTTCGCCGGCGAGCAGGTGATTACGGTGCACAGCGAAGAGGCAACCCTCGAAGATATCTTTATCGAGATCACGGGGCGGGGGCTTGTCGGATGAACCGCGAGATGATTTTCGCCCTATTGCGCAAGGATCTGGGGCTGTATTTCAGCAACCGCTTCTTTGCGTTCATCACCGTTCTCGGGCTGGTCTTTTATGCCGGCATGTATTTTGTCATGCCTGACGAGCTGGACGAAACAGTGGAGATGGCGATATATGCCGACGAACTGCCGCCGATCCTGGACACGGAGATGGAAGATAGCGGCATCATTCTCCGGGAGATGGTGTCGGCCGAGGCGCTGAAGGCGGCGGTTGCTAGCGGCGAACAGGAAGTAGGCGTTGTCCTGCCGGAAGGTTTCGCGCGCAACGTCGCCGCCGGGCAGCAGGAAACGGTGCAGATCTACTTCTCCTCGGCTTTTCCCGAGGAGTTTAAGGAGTTGTATGCGACGTTCTTCCGGGAGATTGGCTTTATGCTCACCGGGCAGCCGCTGACCATCGACGTGGAGGAACAGATCCTCGGCGAGGATCGGGCCGGCGAGCAGATTCCTTACCGCGACCGCATGCTGCCGCTCTTCGCCGTGCTCATCCTGATGATGGAGACAATGGGGCTGGCGAGCCTGGTTTCCAGCGAGATTTCGGGTGGAACCATTGAGGCACTGCTGGTCACGCCGCTGCGGGTCGAAGGGCTGTTCACCGCGAAGGCCGTTTTTGGCGTTGGTCTTGCCTTTGTGCAGGCTGCGTTTTTGGTGGCGGTCACGGGCGCGCTGGACGAACAGCCGCTCCTTATCCTGTTGCTCCTCCTGCTCGGGTCGGTGCTGGTGACGGGCGTGGCCTTTCTTATCGCCAGTGTGGCGAGCGACATGATGTCGGTAATGGGCTGGGGAATCGTCGGCGTGCTGGTGATGAGCCTGCCCGCGTTTTCGGTGCTCGTTCCCGGCCTGACGACGGAATGGGTAAAAGTCATTCCCACATACTATCTGGTCGACGGCGTTTACCGTGTTGTGAACCATGGCGCCGGCTGGGCCGACATGAGCCAGAATCTGCTGGCGCTGCTGCTGTTCTCAGTGGTCTTTCTGGTCCTGGGAATCGTCGTCTTGAGAAGGAGGTTCCAATGAGCCCGCGCCGTATTGGGGTGTTGCTGGCGAAAGAGCTGGTCTGGGGACCGAAAGGGTTCGTGTTTATCATGGCCGTGGCTGCACCGGTCATAGTCTCGCTGCTGGTTAACCTGCTCGTCGGCAGCTTCTTCTCGGGCAAGCCGTCGTTGGCCGTGTTTGACGGCGGGACCTCACAAATGGTGGCGGCGCTGCGCGCCAATGAGGGGCTCCTCCTGCGCGAGGCCGGCTCAGCCGGGGCCGTGGAGAGCGCGGTCAGAAGCGGCGCCGCCGACATGGGGCTGATCCTGCCTGCGGGCTTTGACGAGGAGCTGCGCGGCGGCGCCGGTACGGCGGTTACGGTCTACGTCTATGGCGAAAGCTTGCTGAAGGACCGGGCCTTTCTGGCGACGGCAATCGCCAGCCAGCTACGGGCGATTACCGGGGACGCGTCGCCGGTGGAGATCGTCACGGAGACGTTGGGCGACGGGGCGAGCATCCCGTGGGAAGAGCGTCTGCTGCCTCTGGTGGTGATGATGGCGGTCATCTTTGGCGGCATCATGGTGCCGGCGACCTCGCTGGTGCAGGAAAAACAGGACCGGACGATCACCGCGGTGACGACGACGACGGTCTCGCTGGCCGAGCTGTTCGTCGCCAAAGGGATTCTCGGCTTCCTGCTGGCGCTGGTGATGGGAGTCGTGATCCTGCTTATCAACCAGGCGTTTGGTGCCCGGCCGTTGTTGCTGATCGGGCTGCTGGCCTTGGGCGCGGTCATGGCGACGACCTTTGGCGTGATCATGGGGGCGCTGGTCAAGGATATCAACACCCTCTTTGCCACGATCAAAGGGTTGGGGATCCTGCTCTACGCGCCAGCGTTCATCTACCTGTTCCCATCGCTGCCGGGGTGGATTGCGCGCATCTTCCCCACCTACTACATGATCGCGCCGATTGTGGAGGTGACGCAGCGCGGGGCGAGCTGGGCCGATGTCCGGCTGGATGTGGCGATTCTTATCGTGCTGGACCTGGCGCTGATCGCCGTGCTTGCCGCTCTGACGTACCGCGCCCGGAGGCGGCCAGCGATGCTGCCGGGGCTGGTGAGCTAAGCCTGGCGGTGCCGCTCAGTCAGCGGTAGGTATTTCGCAGTTCAGCGCGGCGAGCGCCTCGTGCCATTCTGACGGGCTGGTGGGCTTGCGCGCACGGAAGTTGATGCCGACGGTGCCAAACTGCGCCGCGCTGCTTTCCTGGGGGGCGCCGCTAAAGACGTCTTTGCGCCAGGTGATCTCGAAGTCGACAAAGCCGGCCGTGACGACGGCCATCTGGAGCTCTGCTTCCAGCAGAGCGCCGGCAATTCAACCGGTCCATAGATCAATCTGGCGTTTGGCGCTATCGGGAACTTCTTTTTCGACGAGGATGTCGCCGATCTGCAGGCGCCCGCCAGGTTTGAGGACGCGCGCCATTTCGGCCAGCGCTGCCCCTTTGTCAGGCATGAGGTTGAGCACGCCGTTGGAGATGACGACGTCGGCCCAGCCATCGTCGATGGGCAAGGCTTCGCCATAGCCTTTGCGGAACTCGACGGTGTCCAGCTCGGTCTCGGCGGCAGCGCGCCGCGCTTTGGCGAGCATGGCGGGCGTCATGTCGACGCCGACGACATGGCCGCCGGGCGCGACCATGTGGGCGGCGATCAGGCTGTCGATGCCCGCGCCGCAACCGATGTCGACGATGTTTTCGCCGGGTTGGAGGGGGCCAAGGCTAAAGGGATTGCCAGTGCCGGCGAAGGACTCGACGGAGCGCTCTGGAATGGGCTCGAGCCACGCGTCTTCGTAGCCAAGCATGCGGGCTAAGGGCCGGCCGGTATGGAAGTGGAAGCCGCGCTGCGGCGCGTCGGCGACGACTTCATATTCGTCGCGAATCGCCGCGCGCAGCGCGTTCAGGTCTAGCTGCAATGCTGCAGTCGTGGTGTCACTCATCTTCTTACCCCTCAGTCTTCCATTTCAATGGAGACAGGCACAGGATTGCGAATGATGTCGAGCACGGGGGAAGTCTTCTGCACATAGGCGCAGAGCTCTTCGAGTTTTTCGCGGGGGGCATCGGCTTCCGCGCGATAGGTAACGTGAATGTTCTTATAGCCGGGGCGCACGTCCTCGGAGAGGCCGAGGAAGGCGCGGAGATCGAGCTCGCCTTCCAGGTTCGACTCCAGCGACTCTACTTCGATACCCTGAGCCGCGGCGTTATAGATAAAGCCAACGGCGAGGCAGGAAGCGAGGGCGTGGAGCACAGCTTCGACGGCGTTTGGCGCTGTGTCGTCGCCGAGCAAGACCGGCGGTTCATCGCCCTCGACAATGAAAGGCCCCTGGCGCGAGGTGTCTTGCTGGCCGGCGTGGTAGAAGGATTGAATCGTCGTCTGCGAGCGCCCGCCGTCGAGCCACTCGTTGCGGGCCTGGAACTGGAAGCGGGCGAGATTGGGATCGGCTTTGACGGCGTCGATGGTGTTGACGAGCTGTCCAACGTCTACGCCGTTGCGCGTTGCGGTTGCGGGAGTTGTCATGGGGACCTCCTGTGTGGGTCTTATCATTAAGTCTGAGGAGATCGTAGCAGTCCCACCTCCCGCGAATCTTACCTGGATCTCCCGGCGAGATCGCTTGTGGCTCCCGGCGAGGATATACGCGGCAGGTGAGAACTGCCGTCCAGTCAGGATGCCGGGTCTAGGGTGGCGTAGATCCGTTCCGCCTCGCGCCGCAAGCGGGATGCTTTTTCGATGTCGTGAGGGGTAGCGCGCTGGCGACGAATCTCGGCTGCCGCCGACAGGCAGCGGGCAGCTTCGTAGTCGAAGCCGGCCTGGCGGAAGCCGGCAGTGGTCTCGTCAAGCGCCTGGAGCGCTTCTTCGTGTTTTCCGCGCGCGGCTGCCAGCCTACCATGTGCCTGGCGGGACATCGCGACCCACGTGCGGCTGCCGTAGCGGGCGGCAGCTTCTTCGAGCTGGCGACAGAACTCGGCGGCAGTTTCCAGCTCGCCTTGTTCTGTGTGCACTCTGACGGCGACTGGCAGCAAGAGGGCGTCGCACGTTGTGCAGTTGCCGTGGCGCTTGCTCATGTTCAGGCCCTCGCGCAGCACGTCGCCGGCGGCGTCGAAGTCGCCGGCCTCCAGGCGGTTATGGGCCATTGAGGCGTAGAGGCGAGCCAGGCAATGGGCACGCATCACGGCGCGCTCGGCAACGGCGGCGCCTTCTTCGAGGACGTGCAGTGCCTCATCGAACTGCCCGCGCGCCGTGAGCACAACGCCAAGGCGCTGCCGGGCCAGTGCCTCGCCGGAAGCGGCGCCGATCTCGCGGTAGAGCGCGATTGACTGGCGCAATGATTCCTCGGCTCGTGTCCAGTTGCCGGCCTGGAACTCCAGCGCGCCGTTGAAACATTGGCAGAGGGCGATGGCGCGCGCCGCCTGCATGCGCTGCGCATGGTGCAGGGTGGACTCGACGACCTCGCGGACCTCTTCATAGCCCTTATCACCGTACAGGTGATACTCCCATAGTCAGAGGTGGACGTCGAAGGCGTCGGAGACGTCGAGCTCCGGTCCGGCGATGGCCGAGCGTTTATCCTCAAATTCAAGGCCGAGCTGCCACTCGCCGAGGGAGTGACAGGCGAGGGCCAGCATTTCAAAGGCGCGGGCGACGGCGTTCGTGTCGTCGAGCTGCTCGGCAATCTCCAGGCTGCGCTCCGCCGCGGCGAAGGCTTCGTGGTATTCGTTGCGGTGCCAGCGCAACTGGGCGACGTTGTAGAGGATGTCGGCATACTCGGAGGCGTGCGCTTCGGGGTCAATTTGCTCCTGCGCGGCGTCGAGATGGGCTTCGGCTGCTGCAGTGTCACCGGCGGTGAGAAGGGCCATCGCCGCGCCGGCATGGGCGCGGGCGCGCTCGTTGGGTTGCGGCTGCCAGCGACCACCGGGGGAGAGGGAGAGTGCCTGGTCAAAACGGGCCACGGCACGGGGGGTGTTGGCGAGGATCTTTTCCCACCAGCCGAGTGATTCCAGAAGCTGCCAGCGAAGCTGCCTGTCGTCTACGTGATGCTCGTCCATGAGTGCGAGGGCGCGCTCGTGGTCATGAATGGCCTCTTCAAAGGCGTAGACCTCAGCGGCGCGTTCGCCGGCCTCGAGCAGGTAGGGCAGCGCCCGCTGCGGCAGGTCGCTGTGCTCATAGTGGTAGGCCAGGGCCTCGACCGGCATGCTGCGCCGGTCGCCGTCGCCGGCAAACTCCGCCTCAAGCGCGGCGGCCACGCGGGCGTGGAGCCGCTTTAGTCGCGGCTCGCTCTGTGCCTGGTAAAGGGCTCGGCGGATGAGCTCATGGCGGAACTGGTAGGCGCCGTCGCGGCTCTCGATGAAATTGGCGTGCAGGGCGCCGTCGATCGCGTCGATGAGGTCGGCTTCGGCCAGGATCGAGACGCGGCTCAGAATCTCGAGCTGGAAGGTGCGGCCAATCACGGCGGCTATTTCGAGGAGCGAAGCCACCGCCGCGCCGCTCTGCCGGATGCGCTGGCGCAGCAACTGGCGCAGGTCTGAGGGCACGGCGGATAAACTGCCGCTCTTCAAGTGCCAGGTGCCCTCTTCCTGGACCATCGAGCCAGACGCTAGCAGGGCGGAACAGATCTCTTCGGCAAAGAAAGGATTGCCCTCTGTGGCGGCGACGATGCGCCGGAGCAGGTTTTCGTCGACGGCGCCACCCTGTATGTGGCGCACAAGGGCGCCGATAGCTCCGGCCGGAAGCGGCTGCAAGGTGATCGTTTCACGTAGTCCTTCACGGTACAGCGAGTTCAATAGGGCGCTAAACGGAGAGGCCGGATCGTGGACCAGGTCGGTGCGGTAGGTTGCCAGGAGGAGAAAGGGGCGCGAGCGTGTGTGGCGCGCCAGGTAGTGGAATAGCTGCAGGCTGGCTTCGTCGGCTGCGTGCAGGTCGTCCAGAAAGAAGAGGACAGGGGCATCTGCAGCCAGACCGGCAAGGAATGAGCCGGTGTGGTTGAACAGCGCCCACTTTTCCCGTTGCGGGTCGCCGCCGTCAAGCGGGCGGAATTCCGTCAGGGGATTGGTCGCCTGCCGGTCGCCATGTTCGGCCAGCCAGCGGTCGAGCGCTTCGGCGAATGGCTGGTAGGCCAGATGGCCCTCATACTCGTAGGCTGCGCCGGAGAGCACGGTCATGTCGATGGAGGAAGCCAGGCGCATCATCTCGGCGGCGAGACGGGTCTTGCCGACGCCAGTCGGCCCGGCGACGAGCACGGTTTTGCCTTGGCCGGCAGCAGCCGCCTGCAACAGGGTGCGGAGCCGCTCGAATTCCTCGTCGCGCCCGACGAGCGGTGTCTGTGTTCTCACCTCGGCGGCAACGGGAGCAGCCGGCGCCCGGGGGCGCGCAAGTGGCGGCGACGAGCCCGCCTCTACTTCGTCTACCTCGCCGCCGAGGAGCTGCTGGTGGAGCTCACGGGTCTCCGGCATAGGCGGTACGCCGAGGTGCTCGTCCAGAGCGGCGACGCACTCCTGATACTGGCGGAGGGCGTCATGGCGGCGGCCCAAGAGGGCAAAGAGGCGCATGAGCTGGCGATGGATAACCTCGTCGGCCGGATCTTCCTCGAGAAAAGGGCGCAGACGAGCGACCGCGGCTTCAATCTCGCGCGGGTCTGTCGCTTCCTGCGCCAGCCGCAGGGATGTGTCACGGTAGAGGCGGTGCAGGTTTTGCCGGGGAAGCGCCGTCCAATCATCGTAGCGGTTGGCGGGTAAGAGGGGACCTTTATACAGGGCGAGCGCTTCCTGCAATTGTGCTGTGGAAACGGACTGGCGGCAGCGGGCTTCGAAGGCGTGAACATCTACCCAGACGTCTTCGCCGAGGCGGAGCACGCCGTCTTTGAAGGTGAAAGTTCTTTCGGAGGCGCCTGGCCCCAGGGTTTCGTCGAGCTTCTGGCGTACGCGGTAAAGCGTGCGGTAGAAATTGTTGGCTGCCGCGGCGGGTTCGGAACCGGGCCAGAGGAACTCCAGCGCTTCGTCGCGCAGCAGGCGTTTTTCCAGGGCAAGTCGCTGCAGGAGGGCTGCGCTTTTGCGCCGTGTCCACTGTTTCGCCGGCAAGGTGCGCTCGCCGCGCCGCAAGGCAAAGCGTCCCAGCAGGATTATTTGCATGGAGGAGTTGTCCGTTTCCGGCATTCTTTGTGCTCCCTGGCGATGTCTTTTCCTTTCACTCACACGCGACGAACAAGCACGCTGCGCCCGCGTTCTCTTCATTCTTATCACCGCTATGATAGAAATCAAAGGGACGTTAGCTGAAGATGAGAAACGGGCGCTTGTTCCGGTGGTTAGTCACACAAGAAAAATGGCCACTCTCGACCCGCGGCGCAAAGCTGCGGGTGAAAAGTGGCCATTCTGGACAAACAGCGTAAGTGCGTGTGGACGCTGCCCGCCGGCGACCCCGGCTGCCGTTGCCGCGCCGGGTTAAGCCGTCTAGACCTGGATAAACTGCGGCAAGACGACGGGGCGGGAATGCGTCTCGCGGTAGAAGAAGTCTTCCAGGGCGCGGCGCAGATCCTTCTTGCCGTGGCGGTGCAGCTTCTTGATTTCCTCGCGCCCGGCGTCGAGCAGGTCGCCTGCCTCGTTGAGGTAGACGAAACCGCGGCTGATAAGCTGCGGCTCACCGGCGAGCTGCCGCTTCTTGTTGACGGGGATGAGGGCGACGATGAAGCCATCCTGCGAGAGGCGATGGCGATCGCGCAGGACGATCTCGCCGATCTCGCCGACGAGGCGGCCGTCGACATAGACGTCGTCTAGAGCGAGGCTATCCTTCGTCCAGGCCGTCTGCCCGTCGCTGAGCCATTGCACGCCGTTCTTGAGGATGAAGATGTCTTCCTGCTTCATGCCGGCTTCGAGGCCGATCTGGGCATGCAGGTGCAGGTGGCGCGTCTCGCCGTGGGCGGGAATGAGGAAGCGCGGCTGCACGGTGTCAATCATGGCGCGCATCTCGTCGCGGCTGCCGTGCCCGGAGACGTGCACTGTTGCCAGCCGGCCGTAGATAACGTTGGCGCCGCGCTCAAAGAGCTTGTTGAGCAT
This sequence comes from Anaerolineae bacterium, assembly GCA_032260445.1. Lineage (GTDB taxonomy): Bacteria > Chloroflexota > Anaerolineae > Promineifilales > Promineifilaceae > JAAYYY01. The sequence goes on along the minus strand of JAVVFG010000022.1, from coordinate 10,909 downwards.
ACGGCTCACGTCTTCTTCGTTGCCGGGAATGGTGCCGCCTGAGACGATGATCACGTCACCCTTGCCGACGCGCACCTGGCGGTGGTCGCCGTTCGCCATGCGGTTGAGCGCCGAGCGAGGTTCGCCCTGCGAGCCGGTGGAGAGGACAACCAAGTTCTTGTTCGGTACGCGTGCGTGGATATCAACCAGCAGGCCGTCCGGGATGTCGAGATAGCCCAACTCGCTGGCGAGGGCGACGTTTTCGACGAGGCTGCGGCCGGTGAGGGCCACCTTACGCCCGTGTTTCGCCGCGAGGGTCATAATCTCCTGCAGGCGGGCGAGGACGGAGGAGAAGGTGGCGATGATGATGCGCTTACCGCGCGCCTGCGTGAAGAGCTCGTCGAGCGTGTCACGCACGACGGCTTCGGTGGGGGTGCGGCCCGGCCGGTCAGCGTTGGTGCTGTCGCCGACGAGGGCAAGCACGCCATCCTGGGTCAGGCGGCGCAGCGCCTTCAGATCGGTGGTGTAACCGCCAGCGGGCGTTTCGTCCAGCTTGTAGTCGCCGGTATGGACGACTTTGCCGACAGGCGTGTCGATGACCAAGCCGACAGCGTCGGGGATGGAGTGGGCCACGGCAAAGGGGGTGACGCGGAAGGGGCCGAGATGTAGGGCCGCTTCCTTATCGAGCACGCGCAGGTCGGCGCGGTGCAACACGTTTTTCTCTTCTAACTGCCGTTTGACCAGCCCCAACGTCAGCGGGGTGCCGTAAATGGGCGCCTCCAGATGCTGTAGCAGGTAAGGGAGGGCCATAATGTGGTCCATATGCCCATGCGTGAGCACGATACCGCGTAGCTTGTCCTGGTTCTGCACGACGTAATCGAAGTCCGGCAAGACGAGGTCGATGCCGTACATATCGTTTTCAGGGAACATGACGCCGCAGTCGACGATCATGATATTGCGACCGTACTCGTAGACGGTCATGTTTTTTCCAATTTCCCCCAGTCCACCCAGGGGAATAATCTGTAAATCTTGTGCCATTATTTTCCTACTTAAACTAAAATATGCTTTGCTCCCGTGGCTGCCCCGGCTCTCTGCGCCCCGATCTACCGATGCTAACTACGAATGCGCCCGGCAACCAACAGCGGCTGCCGAGAATCCGACTAAACAAACCAAATTGGCGATTTGTGTCTACGAGGGGGCGCTTCCTGCAGAAATGTCGAACAATGAATTATAGAATGGCAAAGCGTGTTTGTCAAACAAAGCAGCTTCGCGCCGCTATTTTGCGCTCCTTTTCATTGGAGAAACGTTGGAATAGGCTGGGTAAGTTGCGCTACAGGAGAAATGCAGTATTATGAAGTGTATAGTACTGCGTTGGATGAAGTGCGAAGGCGGCCGTCCAGACACGTGACTCTGGAGGGCCTTTTTATTGTGTGCGCTTTAGTCCGTGCGGTTTAGCCATAAGGAGTTTAGTTACAATGGCACAAGAGACTGGTACAGTTAAGTGGTTTGATGCCCGTAAGGGGTACGGCTTTATCGAGCGTGACGGCGGCGAAGACATCTTCGTGCACATCAACGACATGGCCAACCCCGGCGCCCCCGCGCTGGTAGACGGCGAGCGTGTTACGTTTGACGTCGGTCAGGGCCGCAAGGGCCCGGCGGCACAGAACGTCAGCCGCGTCTAAGATGGCTTGTGCGGACCTGACGGGTCCGCTATTAACATGACATCGAAGAGACCTCCAGGCTTTGGCCCGGGGGTCTTTTTTTGTTTACGTGGGGCGCTTCAGATGGCGGACGTGGTCGAGCAGGGCGCCGGCAGCGGCGCCGACGAGTGCCCCGGCGTAGACGGCAGCGCCCGCGGCAGCGGTGCTGCGCGCGAAGAAAAAGGTGAAGCCGAGAGCCATGCCGAGCAGGCTGCCGACAATTAAGCCGAGAATGGTGTAGTCAAAGCGGCGTTCGTTCATACTTTCCTCCAGCCGGCGTGCTGCGTTTCGTTCTCCTTTCAGGGTAGACTGCCGGCAGCAGCCGGGGATCAGACATCTGTCCAGGACGGTGCCTGGTCGAATGGACGATCTTCTGCCTGACCGACTAACTATCTTTACGGAAAGGGGGGCGTTGGGTTGCGTCTTCTGGTGGCTGGGCTATGCTCACAGGTAGCGGGAGCTTGTCGTTGGCGAGAGAGACGGAGCCAGACAGGAAACAGGATCGGCGATGGCAACGGGTCAGCTCAGCAGGGCAAAGGCTGGCATGCGGCGGCTTGCCGTGCCGCTGACGGCGCCGCTGCTACCAGCGCACATACGGGCGAACATGGGCGGGCTGCAGCGCGCGGGCTTTCTGGCCAGCAGCGGCATGGGGGTGCTGGTGCTGATCAACCATTTCTCCTTACGTGATGGGTTCGACACGTTTCGCCTGCTGTTCAGCCATCCGGCGCTGCGGCGCCTGCCGATGCTGGCGCCGGCTGCCAGCCACCTGATCGATCGTCGCCTACGCTTCCTGGCAGCACTATTTGCCGTCGATCTCACCCCGATTACATCCCCAGAAGCGGTCGCCAACCTGGGACTGCCGGCTGACAGCGGCGAAAATGCGCTTGCCTCCAGCCAAAAGGCGATTGCCCATCTCGACGCTGGTGGGGTTGTCTTGCTGGCGCCGCAGGCAGGGCGCCGCCCCTGTCTCGAGCCGCCGGCGAGGATGCGGCCGGTCAGCTTGCTCCTTGCCCAGGCGCAGCGCAAGCGAATGACCGATTTCTGCCTGTTGTTCGCCGGACTGGGTCTCGCGAGCGGCACGGATTACGGTCTTGCCGCGGCGGGCGGGCTCAATCTGGGACAGCGCTACGAGGTGCGGGTGGGGGAAGCCTATATGTTTGACGAGGCTGTGGCCCTCGCCGGCAGCTTGCGCCAGGTGGAGGGATGGGTGTACGCACAGCTGGCGGGGCTGGTGCCCGCGGCTTATTTGTGCGAGGAGGAATGACGATGAAGATCCGCGAGACACGTGGCCTGACGTTTGACGACGTGCTGCTCGTGCCAAAGCGCTCTGCGGTGCGCTCGCGCCAGGATGTGGATACAGGCACCTGGCTGACAGCGCAGATCCGGCTGCAGATCCCCATCCTCAGCGCCAATATGGATACGGTAACCGAGGTTGGGATGGCGGTTGCCATGGCCCGCGCCGGCGGGCTCGGCGTGATCCACCGGTTTATGACGGTGGCGGCGCAGGCGCGGCAGGTGGCGCGGGTGAAGCGAACGGGGGGATTCATGGTGGAGAATCCCTACGCGATCGCCCAGGATGCGACGGTTGCCGAAGCGGCGGAGCTGATGGCGCGTTACGACGTGGGCGGGTTGGTGGTGACCAACGGGCAGACGAAGCTCGTCGGCCTGATCACCCAACGCGATATTCTGCTCGCGCCGGAGGATGATCTGCACGTGCGCGATGTGATGACGCTGCCGGACAAGATCATCAGCGTGGGGCCAGACGTGAGTCTGGACGAGGCGCGCGCGGTTCTCTACGAGCACCGGCTGGAGAAGCTACCGGTGCTGGACGAAGTGGGTAACCTCGTCGGGCTGATCACGGCACAGGATGTGATCAAGCCGGCGCGCTTCCCGGATGCGGTCAAAGATGAACGGGGGCGGCTGCGTGTGGGGGCGGCGATCGGCGTACGCCCGGCCGACCGCGAGCGGGCGGCGGCGCTCCTGGAAGCGGGCGCCGACGTGCTTGTGCTGGACATTGCCCACGGGCACGCCGATCACTGCATCGAGATGGTGCGCGCGCTGCGGCGCGATTATCCACAGGCGCAGATTATCGCCGGCAACGTGGCGACGCGTGCGGGTGCGCGCGATCTGGCGGAAGCAGGCGCCGACGCCGTGAAAGTGGGCATTGGGCCGGGCTCGATCTGCACGACGCGGATGGTCACCGGGTTTGGCGTGCCGCAGTTGACGGCGATCATGGACAGCGCCGCGGGCATCGCCGACACCGGGCGGGATGTGCCGCTGATTGCCGACGGTGGCATCCGCAGCGCCGGCGACATGGTCAAGGCGCTGGCAGCGGGCGCGAACACGGTGATGATCGGCAGCCTCTTCGCGGGCAGCGAGGAAGCGCCGGGCGCGCCGGTGATCCGCGGCGGGCAGAAGGTCAAGGTCGTGCGCGGCATGGCTTCGCTGGGGGCGGCAATGGGCCGGCGCCAGGCGGAGGCGACGGCCGACGAGAGCGCTGAGGATCAGGAGGATTGGGATAAGGTGGTGCCGGAAGGGGTGGAAGCGGTGGTGCCCTATCGCGGGCACGTGCGCGAAACGCTGCACCAGCTCGTAGGTGGGCTGCGCTCGGCCCTGAGCTATGGCGGCGCGTTTACCATCCCGGAGCTACAGGAGACGGCGGAGTTTATCGAGATTACACCGGCCGGGATCCGCGAGAGCCTATCGCATGATGTGAACCGGGTGTAGTGACGGCCCGCTGTTGGGCGAATGCACGACAGTGACATAGGAAGTGGCGCACCACGTAGGAGCGCGGGTCTGGCATGCCGGAGCGGAGTTGTTGTCGCGCCCTGTGGCCTTCTGCCGGCATGCCAGACCCCTACGGAAGAAACGGCACTAGCCGCGGCCGGCCTGCCCATCGTAGAGATAGATCAGGGCGGATTTGATGGCGTGGCGCAGGTTCTCTTCGTGCGGGCGAGAGGGGGCGGGGCTGCCATATTTGCGCATCAGGGACAGCGGCTGGTTCTGCAGCTGGCCGACTGGGGAAATTGGATCGAGCATCAGGTAGTCGGCGCCATCGGGCGTGCGGGTGACGAGGATGACCCAATGCTGCTCGGTGTTGGCGTGATAGAAGGCGTTGTTGGGGGCGCGGTCTACCTGGGCGAGCACGGTGTAGCCGTTGGCAAGGGCTTTGTCGATGCGCGCGATGGGATCTTCGCCGGTCCATTCGGTCCAGGAAAGCTCGGGGCTAGGCCAGGAGCGCAGGTTGCGGCCGAGGCTCAAGCCAGTGAGCAGGCGCGGCGGGGCGTTGAACTGCACGTCGGAGCCGCGGAAGCCGTCTTCGCCAAGCTGGCGGAAGCGGCGGTTGAGGTCGGCGGGGGTGACGCGCAGGCCGTAGGAGGTGAGCATCATCGCGTAAGAGGTCATGAGGCAGCCCCAGGCGCCAATCGTCTGCCGCCCGGTACCCAGCGTCTCCTCTGCCCACTGCGGATCGAGCTGCGAGTACCAGCCGGTCGGGTCGGCAAAGCGGCCGAGCGGGCTGACAACGTCGCCGGGCTGGGAGACGATGCGCGCCCAGATGGGGGTGCCGAAGAAGTCGCCGCGGTCGTCTTGCAGGCGCCACAGGCTGCTGTAGGTAGTGGCGAGGTTGTGGCGCGCGACGGGGGCGACCAGGGGCACCGAGAGGATGACCTCGTCGCCGCGTTTGGCGACAGGCACGACATGCGAGGCGATGCCGGCGGCCATCTGCAGGTCGCCCTCGACGAAGACGAGGCGGAAGCCATCGCCCCATTGGCGCGCGCCTGTGTTGCGCACGCGCCACTGCTTGAGGAAGCTCTTGCCCTCGGGGATACGCGTGTCGTCGTGGATGGTGTGGTCGGCGATAAAGGCCATGTCTGCGTGCTGCACGCCGGTGCCCACGGTGGAGGCGGGCACGGCGGTGATCTCGGCGTAGAGATGGCCGAAGGCTTTGCCGGCGGCGTCGCGCAATTGCCAGCGGCTGGTGTAGACACGACCGTGCTGTTCCGGCGCCGTCAGCGGCAGGGTAATGACGGCCTCGCTGCCGGGCGCGGCGGGGACGGGGGTGGCAACCTCGTCGAGTGCGTAGCTCTTTTTGTCTGCCATCTGTGCGCTGACCGTGCCGGGAGCGGCCTGGGGCACATAGACCAGCTGATAGCCGTCGCCCCAGGTGGTAGCACCGCTGTTGCGGAAGCGCCAGCTATTGGTGAAGGTGGCGCCAGCCGGCACGGCGTTGTGGTCGGTAAGCGTGGTCTGGAAGCTGAGGAACTCGGCATCGGCCCGCGGCGCGCCGAAGGCGGCGAAGGCGGGGGCAGCCTGCGCCTGGTTGACCATCGCCTGGAAGGCGTCGCCAATGTGTGGCTTAAGCTCGCCGCTCGCGGTGGTGATGCCGGCGTTGCGCATGTGGTCGGACCAGGCAAACCAGATGAGGACAGGGACATCTCTGGCGCGGCGGGCGACCTCGCCGACAATTTCGCGCATATACCGGGCGATCTTCTCGTAATGTTCGGGGCCAAGGGGCGTGTCGTTGGCGACCCCCATCTCAGTTATCCACAGCGGCAAGTTGGGGAAGGCCTGCTTGAAGGCGCGCAGGGCATCGCTTAACTTCCCGAACTGCTTGCCGTAGAACGGGTCGAACTCGACATAACGCCCGTAGGGATGGTAAGCGAGGGCGTCGACGGGTAACGTGCCGCCGAGCAGCTGCTGCACCCGGCGGGCGTAGGCGACGGCATTCTCCGGGCCCGTGTTCAGGCCGCCGAAGACGATCGTCGCGTTGGGGTCGACGGCGCGGATGGCGGCTGCCGTTTGCTGCAGGACGGGGGCGAAATTCTCCGGGCTGACGCCAATGGCCGACGGGTTGCTGGGGTCGCTGTCGCCCTCGTTCCATATCTGGTAGGCGATTTTGTCACGGAAGGGAGCGGCGAGCTCGACGATGCGGCGGGCGGCGCGTGCGAGGGCGCCGGCGTAGGCCTGCCAGTCGCCGTTGTGCCAGGGGGCGTTGCCCCACTCGGTCTCCTGGTTGAGGATGATCAGGCTCTTGATGCCGGCGTTGGCGTAGGTCTGGATGAGGGCGCCGTACTCGTCGTGGTAGGCCTGGTCGACGTTGCGGTGTTTGGCCGACGCTTTGTAGGGGAAGCGCACCCAGGTCAGGCCTTTGAGGCGGGCGACGTCAGGGGGATGGACGTCGGGATTGATGTTCATGCCGGGCCGGAAGGCGGCAGCTCCGGTGGGGGCGACCGGAGGGCTAACCGGGGGCGCCACGGGCTCGTCCGGCGGCGAGACGGGCGGGGCAATAGCGCTCTGCACGTTGATGTGGAGCCAGAGCGGGCGGCCGATGGGCTCGCCTTCAGCAGTTGTGAGTAGCCAGTGGGAAGCATACCAGCCGGGCTGGACGGGTGCGGTCAGGTTGAGGGCGAGGGTAGCGGTTTCGCCGGGCTGGACCTGCTCGCGTCCGCTGAGCTGGCGCAACGTGAAAGCGGGCGGAGCGCCCTGGGCCGACCGTGCCTGCCCGGCCGTCTGTGTGACGGGCTCGTCGGAGTAGGCAAGCCCGAAATCGCCGGACCAGGGGGCGGCGCCGCTGTTGCGCACGACCCAGGTAGCGGTGAACTGGCGGCCCGGCTGCACGTTGGCGTAGTCGCCGGCGGAATTCTCGAAGCTGAGGAACTCATAGGCGTGGCTGCCCGTGGCCACGCCGGCGCGTTCTATCACGTTGGCTTCGGCGGCCTGGATGGGGTAGTAATCGCCCTGCTGGTTGCCGGTGATACGCACGATGCTGCCGCCCTGCACGGCGCCAAGCTTGGCGCCATGTTCGCTGGGTTGGGCACGCAGGTTGATGTTGACGTTGCTTTTGACGCGGCCGAGCCCCCCCGCGCGCTCGATACTGCTGGCGAAACCCCAGCCGTTCAGCAGCGGCGGCTGCGGCGGCGACCACGCGGCGGTGTGCAGCGCGTTGATAAAGGGGGTCGGGTCGATAATGTCGCGCGGCTGGGCCGTTTCGCCGCGGGCGGTGGCGTCGTCCTTGTAGAGGGTGAGGTGCAGGTGGGCGCCGCGCGAGTTGCCGGTGTTGCCGGCGAGACCGAGCATTTGCCCGCCGGCAACCTGGTCGCCTTGTGCGACGTGCACTTCCTGCAAGTGGGCGTAGGTGGTGCGGTAGCCGCCTTCGTGCCGGAGGTAAACGGCATTGCCATAGGGATGGCCTTCTGACTCGTGGCGCACCAGCTCGACGCGCCCGGAAGCACAGGCAAAGATGCGGCTATTGAGCCGTGCCTGGATGTCGAGCCCTTCGTGCCCGGTGAGGCCCCACTGCCCGTAGTAATTGGGGTCGTTGTTATAGACCTGGGTGATGAAGCGAAACTCGGTGGGCCAGTGGGTGAAGCGAAATTCGCCTGACGCCGGTGGGGTGCCAGCGGGAGCTCCGGGGCCGATTCCCGTTGCCGTTGTCGCAGCGCCGCTTTCTGAGGTGACGGTCGTGGCAGTAATCGCCGGAGACGGGTAGGTGGGCCGGGTGGCGCCGCCTTGCTGGCGCAGGTATTCGGCCATGCGGCTGGAAGCGGCTTCGATATTCGCCGGGAACGCCAGATACTGCCCGTAGGTCCAGGCGCAGAATCCCCAGATATTGTCGTGCTGCCGGCAGAGCTGGTCGTAGCGCGCCATGTCGGCGATGAAGGCGTCAACGCCGGGGAAACGATAGCCCGCGTTCTGCCCCGCCTCCGTGATCACGATCGGTGTCAGGATGCCCTGCTCGCGCAAGAACTGCGCTTCGCGGAAGGGGCGCCCCGCGTTGTCGTCGGCGGGCTGCCCGTCCGGCGTGGTCAGAAAGCCGCTGCTACCCGGCACGACGCCGCCGTAGGCATGGCGGTTGTAGATATGGCCACCCTGACCGGCACGGCGGATGAGGGGGAGGTAGAAACGGACCCACAGCTCCCAACTGCCGGGGCTGCCGCCGGCGGGGCTGCCGACTGCTAACCTGAAGCGGCCCCCCGGGCCGCCCCCGTCTTGCTCAGCGAGCTCCATCAGGCGCATCTCGAAGGCGATAATATTGGCCAGCGACTTCTCGTTATCGCCACCGGTTTCATTGACCGGCTGGTAGTAGTCGGCGGGGTCGCGCTGGTATGCTCCTTTGAGGCCGGGCCAGTAGGCATCGGCCATGGCCCGCGCTTCCGCCTCGCTCACATGGTCGATGTTCGGCGGCGCGTCCTGGAAGACAGTGTGCTCGCGGAAGATGGTGATCGTGCGCCCACCGCTTTTGTCGTGCGCCTCAACGAGAGCGCCGCCCTCGCCGACGGCAAGAACGACGGCCGGGGCGGCGGCGACAACATCGCCGTAGCCGTTGCGGCTCCCAACCGCGACGTGTAAGCCGAACTTGGTGCTCATTGGAAAGACCTCCTGCTGTCTGCAGACACCTGTGAAGAGATGACCCGTATTCCCCAGCCGGTTGTCGTCTGCATTGCTGCTCCCGGCCTTACGTACCCCGCTCGCTTTGTGGAGAACGGGGGCTGTTGTACTGGCATAGCGAGGATCAGGATGTGACCAACTGGATAAATGGACACGACTATCGTTGGAGGCCGCTGAGAATATAGCGGCGCCGGGCCGGACCCAAACTCACCTGACATGATATACGATTTGGCAGTGGCTGTACAGACGCCGCGTGCCATGGCGCGACGCAACGGTGCGAATCCTTTATACTCCGGCTCGATGCCCAGTTCACGCTCCTATCTCGATCTCTTGTGGCGTTACCTTCGCCCGCAGCGGGGCTGGGTTGTGCTGCTGGCGGTCCTCGTCCTGGGCGGAATCGGGCTGCAGCTGGCAAATCCGCAGCTGATCCGCCGTTTTCTCGACGCTGCCGAGCAGGGACGGAGCCTGGAAACGCTGTTGTGGACGGGCGCCGCGTTCATGGTGATCGCCCTCGTGGCTCAGGCCCTGCGCATTGCCGGCGCCTACGTGGGTGAGAACGTGGCCTGGCGCGCGACGAATGCACTGCGCGCCGACCTGGCGCTGCATTGTTTGCGGCTCGACATGTCCTTCCACAAGCAACACAAGCCGGGCGAGCTGATCGAGCGGGTCGACGGCGACGTTAACCTGCTGGCCAACTTCTTTTCGCAGCTCTTTGTGGAGCTGACCAGCAATCTGATCCTAGTCGGCGGGGTCGTCGTCCTCCTGTGGCTAGTCGACTGGCGCATCGGCGTTTCGATGCTGCTCATCGTCCTCCTGGGCTTTCTCGTGCTGCGCGGGCTGAACCGGATCGTCGTGCGGCGCTGGCAGCGCGTGCGCGAGGTGGAGGCGGACCTGTTCGGCTACGTCGAAGAGTGGCTCGACGGCGCCGAGGCACTGCAGACAAGCCGGGGTGCGCCGTATGTTTTAGAACGGCTGGCCGCACTGAGCCGCACGCGCTGGCGGGCCAACGTCAGCGCGGCGCGTGCCAACATGGGTGTGATGTCGCTGCCACACGTGCTGCCGGGCGCGGCTTATCTCGCCGCCTATTATTGGGGTGACCGGCTCTTTCGTGGCGGCGCGCTGACCGTCGGGACGCTTTACCTGATCTTTTACTATATCGGCCTGATGATCGGGCCGATGTGGTCGGTGCAGCGCCAGGTCCAGGATCTGCAGCGCGCTTCGGCGAGCCTGAACCGGGTGCTGGCGCTTTTTGGCGAGCAACCCGGGATCGTCGCGCGTGGTGGGCTAGCGCTGCCGGCCGGGCCGCTGTCGGTCCGTTTCGACGGTGTGAGCTTCCACTATGAGGACGACCCGCCAGAGGCGCTCGTCCTGAAGGACGTCACCTTCACACTGGCGCCCGGCCGGGTACTGGGGCTGCTTGGGCGCACGGGGAGCGGCAAGACGACGCTGACGCGGCTGCTGGTGCGCTTCTATGAGCCGGTGGCGGGGAGGATAAAGATCGGGGAGCGGGGATCAGGGATCGGGGAGCGGGGAGCGGGGAGCGGAGAAACGGTTGATTTGCGGGAGGTGGCGTTGGCGGCGCTGCGGGCGCGGGTGGGGATGGTGACGCAGGAGGTGCAGCTATTCCATGCCTCGCTGCGCGATAACCTGACGCTGTTTGACGACAGCGTCGATGATGGGCGGCTGGTGGCGGCGCTGCAGACACTCGGGCTGCAGTCGTGGTTGGAGAGCCTGCCGGCCGGGCTGGATACGCCGCTGGAGGCAGGCGAGAGTCTCTCGGCCGGTGAGGCGCAGCTGCTGGCGCTGGCGCGCCCGGCGCTGCGGCCCGCCGACGTCGACGT
>JAVVFG010000021.1:0-20623 GCA_032260445.1 Anaerolineae bacterium | reverse complement strand
CCATTCGAGCGTTTCCCGATCGGACCACTGGATATCTTCGAGCACGAGGAGCAACCGCTGGGGGTGGGCCAGCAACGCGCGTGCCAGGGCCTCGTATAGCCGCTGGCGCTGCCACGCTTCCGGCAAAGGCTCGGGAGGCGGCAAATCGGGGCGCCGGCCAAGGAGTTCGGGTAAAAGACGGGCGATCTCTGTGAGCCAGACGTCATCGAGCAGCGATACGAAGTCGCGAACCGGCGCCGCCCGCAGCCAAGTGACGACCGGCGAGTAGATCAGGCCATGCTCGATGGCGTAGCAGTAGGCGGCGGCGACGGTAAGCGACTGCCGTTGGGCCCATTCGATGAGCTCTTCGACGAGACGCGTCTTGCCAACGCCTGCTTCCCCGGCAATCAGGGCGAAGCGTGGAGCACCGCGAGACGCTCTGCGCCAGGCTTTCATCAATCGTTCCCACTCAGGACGCCGTCCCACCAGCGGCGTACCGGGAGCAGGCGAAGGTCGTTGTGGCCGTTCCTGACGCTTCTGTAGCGATTCGTAGGCCTGGCGCGTAGCCGGGCTGGGTGCGACGTTCATTTCGCTTTTCAGGACAGTTTCACACTGCTGGAATACTTGCGTGACGAGCTCGGGATCGTCGTTCAGGGCGTGGAGCCGCATGAGCCGCCGGTAAGTCGCTTCGTGCAAGGGGTCGAGGTGCAAGCGCCGTTGGGCAACCGCGACGGCGTCCGGGTAGTTACGCCCGCGCTCGAGAAGGCGGAGCAGCCGGTCGAGGGCGTGACAGACCGCCCGGTGGAGCCGCTCCCTTTCGGGGAGGATCCAGTCGTCGTAGCAATCGGGCAGCAGCTCCCCGCGGTAGAGGTCGGCGACCCGTTCAAGAGCCTCCCGCAACGTCTGAGCCTCGCCTTTCTCTTCGGCGGCGCCGGCCAGGGCCAGCGCTGCTTCTAACTCGGCGACGTCGAGCTCGAAATGTGTGCCATGGCGCCACTGCAACGTCTGGCTGTCCATTTGCAGGAAATCGCCAGCGTGAGACCAGGCGCGGCGTAGGTGGTAGATTTGCTTGCGCAGGTTGGTGCGTGCCTGTGCTTCGGTCGAATCGGGCCAGAAGAGGAAGGCTAGGCGCTGTCGCGACTGGGGGGCGTGGCGGTGGAGGAGGAGGTAAGCGAGGAAGGATTGGAGGCGGACGGAATCAAGATGAACGGCCCTCGCCCCGTCATGGGCCAGACGAAAACCCCCGAGAAGTTGAATGTGCAGGCTGGGCATTGCCAACTGGTGCGACGGGATTTTCACGGCCGGTAGCGGGCAGACGGTACCGGCAACAAACCCCGGTCACAAACACACTGAGTACAGTCGATTGTCGCGCACAACGGCGTGTGACAGAGCTACTGGAATGGAATCAGGATGGGGCCGCTTTGATACCGCTACGCACGACTTATTATAGCGAAAGTGCGACCGGGGGACATTTTGAGCCAAGAGGCAATGTAACAGAAGAAAAGCAGGCGAAGATTAACCCGCCCGGCGCCACCTACGTTATAGACAAGTATTGCTTGTCAGCCGCGCCAGCCGTTGTCCTCGGCCTGGCGGCGCACCGCAGCGATGAAGGACTGCATATGCTCGTAGTGTGAGCCCTGCCAGTAGATCTGGTCGCAGGCCTCGCAGCGGTAAAAGTCATCGTAGTAGCGGCGCGTTTTGGGCTCGAGCCGGTGCAGGATCTCCGCTTTGGCGACAGGGGCGAGAAGGCCATTACAGCGCAGGCAGCGGGAGCCAGCGGCAATATGGGGGAACAGATCGTAGCGGTGCAGGACGGAGAGCAGCTGCTGTTCCGGGTCGCGCGTGTGGAGGCAGTAGCCGTAGACGACGGCGCTGCGCATGAGCAGGCGCCGGTCGCGGGTGAGGAGCACTCTCTGCTCGCGCGCTGCCGTCTCTGCCAGCTCGGGATCGTCGCAGTCGTTGTGGTAGGCAGCGTCAAATCCAAAGAGGCGCAGGTAGCTGGCGAGTTGCCCGAGATGGACGTCGAGCAGGAAACGAACCGGGCGGGGCAGGGGCGGGCGCAGGACTGCACTGCCTTCTGGGGAAAAGGTGTGGAAGGCGGGATAGACGGCAACGCGGTCGCCGCGCTGCAAGATATAGTCGAATCCTTGCGGTATGCCGTTGACCAGCAATAACTCGACCTCGGTATGCGGGATGCCGTATGCCTCGATGGGGTGTTTGATTGCCGTGCGCGCGGGCAGGGTGTAAGCGAGCGGCTTCTGGCGCTGCTCAGGGGGTAGGAACTGGTTCAGCTCGGCGTAGAAGCGGAAAGTGGCAAACGGTTCCATGGTTCGAAATGGCTTTCGTCTGCCTATTATAGCGCATTTGGCAGCGCCACGGTGAAGGTTGCCCCCTGGCCCGGCTCGCTCTCGGCCCAGAGACGACCGCCATGGGCAGCGGTGAGCGAGTGGGCAATTGCCAGGCCGAGGCCGGAACCGCCGCTCTGCCGGCTGCGGGCGCGGTCGCCACGATAGAAGCGCTCGAAGATGTGTGGTAGGTCGCCGGGGGCGATGCCGGGCCCGTTGTCGGCGATCTGCAGCCAGAGCTCCTCGCCGTGGCGGGTCGCTGTCAGGGTCACCTCGCCCCCTGGCGGCGTGTGCCGCAGGGCGTTGTCGACGAGATTGCCGAGCACCTGGGCGAGCCGGTCGGGGTCAGCGCGGACGGCGACAAGATCGGGGCCGGCGCTGGTGCTGAGCCTGATCCGGCGCGCCTGTGCCTGGGGCGCGTAGGCCGCGGCGAGGTGCGCGAGAAGCTCTTTGGCGTCCACCTCGCGGCTGTTGAGCGGCAGCTCGCCGGCCTCGGCGCGCGAGAGGGTGCGCAGGTCCTCGACGAGCCGGCCAAGGCGCTGGGCTTCGTCGTGGATGAGGGTGAAGGTTTCGGCGCCGGGTGGCAAGACGCCGTCGCGCAGCGCTTCGGCGTGGCCCTGGATGATCGCCAGCGGGGTGCGCAGGTCGTGGGCGATGTCGGCGGTGAGACGGCGGCGGCGCTCAGCAGCGCCAGCCAGCTCGGCGCTCATCTGGTTAAAGGCCAGGGCCAGCTCGCCCAGCTCGTCGCCAGAGGAGACGGCCACCTGCCGCCCGAGCTCGCCGCGGGCAAGGGCGCGGCTGGCGCGGGTTAGCTCGCGCAGGGGACGTGTCAGGGTACGGGCCAGGAGAATGGCCAGAACCAGCGCAGCAGCGGTGGCTCCACCCGCGGCGAGGAGCAAAGCGCGGTTCATTTGATCGAGGAAACGGCCGGCTATCTCGTCCTCGGCGGCTGTGCCGCGCCGGCCCAGGAGGAAGCCCACGGTCTCCCCGGCGACGACGACCGGCACACCGCCGGCCAGGGCCTCACCGGTGAGCTGGCTGCCGCGCGGGTTGCCGGCGCCAGGGATAATCACCCGGCCCATGGGATCGGCGAGGGCGATGCCGGTGCCTTGCCCGCGGCCGGGCCGCGCGCCCTGCCCAGTGGCGGGCGCCGACCCAAAGAGCTCCTCGACGCCCTCCCAGCCGCCGTTGAGACGGTAGTAATCGGCGAGCCGGTTGAGGACTTCGGCCTGCTCCTGCTCGTGGACGTAACTGGTGAAGGCGCTGCGTGTGGTGCGGCCGGCCCATAGGGCAAGAAGCAAGGTGCCGGCAAGACTAACGGCGAGGAAAGCGATCGTGAGTTTGAGGGTGAGCGAGCGCATTGCCAACCTCTGCTTCACCGGTTATGAAAGGTTGGGAGAGAAACGATAGCCAACGCCATAGACGGTTTCCACGTAGCGCGGGTTGCGCGGATCGGGCTCGATCTTGGCGCGCAGATTCTTGATGTGCACGTCGACGGTGCGCTCGTAGCCCTCGTAAGCCGTCCCCTGAATACGGTCAAGCAGCTCCATGCGTGAAAAGGCACGCCCGGGCGCGGCGATGAGGGTGGAGAGGAGATCGAACTCAGAGGGAGTCAGGTCGACAAGGGTGCCGGCGACGGTAACGGTGTGCCCGGCGCGATCGAGGACGATATCGGCGGCGCGTAACACTTCTGCCGCTGGCGCCTCTTGCCCGGCACGCCGCAGCACCGCTTTGACGCGCGCGACCAACTCGCGCGGGCTGAAGGGTTTGGTGATGTAATCGTCGGCGCCCAGCTCTAGGCCGAGGATGCGATCGGTCTCCTCGACGCGGGCGGTGAGCACGATGATCGGCGTATCGCGTTCGCGGCGATGGGCACGGATGAAGTCGTAGCCGTCCAGCTCAGGCATCATCAGGTCGAGGATGACCAGGTCCGGCCGAGCTTCGCGCGCGGCAAAGAGGGCAGCGCGCCCGTCGAGGGCGGTGACCACGGTGAATCCTTCTTGCTGCAGGTAGGCCCGGAGAAGGGAAACGAGCCGTTCTTCGTCGTCGGCGACCAGAATTGTCTTGCTCAACAGTGAAACCTCCCGGCGCCCTGAAGTTGTGCGATGGAGAGCGCTGCGACAAGGATAGCGCAGATATGTGAAGGAAATGTGAAGAAACGAGCGAAACCGCTTTTGACCGGCAGCCGGGCGCTGACTATTATCAAAGTCTTCAGAGGCCCGTTCGAAGGGTAGATATGACAGGAGAAGCATCATGGCTGACAATGAGACGCGAACGGTTCTATTTATCATCAACGATGGCCCTTACGGCAATGAGCGCGCCTACAACGCGTTGCGCCTGGCGCTCAATGTGGTCAAACGGCCGGGGGTTAGCGTGCGGGTGTTCATGACCGGGGATGGCGTGCACTGCGCGCGGCAGGGGCAGAAGACACCCGAAGGCTATTACAACGTAGAGCGCATGGTGCGCTCGCTGGCGCGCCGCGGCGAAGTCGCCACCTGAGGGACCTGTTGCGAGGCCCGCGGGCTCGGGCCTGAGGATTTGGTGGATGGTGTGATGATCGGCACTATGGACCTGGAAGGGGAGTGGACGGTCGCGGCCGATCAGGTGCTGGTCTTCTAGCCGGATAAGGATAGATATGCAAGCAGCGGCTGCGGGTAAGGAGATGCGCCTGGGCCTGCGGGAAAACTGGCAGCAGTTTACGCTGCTAATTGTCGTCAATGCCTTTGTGGGCGCGATGGTCGGGCTAGAGCGGACGGTGGTGCCGCTCATCGCGGAGGAGGCGTTTGGCCTTGTCTCTCGTACAGCCGTCCTATCGTTCATCGTTAGCTTTGGGGTGGTCAAGGCGGTGGCTAACCTGTTTGCCGGGCGGATGGGTGATCGGTGGGGAAGAAAGCGTATCCTGATTGCCGGTTGGCTCTTTGGCTTGCCGGTGCCGCTGTTGATTATCTTTGCTCCTAGCTGGGGCTGGATCATCTTTGCGAACGTGCTGCTAGGCATCAACCAGGGCCTTGCCTGGTCGACCACGGTGATCATGAAGATTGACCTGGTGGGGCCAAAGCAGCGCGGGCTCGCAATGGGACTGAATGAGTTTGCTGGCTACGTAGCGGTTTCGCTAGCCGCCCTGGGTACCGGCTATCTGGCGGCGGCGTATGGCCTGCGTCCGGCGCCCTTCTTGCCTGGTATTCTCCTGGCACTTGCCGGTCTGTTCTTGTCGCTCTTCTTCGTGCGTGAGACGCGACCGTTTGCTGAGCTGGAGGCGCAGGGGCGCGCCGACCTCACTGCCGGCAGTGATAGCTCGTCATTTGCCGAGATCTTGTTGCTCACCAGCTGGAAGGACAAGACGCTCTTCGCGGCGAGCCAGGCAGGGATGGTCAACAACTTAAACGACGGCATGGTCTGGGGTCTGCTGCCGCTGTTTCTGGCAAGCTTCGACGTTTCGCTGGCACGTATCGGCATCATCGCGGCGACCTACCCGGGTGTGTGGGGCGTCACGCAGTTGTTTACCGGCGCGCCCAGCGACCGTATCGGGCGCAAGTGGCTGATTGCCGGCGGCATGTGGGTGCAGGCGGGGGGCATAGGCGTCCTCGTTGCCGGGCGTAGCTTTTCGCTGTGGGTGAGCGGCGTGGTGTTGTTGGGGATCGGTACGGCAATGGTTTATCCTACGCTGCTGGCGGCCATTTCTGATGTAGCGCACCCGGCGTGGCGCGGCTCGGCGGTCGGGGTGTACCGGTTGTGGCGCGATGGTGGTTATGCGGTGGGCGCGTTGAGTGCTGGCCTGCTCGCCGACGCGCTGGGTATGGGAACGGCGATTGCCGCTATCGGCGGGTTGACATTGCTGTCCGGTGGCGTGGTGGCTGCCGTTATGCGCGAGACGTTGCCGCGCAGACAAGCAGTTCCAGGTGAGGCGTCCGGTGGTCAGCCGCTGAAGTAGAAGAGCTGCAGCAGCGCCATCACGGCGACCACCTGCAGCACGAAGACAGGGCCATTTCCCAACAGGAAATGGCGCATCTTGTAGCTGCCGGCGCCGCGCATCATCAGGTTGCTTGCCTGGATGAGGGGGGTGAGGTAGGAGGTGGTGACGGCGATGATGATGGCGATGGCAAAGGGTGCCGCGGGCAAGCCCTGGCTGTCCGCCAGGTTGATAGCGATAGGTACGAGCAAGACGCCGGTGACGGTGTTGGAGACGACCTGGGTGAGCAGGGCGGTGAGCAGGTAGAAGGCGAGCACCAGGAAGAGGGGCGCGATGCTTGCGGCAAGCGTGCCAATTTGCTCGGCGAGCAGGCGGGCAAGTCCCGTTTCTTCCAGGGCGGTTGCCAGGGGCAGCATCGCGCCAATGAGAACCAGGACCGAGGCGTCGACGCTGCGGTAAGCTTGTTCCACAGAAATCGCCCGGCCTAGAATGAGGGCGAGGACAGCGGCGATCGCGGCGACCGCCAGGGGCAGCCAGCCGGCGACGACGGTGAGCAGCATCGCGCCGAGGACGGCGACGGTAAGGCGAGCCTGCCGGGTGATTACGTCACCGCGCTGCGGGCCGAGATGGGTCACGAGGAGCAGGGCGCTACCGCGCGTCGCCGCTTGCAGGTGCGTGTAGGGGCCCTGTACGAGCAGGGTATCGCCCGCCTGGAGTGTCTGCTGGCGCAGCTGCCACGAAGGATCATCGCGGGCGAGGGTGCGCAACGGGCGGCCCTCACGATGGATGCCGAGGACGTTCAGGCCGTAACGATCGCGGAACTGGCTCTCCTGCAGGGTTTTACCGACGAGGGGCGAACGGTAGGGAATCATCAGCTCGGCAAGGCGCAGCGACTGCCCTTCGATGGCCTCGAACCGGTCGAGTGGCAGGCTGCCGCGCGGGTGCAGGTGATGGCGGTTGGCGGCCTGGTGCACGTCGCCGCGCTTGCCGGCGACGACGAGGACGTCGTCTTGTTCGACGACCCGGCCGGGCCGCGGCGGCTGCAAGTCGGCGCCAGAAGGCTGGACGGCGACGACGTTGAGGCGGAACTCGGCGCCGAGGCCGGTTTCGTGGAGCCGGTGCCCGACGAGATCGGAACCCGCGCGCACACGCAGCTGGTAAAGCTGCTCCTCGAGGGCGTAGGTACGCTCGACCTCATCCAGTGAGGGGCGTTCGACGACTTCTGGCTTTTCGGAGGGGAAGAACCGGCCGCCGAGTACGTAGGCATGCAGCAGGTACCAGACGACGGCGATGGCCAGGGCGGCGATCCCGTAAGGAGTGAGGGTGAAGAGACCAAGGGAAGGATGGCCGGAGGCGACGAGGACGTCGTTGATCGCTACGGTGGAGATAGCGCCGATGAGGGTGAGCATGTCGCCCATGACTGCTGCCGTAGTCATGGGCATGAGGAGCTGTCCTGGGGACAGGCCGGCGCGACGGGCGAGACGGAGGACGGCCGGCAGGAGCACGGAGACGACAAGTAGGTCGCTGACGACTGCGCTCATCAAGCCGGCAACCACCATGATGGCCGCTAGCAGCGCGATGTTGCCGTGGCGGCGGAAGCGCAGCAGCCCATCGGCAATGACCGTCGCGACACCCGTTTCGTAGAGGGCGGCGCCGATGACATAAATGCAGGCGACGATGATGATCACCGGTTGGCCGAAAGCGCGGAATGCTTCTTCGGGGGCCAGAATGCCGCCGAGGATGAGGGCGAGCATGACGAGGAGAGCCGTGAGGTCGGAGCGCAGCCGCTGGCTGGCCATGACCAGGAGCGTGGCGATGAGGATGGCGAGGGTGTAAGCGGCGGGTAACGTCATGGTATGGGATAATCATGCCATAGTGCCGGCCTGTTGACAACGAGGGGCTGCCCGGCGAAGATCTGCGGCGGATCAAAGCCAGCCGAAGGAAGTGGTCGATGCAACGAATTGTGATTACAGGGAGCACGCGCGGGATTGGCCGGGGGCTGGCTGAGGAGTTGTTGGCGCGGGACTGCTCTGTTGTCGTCTGTGGGCGCAGTGAAGAGACAGTGGTGCCAGCGGTCGCCGGTCTGCGCGGGCAGTTTGAGCAGAGCCGCGTCTACGGCCTGGCCTGTGACGTGACGAACCTGGCCCAAGTTGAAAGACTGTGGGAGAGCGCTGTTGCCCGGTTAGATGGCGTGGACATCTGGATCAACAACGCGGGGCTTAGCCACCCGATGCAGATGATGTGGGAGCTGGCGCCAGAGCAGGTGGAGCAGGTCTGGCGGGCAAACGTTCTCGGCACCTATTACGGCGCGCGTGTGGCCATGCGCGGCATGTTGGCCCAGGGGCACGGCTGGATCTACAACATGGAAGGATTCGGCTCCGGCGGACGGCTGCGCAAGGGTATGAGCGCGTACGGGACGAGCAAGGCCGCCGTGAGCTACCTGACGCGCGCTCTGGCTGCGGAGGCAAAGGAAACGCCGGTGCGGGTGGCTGCCCTGAGCCCGGGTATGGTGATGACCGATCTCGTGCTGCAGGAGCTGGAAAAGGAACCGGAACGGCTGCAGCAGTCGCGCCGTGTGTTGAATATCGTCGCCGACCGGCTGGAAGATGTGACCCCGTGGCTGGCTGAGCAGGTTTTGAGCAACCGGAAGCACGGCGCCCGCATCCGCTGGCTAACGGGACCGCGCCTGGTGTGGCGGTTCGTGAGCGCGCCGTTTAGCCGCCGCGACGTGTTCCGCGGTACCGAGCTGGCCGGAGGGCAACGCAATGAAGATTGAATTCCTCGGCAGCGGCGGGGCGATCGCCACGCCGCGTCCCGGCTGCCATTGTGCTTTGTGCGTGCGGGCGCGCCGGGAGGGAGTACCGTTTAGCCGCAGCGGGCCGAGCCTTTATGTCCACGGGCCGGAGCTGTTGATCGATACGCCGGAAGAGAGCGCGATGCAGCTCAACCGGGCAGGCATCGGGCCCGTGCCGCATGCCGTTTACTCGCACTGGCATCCGGACCATACGGCGGGGCGGCGGGTGTTTGAGATGAATGCCGACTGGCGCCATTGGCCACGGCAGAACCAGGTGACAGACGTTTACCTGCCAGAACAGGTAGCCGCCGACTTCCGCGAGCGGCTAGGGTTATGGGAGGCGTTCACTTATATGCAGCGGATAGGCATTGTGCGCCTGCATACGCTGCAAGATGGGGAGCGCTTTACGCTCAACGGGGTGGAGATCTTGCCGTTCCGGCTGGCGGCCGATTACGTCTATGCTTTTCTACTGCAGGAAGGGGAGAAGCGCGTCCTGATCGCGCCGGATGAACTGGTTGGCTGGCAGCCGCCGGCATGGCTGCGTGGCATCGACGTGGCGGTGCTGCCGATGGGCATCCTCGAGTACGAGCCGTTTAGCGGTAAGCGCCGTATCCCGCGCGAGCATCCCGTGCTGCGTACTGAGGCCACCTTCCGGCAGACGGTGGAGATGGTGCGGGCCCTGGACGCCGGACAGGTGTACATGACGCACATTGAAGAGGCGGAGCAGATCGAGCCGGAGCGGCTGGAGGAGCTGGCGCAGAAGCTACGGGCGGAAGAGAGGCTCGCCATCACATTTGCCACCGATGCGCTGATCGTGGAAGTGTGAGGTCGTTGACGCCAGAAGCGACAGCGCGTATGATGGTACAATGTATCAGTTACGGTCGCGGAACGGCCTATCAGGAGAAATCATTGTGCGCTGGTTGTTCTTGATCTTAACCCTGTTGCTGGCTGCTGGCTGCCAGGCGAATGCCGACAGCGGCGAGGATGGGCTGGCGCTACTGGCGCTGCCGGAGCTGCAGCCGGGTGACGTGGCGGCGGGAGAGCGGCTACGGGTGGTGGCGACGACCAGTGTCATTGGCGATGTGGTCGGCCGGGTAGGGGGCGAGGCGATAGAGTTGGTGACGATTATTGGCGCGGGCCAGGAACCGCACAGCTACCAGCCGGCGCCCAGCGATCTCATTGGCGTGACGGCGGTAGATGTCATCTTTGTCAACGGCTGGCAGCTCGAGGAAGGGCTTCTGCGTGATATCGAGAAAGCGGCAGAAGATGTGCCCCTCGTCCCGATTTCGGCGGGGATCACTCCGTTGCCCGCCGGCGCCCACGAAGAAGAGGACGGTGACGAGGAAGAGTACACAGATGGTGTGGCTGATCCTCATGTGTGGATGGATCCGCACCTGGTGCGCCAGTGGGTGGCAAACGCACGCGATGTGTTGGCCACGCTGGATCCGGCGCGCGCGGGGACGTACGAGGAGAACGCCGCTGCCTATCTCGCCGAGCTGGAGGAGCTGATCGCTTATAGTGAGGAGCAGCTTGGCACCTTACCGGCGTCGCGGCGTCGCTTGGTGACGAACCATGAGGCGCTGGCCTATTTCGCTGCGGCGTTTGATTTTGAAATCATCGGTACGGTCATTCCGTCGGCGAGCACTGTGTCGGAGCCGTCGGCACGGGCCCTGACGACGTTGGTTGAGCGTATGGAAGTGGCTGGCGTCTGCACGATTTTTACGGATAACGCTGCTAATCCGGCGCTGGCCGAAGCGACCGCGGCTGAGCTGCGCTCCTGCGAGGATGTAGCGGTACTGCCACTGTATACCGGCAGCCTGGGAGCGCCGGGGAGTGGTGCCGAGAGTTACGTGGGCATGATGCGCATGAATGTCGATACAATTGTTGGCGGTCTGTCGCCGTAGCCGGACGTGGCCCGGCGCGTGCGGCGAACCAAGGGCGCGCAGTGAGTGCGCCGTGACCAACTGACTAGCAGATGGAGGAGTACGATGCGTGCACGTGATGAAGTGTTGCACAGCGATGAGGAACGCGTTGAAGCGAACGGCATCGAAATAGTCTACGATACGTTCGGTGATCCCGGCGACCCGCCGATCTTGCTGATCATGGGGCTTGGGGCGCAGATGATTGCCTGGCACGACGATTTCTGTGCGCGGCTTGCGGGGCGAGGCACCTACGTTATCCGCTACGACAATCGTGACGTTGGCCTCTCGACTAAGATGAGTGGCATACCTAACTTGCTCGAGATGGTCCAGGCTTGGCTCGGGGGCGAGCTTCCCGAAGCACAGGAACTCCCCTATACCATAACGGCTATGGCTGCCGATGCAGCGGGCTTACTCGACGCCCTCTCCATCACCCCGGCACACGTCGCCGGTGTCAGCATGGGCGGGATGATTGCCCAGCACCTTGCCCTGGACTACCCGCAGCACGTGCGCAGCCTGACGCTGATTTCCACGACCAGCGGTAACTTCGACCTGCCGCGGCCTGAGACGGATGCTCTCAGTGCGCTCATGGCGCCGCCCGCCCCCGATCGCGAGGGACGCATCGCGCAAGCTGTCGAGACCAATCGGCTGTTCAGCGGCGACTTGCCTTTTGACGCCGACGAAGCCTGGGAGGACGCCGCGCGCGCCCATGACCGCAGCTTCTACCCCGAAGGCATGGTCCGGCAGATGGCAGCGAGTCTCGCCGTTCCCTGGTATGAAGCGCTCCCGCAGCTTGACGTGCCTACGCTGGTCATCCACGGCGAAAGGGACCCTTTCTTCCCGCTGGCTCATGGCGAAGATCTCGCGGAGACTATACCGGGCGCCCGGCTGCACGTCGTCGAGGGCGGCGGGCACAACTTCCCACGTCCAGCCTGGCCGGAGCTGATCGCCGCGGTTGTCCAGCATGTGAAAGCCGTCGAGCGCGGAGCGTCCTCGTAGGACATCCGGAGGGCGCCAGCGCTCAGGCCAGGTCGACGGAGAGCTGCCGGCCCGGCACGTCGATGCCGGTGACCCCGATGCGGACGACGCTATTCAGCGGCGGATTGCCGCGCAGATAGGCCTGGGTCTCGAAGGCGAGCTCGGGGATAAGCAGCTTGCTGCGCTGCCCGTACTGCTCGACGACCACCGCTTCCCCTTGCCAATCAGGGCGGCGCTGCAGGTAGAGCAGCGTCCAGTGCTCGTTTGACAGCCGCTCGGCGTAGCGCACGTCGCCGCGCACGGCTTCGGTGGCGCCGATGCACGTGAGGATCTCCTGCTCGTCAAGCAGGGGCGCGTGGCGCAGGAAGGCGCGAAGCTGCTGGTGGGCGACGAGGTCGAGATAGCGGCGCAGCGGGCTGGTGGCTTGGACGTAAAGGGGTAAACCGAGGCCAGCGTGCAGGCTTGGCGTGATCGCGGCCTGGCTGCGCTGGAAGGTGCGGCGCAGGGCAAACTGGCCCGCCATGCCGTCTGGCGGGTCTTCGAGGGAGAAAGGCGGTTCCTGGGTGGCGTAGGGGATAGGGATGGCGTGGTCCTGGGCATAGCGGGCGACGGCTTCGCCGGCAGCGAGCATCGCTTCCCGCACTATCTGACGACTGCGCAGGTTTGGCAGCGCGCGAATGGTGATCTCCCCGTCGTGGATGCGGATTTTGACTTCCGGCAGGTCGATGTCGATAGCGCCAGCGGCAGTGCGCCGGCTGGCCCGCGGCTGCAGCAGCGCCCAGAAAGGGGCGAGGACTTCCTCGTGTAGCAGCGGCTCGGCCTCGGCGTAGGACAGGCGCGTCACGCGTACTCGACTGGGGCGAATGACAATGTCAGCAACCGCGCCTTCGCCGTCGACGCAAAAGCCGATAGAGAGTGCCGGCGAGGTGTCCGCGAGGCCAAGTGCCAGCCGCTCTGTCGCGGCGAGCGGCAACATGGGTACCGTGCCTTCGGGGAGGTAGAGGTTGGCGCCGCGCGCCTGCGCCTCGACATCAGCCGGGCTGCCGGGCGGTACGAGCGCGGCGACGTCTG
Source organism: Anaerolineae bacterium (assembly GCA_032260445.1). Lineage (GTDB taxonomy): Bacteria > Chloroflexota > Anaerolineae > Promineifilales > Promineifilaceae > JAAYYY01. The sequence continues at coordinate 7,627 of JAVVFG010000021.1, read as the reverse complement.
CTACGTGGACCCAGAGGCGTTCGCCGTCTAGGCTGAAGGCATCGTCGGGGTCGTCGCTGCCGGCATCGTCGATGGCAAAAGCCGGCAAGTGAGTCAGGTCGAGCCGTTCTTCGTCTGGCAGCGGTGGCAAGGTGTAGGTGGGGGTGGTCGCCGGCAGCCTGAGCCGCTGGGGGTAGGGGTTAAACTCTGGCGCCCAGTAGCCAACGTCGAGTAGCAGTGAGTGGGCGCTTTCCGGCGTTTCTGCGCGACCGAGCGCGCGCAACACGCGGCTCTGTTCGTGGCGCCCAAGGGCAAGCTCTTCTATATCTTGCAGGAATTCGGCGTCGGTTTCAGAATCGAAACTGTCTTGCTGTAGCCGCTGTACGAACGCCTGCCAGGCGGCTTCGGCGGCGGCACGTGCGGCGCGGGCCTGTTGCTCAGCGGCGACCTCATCAGGCGTATGGGCCACAACCTCGTCAGGCGTGCCGCTGAAGTAGAGGCCGTCGTCGAGAAGCCGCCACACGGCCCAGGCACTCGCCGGTGTGTAGGCTTCAAAGGCGAGCTCTGCCAGCTCAGGTAGCGTCGTCGTGCTGCCCGCCAGCAGCTCCCAGGCTACCAGCGGTTCGCCGTCGGGTAAGCGCAGCTCGTGCAGAGTGTCAACTGGGCCGGGATGAAGAAGGGTGACGTCCTTGGGGCGTACGCTCAGGCTCTGGCCGTCGAGGCGGACAATGGTGATCTTCTTGCGCTCGGTGCCGGTCACGCGGGCCGGCTCGTTCTTGTAGAGGACGAGGCTGCCGCTGCGCGGCGACGGGTTACTGGCGACGGCGGGCATTAACCGGCCGTGATGACGCGCACCGGCTCGAGTTTGTAGAGGACGCGCACCATTTCAGGGGTGCGGTTCGCGTATATCTCGCGGCCGGTGTATTTGGCGGACAGGGCATCGATGTGCGCTTCCGCCTCGTCGCCTTCGATGCGCTCGGCAACGTGGCCGCGGATCTCCATCCAATAGAAGGGATTGGTGGTGTCGATAAGCAGGACCGTCGCTTGCGGGTGTTCTTGCAGGTTCTTGTCCTTTTGACGCCCGCGTGCTGTGTTGACGCGTACATACTCGCCATCATAGTCGACCCAGACAGGATGAACCTGAGGCTGGCCATCGGGCATGACGGTCCCTAGCATGGCGAACACTTTTTCCTCGAACAGATGACGGTGACTGTCAGGAATTGCGGCCATCGGTGCGCTCCTTCCTTTACTCTAGAACTGATTTTGACTCAGGTGCTAGTTGGGATGATAGCGCCGGGAGGGGGATCTAACCAGCCGCTATGCGAGCTGGCCCCAGCGGTCTTATGAGCTGTTGGCTTCGCGGGCGGCGCCAAGCTCGGCCATGACCTGCTGGAAGACGTCGTAGGGCTGGGCGCCCATGATCAGGTAGCGGTCGCCGAGGACGTAGGCGGGGACGCCGGTGATGCCCAGGCGATGAGCTTGCTGGATGTGGTCGTCGACAACTTGCCGGTAGCTGCCGGCTTCGGTCGACGCCTGCATTGCCTCGGGATCTAGCCCTACCTCACGCGCGGCGTCGCGCAGCACGTCCCAGTCCTCCAAATCTTTGCCCTCGCCGTAGAAGCGGTGGAAGACAGCGCGGTGAAAGGCCTCATGTTTGCCTTGCTCCCGCGCGTACTCCGAAGCTTCCAGGGCGCGGCGGCTGTTGGGGATCCATCCGGCACTAAAGACAATGTCACGCCCGCTGGCAGCGGCCATCTGGCGCAGGCGCGCGCCGACCTCACTGCCGGCCGTGCGGCGTACGTAGTCCGGGGCGGGCATGCCACCGGCGGGAATCTCCGGATGGAGCTCGAAGGGGAGCCAGGTGACCTCCACGTCGTATTCTCGTTGTAGCCGTTCGACCCGATCCTGGCCGACATAGCACCACGGTCAAAGGTAGTCGGAATAGACCGTTACTTTGATAGTCATCATCGTTGTCCTTGTCCTTTCACACTACAGGCATCGTACACGGCCTGGCGTGCGGCGTCAATTTCTGCCCGGCTCTCCGGGTCGGGTGTGCGCCGGCGCCAGCGGGCTAGCTCCACCAGCCAGTGTGCCCGGATTTCAGCCACCAGTTGTGGCCGATCGGGCATGTGCGACAGCCGTTGTAACCAATCGAGGTCGTTGTACAGGAGCGCGAGGGCCAGCTCAAGCGGTGTGTAGCTGCAGGCAGAGAGGGGTAAACGTTCCGCCTTCGCCGCTGGATAGGTAGTGCCGGCGACGAGCTCGGGTGGGGTTAACTTAAAGAGGCCGGCGAGCAGGGTAATCGTGCGTTCGCCGGGCACAGAGATGTCCATCTCGATGTGCGAGACGGCGACACGTGAGATGGCGATGCGCTCCGCCAGCGTCTGTTGCGTCCAGCCCTGTTGCTGGCGCAGGCGGGCGATGCGCTGTCCAATTGTCTCCTGCGGCTCACGGCGCATGCTGTGGACCTTGCGGGGATACGGCCTGGCGTCCGGAAGGAGCAACCATGCCATTTCGTGTGACCATCACGGCGCCAACTATAGCGGGTGGTGCGCCGATTGTCTGCTAAGTGGCTTAGCAGACAATCGGCATAATCCAGGGCACAATAGAGTCAGATGGGGCGCGCAGATGACAACAGGAGGCAGCTCATGACGGCAAAACGGGCACTCATTACGGGGATCACGGGCCAGGATGGCTCCTACCTCGCGGAATTCTTGCTGGCAGAGGGGTATGAGGTGGTGGGCATGGTCCGCCGCACGAGCACGCTCAATTTCCAGCGCATTGAACACATCCAGGAGCAACTGACGCTGGTCTCCGGCGACCTCACGGACCAGATTTCGCTCCTCCACCTGCTCGACGACGTGCGGCCGCACGAGGTGTACAATCTGGCGGCGCAATCGTTTGTGCCCACGTCGTGGCAGCAGCCGGTGTTAACTGGAGATGTCTCAGGACTCGGGGTAACGCGTCTCCTCGACGCTGTGCGGCAGGTTGATCCTGCCATTCGGTATTATCAGGCGAGCAGCAGCGAGATGTTTGGCAAGGTGCAAGAGGTGCCACAGCGGGAGAGCACGCCATTTTACCCGCGCAGCCCTTATGGCGTGGCGAAGCTCTATGCTCACTGGATCACGATCAACTACCGCGAGAGTTACGACCTTTACGCCTGTTCTGGCATCTGCTTTAACCACGAGAGCCCGCGCCGGGGTCATGAATTCGTGACCCGGAAGATCGCGCGCGGCGCGGCACGCATCAGCCGGGGACTGGAGGACGAACTGCGTCTCGGGAACCTGGACGCACAGAGAGACTGGGGCTACACGCCTGATTATGTACGTGGAATGTGGCTGATGCTGCAGCAGGAGCAACCTGACGATTACGTATTGGCAACGGGGAAGACGCACAGCGTGCAGCAGTTTGCCGCGGCCGCGTTCGCCGAGGTAGGGCTGGATTGGCAGGAGTATGTCGTCCAGGATCCGCGGCTGATGCGCCCCGCGGAGGTGGATCTGCTTGTCGGCGAGGCCGGCAAGGCAGAGCGCGAGCTGGGCTGGAGAGCCGAGACGTCGTTTACGGAGCTGGTGCGGCTGATGGTCGCGGCCGAGCTAGCGGCGCTTGAGGACTGAAATTCGTATAGCGACACAGATTGGATGCGCTCGCCAGTAAAGAAGGGGTGGCGCCGGCCTGGAAACTGCATCACACAGGGGCGCTGGCGGTATGGCGACTGGCTCCCGGCTCTTACAGAGCTATTACAGAGCCATTAACTGGGCCTTGCTCCGGCTGGCTAGACTGTAGGCATGTGCAGGTGGTTACGGGCCATCTTTCGCCGCTGCCGGCAGGCTGAGGAAGGCGAGGAGAAGATACCCATCCGGCAGGTAGAGGTCGAAGAATTGTGGCATTGGCTAGACGGTTACGCCGAGAGCGCGCCGCTGCTTGTCGACGTCCGGCCGGTGCAAGAATATGAACGCGAACATATACTCGGTTCGCGCCTGCTGCCGTTGCCTATGCTTGACGAGCGTTGTGAGGAGCTGCTGCGCGAGCAGCAGATCGTGCTGATCTGCCGTGGCGGCACGTTAAGCCAGGCAGCGTGTGAGCTGCTGGTACGCCGCGGTTTTGCGCAGGTCAGTAACCTGCGCGGCGGAATTTTGTCCTGGAAGCGGGCCGGCTTACCCTATGTCGCCGGCTGCCACTCGACCAGCAGTGACTCGACGACCACTGCTGGTGCAGCCTCAACGGGCACATCTGAGGCTGCCGCCTGAGCCCACTCGCTGCGCCGCGCGACCCAATAATCGTGGGCCAACCGGCGCATCAGAGCGCGCGAACACCAGTGCGAAAGGCGCTGGCGTTGCCAGTAATAACGAAAGATGGCGGCATCGGCGCGACAGGGGGAACGGTCAGGAACAAGAGTATAACTGGTTGATATAGATACCAACATAACCCACCGCCGTCAGTAGTAATAGTGGGAGCGCCGACCCTGACGAACAGCCGGTGCACAGATAAGATAACCCAACATTCCTGACGGCGTCAATTACAATTTTCGTCAACCGGCCAGACTCATTGCCGCTGGCGGTAATAGTCGCGTGTTTCTTTCTCCCGGCCGCGCACGACACGCTTGCCCTCAAGGGGCCCAGTCTGTTCCGTCACCACGGTACGTTGGCGTTCGCTACCGCCATCTTCGGGCTCGAAATAGATAACTACCCAGTCGTGCATCTTGTCTAGCTCGTGGGCCCGTGCCGTGTTGGAAAAGAGAACGGTGAACTTCCAGCCCTGGCGCGTCGTCTTCAGGAGCGGCAGCCACTTCTCGTTGTCGGGGTTAAAGCGTTTCGGTGCAATCGTCGGTAACTCCCCATCGGCAGCGCGGCGCCGGTACTCGGCGTCGATTTCTACCAGCAAGGCAATGGGTGGCTCGCTCGTGTTCTCGTCCCCTTCTTGCCGTTGCCGCCGCCCACCACGGTCCAACATGCCGGCGAGGCTGGTGCGTACCATTTTCAGCCGGCCTTCACCAAAACCTTCTACTTGGTCTAGACGGCCGTCGTAGGCGGCCTGTTCCAGCTCCTCGAGGGTGTTGATGCCGAGTTCGTCGACGATGCGTGCAGCCAGCTCGTCGCCGATACCTGGAACCTGGGCGATGACAGTTTCTGGCATTATTTGCCCTTGCAGCTCCTCGAGCAAGGAGGAACGGCCGGTGGTGACGTACTCGACGATCAGGCCAGCCAGACCTTCGCCGATATCTGGCAGTGCGACAAGGCCATCGATATCCTTGCGTTCGGCCATGGCGACGATATCAGCGTCGCTTTCGCGGATGCTGCGTGCTCCCTGGCGGTACGAACGAACGCGGAACACGTTGGCATCTTGCACGTCGAGGAGGCTGGCAATGCGCTCGAGCATGCCAGCCACTTCTTCTTTGGTGTAGGATGCGCTCATTGTGCACTCTCCTTGGCCTTAAACCGGTAGAGATCGTGCAGCGGCTGGTTGTGGTGGATCTGGTGCACGGCCCGGGCAAACAGGTCAGAAAGATCGTAGACTTCGAGGAAGGGTAGGTCGCGAAACGGTTGGGTCTGTGGGATGGTGTTGGTGACGATAAGCCGGCTCAGGTTGTAGTTCTCATGGAGGGTGCGTAAACGCTCGTGGGCTACGGGCTGGCACAAGTTGTGGGAAACGCCGACGATGATCTCGGCAATACCTGCCTCAGCTAGTCGCTGCACGACGGCGGCGATGGTACCGCCGGTGCTGATCATGTCGTCGATAACCAGGGCAATCTTGCGGCCGCTTATGTTGCCAATGATCTCGTTCACGACGGCGTGTTCGGGCTGCGGACGGTACTTGGAGGCAATGGCACAGGAGAGGTCGAGGGTCCGGCCGAGATGGGTGACAAATTTGGAGGCGCCGACGTCGGGCGCGACGGCGACGACGTCGCTGCGCCCAGCGAGGTCACGAAAGCGGTGGGCAAAGAAGCCGAGCGCATCGAGCACGTGCACCGGCATGCCGCCGTAGAAGCCGTGGATCTGGCGCAGAGACGGGTGCCAGGTGACGAGCCGGTCGATGCCGGCGGTTGCCGCAAAATCGGCGGTTAGCTTGGCGGTGGTCGGCTCGTAGGCGAAGGGGGCAGGCTTGTCTTGTCGTGCATAGGCGAGGTAAGGGAGCACGGCGGTCACGTAATTGGCGCCCCACTCGCGGAAGGCGCGGGCGGCGATGAAGAACGCCATGTAGTTCTGATCGATGCTTCGCGCCGACGTGGGATCGTAGAGTGCCTGAAATAGAAAGACGTCCTTGCCGCTAACATCGTGCTGGAGGCGCACGATCGTTTCGCTGTCGGAGAAGTTGTCGTCGAGATCGGTGAGTAGGGTGAGTGGTCGGTCCTGGTCGCCAGGGTAGGCAGCAGCAACGCTGGTAGCTAAGTAGGTGCCAGAGCGGCAACTGGCAATGGCGAGCTGGCCCCGCGGAGAAGGATGTGATGTTGCCAAACTATCTTCCTCCGAGCCGTGGTCTGTATCGGGACATAGCCAGGGATACATCCTCGGATATGAATGGCCGCAAGGGCCTGGACGTGACTGTACACTATCTATAATAAGGTATATGGTAGTGTCTACCAATCATCTGAGGAGAGAGTGTTGAGTCAAAACGTGACGCGGTGGCGAGGCCGGTGGCTGCCGGACGGGTGGTGGGAACGGACCTTGAGTGTCGCGGTCGCGTTGATCATTGGTCTGGGAACGCTGTGGCTGCTGCAGTTGCTTGCCTGGCCTCTGGCGTTGCTCATTGGCGCTGTGGCCGTGGCCGCGGCGCTTGCGCCGCTCATCGAACGGTTGGCGCAACGGATGCCGCGCACGGCGGCTGTCATCTTGTTCTATCTTTTGCTGTTAGGTCTTTTCCTGCTTATCGGCTGGCTGGCAGTGCCCCGTGTGTGGAGTAGTGCCCAGACCGCGATTGACGAAGGACCGCAACTGGTCGAGCAGTGGCAGCAGCAATTGAATAACTGGCTGCCGGGCAGCCGTCTTTCTATCGGTGGTCTCCTCGAACGCTTCTTCGGCGGCAGTGGTTTTAATAACGCCTTGACACGGTCGTCGCAATCGCTGACGCGTCTGGTCACGGCTTTCGTGATTGTCTTCTTCGGATCGTTGTATGCACTACTCGACGGGCCACGTTTCCATCGTTTTGTCCTTTCTCTGTTCGCCGTAGACCGACGCGATGAGGCGAATGAGGTGATCGCCGAAATCATGGATGCGATGGGGGGCTTCATCCGCGGCGAGCTGCTGGCGGCGTTGATCATCGGCGTGCTGACCTATATTGGCTTGTTGATTATTGGCTTTCCCTATGCGCTTGCCCTCGCCGTGATGGCCGGGTTGCTGGAATTTATCCCCCTTATCGGGCCGTTTATTACGGCAATTGTGCTGGTTCTGGTCGGCCTCTCCCAATCGCTTAGCCAGGCTGCGTTCGCCCTGGTTCTTGCGCTTGTCATCCAACAAATTGAAAGTAATGTCGTGCTGCCGAACGTGATGCGCCAGGAGGCGAAGGTGTCACCATTGCTGGTGCTTCTCTCCATTCTGGGAGGTGAGCGCATCGGTGGCCTCGTCGGCGCGTTAGTGGCCATCCCGCTGGTCGCCGGCATCCGGGTGCTGGTTCTGCGGGTGATCGCTCCTGCTATCCGCCGCTGGACGGGTGC
>JAVVFG010000020.1:0-20779 GCA_032260445.1 Anaerolineae bacterium | reverse complement strand
TCGTGATCTTACTCGAAATAGACAATGGCTATTTTCGTGCCAAGTGACCCACTAGAACAGCAAAACAGCCTGATGAATGGTCCTGGCCAAAAAGAAGCCTTCGAGATGGTGCGCTCCGTATTGGACCAGGCTGCAGCCGCCTGGCATTGGGTGGTTGGGCGTGGCGGCACGGATCAAAGCGCAGAGACGGGCCTGCAGATGATCGTCGAGAAGATGCTGCCTGCTCTCTATCGCCATGCAGAATCGATGCAAAGAGGAGGGAAGCTGCTGCCGCTGCTGGAGCTTGCGCTCGCCGGGCCGGCAGAAGGACAGCGTAACCTTCCCCTGCGCACCATTCTTCTGGTGGCCAAAACGGCCTTCTATCGCAGCGGGCTTCCCATTCGCTTCGAAGCAAATGGCAGCGTCGTACCCTTCGACGACCAGCTTGAGGAGGCCTGGCTGCTCGCCGAAGCACAGCCGCTGCCGGCCTTTTGGCGCATTACACTCTGCTATAGTTACGGGCGCAACGTGGACCGCGAGAAGGCATTGGCAAGCCTGCGCCTGCTGGTAGACACATTACGTGAGCAGAATGCCAGCTGGGAACTTGCCTTCGCTCTGCATCACCTCGCCCATCTCATGCAATTTCGGTTGGAAGAAGATGAAGTGAACAGGAGCGAGGCAGCCGCCCATCTCGATGAGGCCCTGCGTATCCTCGAGTCGCTGGGCGATAATCGCGAGAGTGGTTATGTCTTGCGTAATCTGGGCCAGCTCCACCGGCTGCGGGAGGAGTTTGCGCTAGCGATCAGCTACTGGGAGGAATCCAGGGCGCGGCTCGACGAAGTCGGGGAGTGGTCGATCGCCGCTTTCCTACACTGGAACATCGGCGACGCCTATTTACAGATGGGTGATGTGGACGCCGCGTTTGCTCACTACCGCACGATGACCGAAACGGCTCTGGCTCACGGCAGTAGCTCCCTTGCCGGCGATATGCTTGGCAAGGAAAGCTATGAGGCTGCTCGTTATGGCCGCCTGGAACTGGCGCTGGAGACCAAGCGGTTGGCTCTCACCCACGCCCGCGCTGCCGGCGATATCTTTACCGAGGCATGGACTACCTGGGAGATGGGCGAGCTCTGCAGGCTGCGTGGCGAGCTGGACGAGGCCGTCGTCTGGTATGAGCGCTCCCGACCCCTCTTTGCCCAGTATGGCGACCAGACCGGCTACTCTTTCTACTATCGTGGCCTGGGTGACGTCGCCGCGGCACGCGGCTTCCACGCCGTGGCCGCCAGCAACTTTGAGCAGAGCCTGCAGGAGGCAGAGGAAAACGGCCATAGTTGGGCGCAGGGCTATGCGCTCATCGGCCGGGCCCGTACCAGCTTGGCTGCCCAGCAGTTGGCCGTTGCCCGTGAACAGATGGCGCGGGCCCTCGACGTATCTCGCGCGACCGGCGACCGGGCGATTACCCTGGCGGCGCTGGTAGTGGCGGCGGAGATCTTGTATCAGGGTGGTCAGACGGAACTGGCGCTGGAGGTGGCCAACTTCGTCGCGGCCCATCCGATCAGCTGGACGGAGAGCCGCACGCGGGCGGAGCAGATAGCGGCCGCGTCGCAGTTACCGCCGCCGGCGGTTTGTGCCGCGAAGGAGCGGGCACAAGAAAGGGAGATTTGGGCGCTGGTTAGTGTTGTGTGCCAGGTGCTAGTGAGTTCTGAAGCGGTGACGATGTCTGGCAGCTGACCGGACCGGTAGCGCGCGATCTAGCATCGCGCTACCGGTCTAGTCGCCAGCGGCGACGGCGAACCCGCTCTGCCGCATGTTGCGTACGGACATGCCGCGCGCCGCGTGCAGCGCGAACATCGGCTGCCGGCGCGGGGCGAAACCCACCGTACCGTAGAGCGGCTGGCTGCTGACCGTGCTGCACTCCGGGCAGATGGCGACGTCCTCAGCAGGACCGACAGCCCAGCCGCGGAACTCATCCCATGACAGCTCGGCAACCAAGGCGGCGGGCAACTGCTGCAGGAAATCGGTCGGCGCCAGGGCAGGCTGGCTGCACCACCACGAACCGCACGAGTCACATTTCCACAGGGCAGCGTCTTTACTGGCTACGTTTTTCATGATCCCGTATCTCCGTTTATGAATCTGTTATCGCGAACTGTGTGTAGTCTAGAGGGCGGCTGTCTCACGGGCGTCCACCCTGACCTCGCCAAGCCATCCCGCTCAGAGCACAGGGACCAGCGCTCCCTGATTGAGAAGGCGCGGCCGGCCCGTGACCGCGGGACGCTCGGCTAGAACCGCGTGCTCACCTACATCCAGGATGGTGACTTCGGCATCGATGTAGCGCTGGCCTGTGGCGCGGGCGACCGAAATGCGATGGTGGCCGTCACGCACGAAGTAGTCAGAGCCGATCTGGATGAGCTCGACAGCCTCGAAGACCACGCCACGCAGCCAGGCAGAGGCCAAGTTGACCCAGCGCTGGTTCATGCGGCGGTGCAAGGGACGAAAGGCGGCGTCGAAATCGTTGCTGCGGCTTTCGCTGCCGCGGATGTCGTTGAGGGCAACCAGCTTCACACCTGCGTGGCGGCGGTTCTTGACGAACGTGCCCTGCCGCGCCTCGGCAAGCGACTGCAACCCGGGCGAGCCGCCCAGTAGCCTGGTAACAACGGAATGGAGCCGCGCTGTGATGTAGCGCCCCCAGAAAAGGCGGTCGGCGTAATTGCTAGCGTTGGGGGCGATCAGAATGTAGTTGCCGGTTCCTAAGGATGGTACGAACATCATCTTTCTCCACATTGCATTTGTGGCCTATCGATGTTCATACTATAGGGAGGGGGTGTCCCCATTGGGTGCCCCACGGCGTCCCGGCGACCGTCCCCTCATAGGCTGTTACTGTGAGCCAGCCGTCCATCGCCGTCAGGATTTCATTGCCGCTTTCGCCAGCAAGGATGGTGTCTTCCGACTTCGTGCCGGCGATAGAAGGGTTCCAGGCGAAGACCTGCCCCACGCCAACCTGGTCTAGCGTTTCCGGGGTAGCGACGTATTCGCGGGGTTCGTAACCAGCAGCACCGCCCTGGTGGTGCTGTTGCCATTTGTCAGGATAGCCCTGGACGCTGTACGTGGCGGCGCCGTCCCGGCCGGGTAGCGTCGATGAAGGCAGCGTCGACGGCGTCGACGGCTCTCGCTTTATGCCGCAGGTCGTCTGCTATGGGGCCGAAGCGCACGAAGGGTGAGCGAGCAGACGAGGCCGTGGCGCCGCCCGCAAAGAACGAGCATAGCGTACCGCTCGAGTTTTTTTGCCCATGGCAGCAGGTGTCGGAAAGCGAAAACACGCTCACCAGTGGCAACCAGATTCACGATAGGTAGGGCGCCGCGTTTCTGGACGGTCACTTTGAACTGCCAGCCCTGCTCGTGGAGCCGCTCCTCTGCCTGCAGGCGTGGCGCTTCGATGTTGTTGGTGAGCAGGTAGACGGCGTCGAGTGTGACGAGGAGAGTGGCCTCTCTTGTGCTCGCGGCCGTGTTGACATGGGAGACTGCGCGGAGGCCGGGCTGGAGCGCTCTGGATAGGCTATTCCCGCATTGGCTGTGGCGCTCGCGGCGTGGTTAGGGCGTACTAACCAAGGCGAGCAGTCGTGACGGCTCGATCGCCTCAAGGCCGTCGACGACGAGATCGGCCGTTTGCAGTGCCTCTACCGGATTGGTTGTCGCCACGGCGACACATTTCATTCCGGCCCCCTGGGCGGCAGCAATACCTGCCTCCGTATCCTCGATAACAACGCAGTCCCTCGGCCGGGCGCCGAGCAGGGCGGCGGCTGTCAGGAAGACGACCGGATCTGGTTTTCCGGGCATTTCGGCTGCCGAGACAATGGCGTCCAGATAGCCGGCGATTCCCAGCTCGCCGACGATAGCGTCAATGTTCGGCTGCGGCGCGGAGGAGCCGATCGCCTGAGCAACACCTTGCTCGCGCAGCGCGCGTAAGAGGGGCAAAGCGCCGGGAAAGAGCGTGACGTTCCCGGGCAAGGCAGCGCGGAAGCGCTCTTCCTTGCTGCCGCTGATCTCATCGTAAAGTGCAGGCGAAAAACGGTCGCCTAAGAGGCGCCGCAGAATCGTTTCATTGTTCATGCCGAACGTTTGGCGGAACAGTGCCTCGTCGAAGGCAATGCTGTATTCGTCAAGCGTACTCTGCCAGGCGTCGTAATGGAGACGCCCGGTATCGACCAGTACCCCGTCCATGTCCCAGATGACTGCGTTGAGCTGCTTCATAAGCCTGCTATTCTCCACACGTCTGCCGGCAAAGCAACTGCAGCGTCGTCTGGTTTACTATGCGGGCGCTCGATTTCTGCTACACTTGATGTTGCGCTTTGCCAGCTGATGTGGACGTCCTTCAACGCAATGTCACATTTCGAAGTGATTCGTGGTCTGTTCCAGGCTACCAGGTGGGGGTGCAAGATGAGAGGTCATGAACGGTAATCGGTCAACACCTGTGTCCCGAGGGCTGTCATTGTTGTTAACCCTGGTATTGGCGCTGGCTTTCTTAGTCGCAACGGCTGCCGCCCTGGCTCAGACCCGGCCGGCCGCACTGGTCAAAGATATCTATCCTGGCGCAGCCGCAGGCCTGGATACCGGCACGCAATCCTTTACGATAGTTGGAAGTCAGATGTTCTTTGTCGCCAACGACGGGACTCACGGAGCGGAGCTCTGGAAGAGTAACGGAACCGAGGCGGGTACCCTTCTGGTTGAAGACATCGCGACAAATAACCCCTCAGAGACCCTGATTCCATTTGCACTAGTGGCCTACAACGGGTTGTTGTACTTCAACGGGAATGATGGTGTCAATGGCGACGAGCTCTGGGTGAGCGACGGAACTACGGGCGGCACGTACATGCTCAAGAATTTTCGCCCCGGTAGCGATGGTGGAAACCCACAACGATTCCGCGCGTCCGCCGAAACCCTCTTCTTTGTGGCCAGCGATGCTGAAAGTGGTGTTGAGCTATGGAAAACCGATGGGTCCGTCATGGGAACGGTCCTGGTCGAGGATATTCATCCGGGCGGAGCATCTTCGCCGGCCCAACTGACCGACGTCGACGGAACTCTCTTTTTCGTGGCCGATGATGGAACACATGGAACCGAGCTGTGGAAAAGCAACGGTATGCCCGGGGGAACGACCCTGATCAAGGATATCTATCCTGGCAGCGACAGCAGTAAGCCCCGTGACCTCGTGAACCTGGGCGGCGTCCTTCTCTTCACTGCCGATGATGGCACGAATGGGCGAGCACTCTGGCGCAGTGACGGAACGGCCGGTGGGACGACGATGGTCATTGATATTAACACGGGGAACTCGTCTAGCTTCGATCCGGATAAATTGACCATTATGAACGGCGCCGTCTACTTTACCGCGGGCGACGATACTCACGGCCAGGAGTTGTGGAAGAGCGATGGAACCCTTGCGGGCACGGTCAGGGTGCATGACATTTTCGCTGGTTCGGCTCACTCTTTGCCCAACTTCCTGACCCCCGCCGGCAACCGGCTGTACTTTACGGCCGTAGATGGCATACACGGGCGCGAGTTGTGGCGGACTGATGGCACGGCCGATGGAACTGTGCTGGTGAAAGACATCTACCCGGGCAACCATCCGAACAGCTCTTCGCCGAGCGAACTCGTAGTGATCGATAATGCGCTCTACTTCAGCGCCGACGACGGGGTGCACGGAAAAGAACTGTGGAGCAGCGCAGGCGAAGAAGGGAACACAGTTCTGCTGTCGGACATCAATCCCGGTGGAGACTCTAACCCGCTGTCCATTCGCGGTCTGGGCCAACGGCTCCTCTTCAGTGCGGACGACGGCACGCGTGGGCGCGAGCTGTGGTCTGTCGATCTCAGCAACGAGGCGCCGGTCGCGGGCGCCGGCGGGCCGTACACCGGTCCCGAGGGTAGTACGATCGTGCTATCCGGCAGTGTGAATGATGCAGATGGCGATGCGCTGGCACACATGTGGACGGTCGACAGCGCGTCATGCACGATCGCCAGCCCCGCACAGCTAGCGACGACGGTCACGTGCGTTGACAATGGTTCGTTCAATGTCACACTAACCGCCACCGACCCGTTTGGTGCTGTGACCGTGGCCAGCGCCCAGCTCATCGTCAACAACGTCGCGCCGGTGATCACGGTGGTCAGCGGCGCATCTCTGGTGGGGCGCCACGTTGCGCTCACCATCTCCTTCACCGATGGCGGTTCCGCGGATACGCATGCCTACGAGATCGCCTGGGGCGACGACGAGTCCAGTCTGGGCGACATTTCTCCCGGCGCCACCCAGTTCGAGGTGGATCACACCTACACCAGCGCTGGCAATTACCTGATCGGCATTGAGATCAGCGACGATGATGGGGGTGCGGATAGCGCCACCCATGCAGTAACCGTGACAGGTGTGGCAACAGATGATTTCTCTGTGTACTTGCCGGTTCTGACACGGCAGTAGCCATGGTCTGGTACCCGACCTATCGTTGAAGCCAGGGGCTAGGCCGGCGATCGGGCCGAAGGTGAAGAGCACACTGCGGGGGCGTGACTGAGGGTTCAGCGTTCCCAGGTGCGTAGGCGCCAGGCGGTTACCGCCAAGACGACCAGTACGGCGAGGAGGATGGCCGCCAGCCTGGGCCAGAGTTGTGCCGGGTGCGAGACGTTGCCAAACGAGAGCCGGATCAAGTCAGCGGCCGCCGTGGCTGGTAGCGACGCCGCAGCTTTTAGGGTCCAGGGCGGCAGCCGCTCGCTGCCGAAGAAGACGACACAGAGCGGGAACATCAGGAGCACGAGGAGCAGCGAGACCTACATCTGCACGGCGCCTTCATTCTCCACCAGTGTGCCGACAAGCATACTGATGCTCACACCAATGAGGACGAGCGCCAGCACGGCAAGCAGCATGGGAGCCCACAGGTTCACCATGGAGAGGTTAAATGTTAGCAGTACGCCCGCGGCGAGGAGGCCGTATACCTTTCCGGCGAGTGCCTTGTCCAGCAATACCTGATTGACGCTGGCCGGCGATACGCGCAGGACCTCAAGCGTGTGGGTTGTCTTCTCCTCCAGGATCAGGCGCCGTCACCACACGCCTGGCAGCAGCCGGCACGGGACGTGATCGGCATAGGTATCGTAACCCTCCAATTCTTCTTGCAGGGTGCGATCTTCTAGATGGGTGCGAATGACAATAGTGACGACACTGAGTGCTGCCGGCACGAGAGCCCACCAGGAATCCAGCAAAACAGGCATGGCCAGATAAGCTATGATCGATCCGGCATATCCCGGATGTCGGATCCAGTGATACGGTCCGCTGGAAACCACTTGATGCCCGCGCTCCGTCTGGATGCGGACCGTGCCGGAGAAAAAGCGATTCTCCATGAGGGTGTAAGTGCCAAGGGCGTAGCCAAGCAAGATGAGGGCCAGGGCCACTATTTTTGCCGCCAGGGGAAACCCAGGCGACCAACCGAAGCGCGCGTCGGATCCCGCTACGACAAGGATGAAGGCGCTGCCGAACGCCACCAGCGGCGCCAGCACTTTGTCCCACGTCTTCGTATCTTCGTGCTCCATAAAGCCGGCACGTTCCTGCAGGATATCGGGATGGCGGCGCACAGCCAGCGCCCGGCTGACGACGAAGCCAAGAATGAAAATGGCGGCGCTGACCCAGCCTTCCCACCAGTCCCAGCGCCCGGATATGTACAGCGGCGAGAATGGAATGACCACCAGAACGAGCAACAGTTGCACAGCGACGCCCGGCGTGATTCTCAGCGTCCGACTGGTCATCTTTGCACCTCCGTCTGTGATAGGTTCATCGTTGCGGGCATGCTATTCGCTCTGTTTCGCCGCGAATTCGCGCAGCAGGGCCATTACCTGTTCCGGCTGCTGCGTCGAGAAAGCCACATCCCGTACCGGGCCGCGCTTCTCCTTGAGCGACACGACGACCCTGGGATATTCGAGAAAATTGAACATGACGCGATACCGGCCCTCGAATGAGGAAAAGTGAATGCCGGCACCGCCAATGCGCCACAACGAAGCTTCGTCCTGATATGAGCGTTCGACGTTGTCAATGGGGATGGTCCAGCGAAAGAGGCCGAAGCGCAGCTTTAGCTCCTGGGGAGTCAGGCGAATGGTCAGCGTCCGGTAGTTGAGAGCATAGAACAGGAAGAAGAAAAACGCTGCAAACAGCAGGGTGCTTACAGTGCCGCGCCCGGCGGCTTCTAGGCGCCACAGCGCGAGCAAGAGAAACAAGAGCGCCAGCCCAAGAAAGAGCAACTCCGTTTTCTTAGAGGAGACCTTCTCGTAATAGGCCAGGTCGCTTAGATTGTCGCTAACATTCACGAAAGCCACCCTTTCCCTTCGCGCTGCGTGTGAGCGTTATGGCGAGAACTGAGAACCGAGAGCGCAGCGGCAACGGCCCCTAACAGACCGCCGAAGAAGCTCAGAAGCAGATCCCACATCGTATCGTCAAGTGGCGCCAGGAGTGGCGAGCCTTGCGTGGATGTGCTGGCCAGCTGATCGGAAACATACTCCGCTAACTCCCATATGGCAGAAGCGCCCAGCACCATCAACGTGGTGACCGCGGCCAGGGCCAGTGGCGAAATGCCGGTGTCGCGCGTGCTAACGATGGTCCACATAAAGACAAAGGAGCAGTAGGCCAGTGCCGCCGGGTTAATGATATGGAGGACTTTATCATAGTAAGGTAGCGACCGGTACAGATTCCCGGCAACGCCCAGAGTACAGTTACCCACCGCCATGGCCAGGAAGACGATCTCGATATTGAGAGTGGACGCTCTGTCATAGTTACGGAACAAGGCCGAAGGCAGCGAACAAAGCGCCAGGGCCAAGAGGGCATCGGCTGCCCAGAGATAATCGCCTGATAGCGTCTCGGCGACGATCGTTAACATCAGGACGGCCCTGAGTGTCCATAGCAGCGCTGTCTGCCATGTGCAGGGCAACGGCTCTAATCCCTCATGTCTGCTGATGGAGCTGCTCACCAGGATAGAGCGGGTAGACATGATCCGGTGCTGCTTCCTGGCTGCGATTAGCTCACTAAGCGGTGACATCACGATCCTCCAACGATTGAGCAACTCCTGTCTCCATACGGTAGACAGAAAGCAAGGTGAGATTGAGATCCCACAACGCGACAAGGATGCCGCGCAGCGCAACCTGGTCGGTGACGGGGCCGGAGAGGATAGTTACCAGCTCGCCACCCGGTTCCTGCGACAAAGAGAGCTCAAACGTATCGAACCAATCAGACCAACGCTCAGTTAATTCACCGCAGACGACAATGCGGTAATAGGACGGTTCATCCATGGTATGCTCCGTTCAGATAGCCTATCGTATCAATGGGGCAAACCTGCGAAGGTAAGCCAGGCTGTCTTCTGCGAGATACATTAAAGTCTACGCTATACAGCAGAGGGGGAGACTAGGCGAAAGTTGGGGTGGGGTATAGTCAGTCTGCTCCTACAGCGCCGGCAGCACCCCTAGGGTACGCGCTTTGGCGACCGCCTGCATACGGTTACCCACCGCCAGCTTGCCATAGATGTTGCTCGTATGCCACTTGACTGTTGCCAGGGAGAGGTAGAGACGAGCGGCGATCTCCTGATTGGTCAGCCCTTCGGCCACCAAGGCCAGCACCTCCGTCTCGCGCTCGCTCAGCGGCTCGACCATCCGCTCACGTGCGGCGGCCCTTTCTTCGTCCCTAATTGCCGGAAAAACGCCGAGCAACCGGCTGGCATAGTCAGGGGCGATCCCTGTTTCGAGCGCGTGGTACAGCAAACGGGCAACCGGCTCCCCCTCTTCGGCGAACACGGCGATGAGACCTGTACGCTCGCCCAAAGACAGCGCATTGGACAGCGCAGCCAGCGCCGCCTCGTCCTCGCGCCGTTGTTCGTGGGCAAGCGCCTGTAAGAGATGAATGGTCACGCGCGTGCGCAGCCGGTCGAAGTGGGGCAGCAGCCGGCCCAGTAGTTGCAGCGCCTCTTCCGGGCGCCCCTCGGCAACGAGGAGGCGGGCCAGTAGCAAATACTCATACTTGCGCACCGATGCAGCGTGGGTGGCCAGATCGGCGCTCAGGTCGGCCCCTACCGCGTCTGCCTGCAGCGCGCGCGCTTCCAGCCAGCGTCGCGCCGCGCCCAGCCGGCCAAGGTGGAGCTCCATCTGGGTGCGCGCAAGGGCGACCAGCAGGTCATCCGTTTCGACTGCATCAAACTGCCGCGCTAACTCGGCTGCCTCGTCGAGCACGGCCCACACGGCCTGATGTTCGCCGCGCAAGTAGTGCAGGCGAACCCGGAGCAGGTATCCGTCAAGCGCGGCGACGCCGCTCCACTCGCGGGTCAGGGCCAGGCCCGCCTCCAGCAGCTCCTCTGCCCTGGCGAGATCGAACTGCTCGAGCGCCAGGGTGGCCAGGCCGAGAAGCGGCTCGCTCGCGACCGGCAACAGCCGCTCCTCTCCGGTCTGCGCCAGCGCCAACGCCTGCTCATAGATTACGGCGGCTTCGGCGAGATCGCCGCGGCGATAGGCCAGCTCGGCGCGCAGACAGAGCCCAAGAACGGCGATGAGCGTGTTGTCGGCGGCTGCGCTTGTGCGGAAGGTGGCGTCGAGCGCCTGATCCGGATCCCGCCCGTTTTCCTGGTAGCGCACCGCGATGCTCTGCACGAGGCCGGCGAGTTGGCGCAAGAATACAGTCTGTGCCGGGAGGGTTGACAATGCACGCTCGGCAAGCTGGCGCGCGGCGAGTGGATTTCCCTCAAATAGCTGTACGTAGGCGCGAATAGCGTTGGTCCAACCAGCCGTGTCTTCTCTGGCTTCCATCATCTGTAGCCAGTACTCGACGACGTTTGCCGGCCGGCCAGCCAAGAGCATGGCCCAGGCGTAGAGCAGGGCCAGATAGGGCCGCGCGGCGATTTCTTCTTCGGGAAGCGCGTCTACCCAGGCGAGTAGGGTCGTCATCTCGCCGTGCATGACGGCCCCTTCGGCATGATCGGCTACCAGGGTAGCGGCGCGCGTTACGTTCCCAGCGGCCAGCAGGTGGGTCACCGCCGCACCTGTCTCCCCCGCTGCCTCGTGCCAGGCGGCGGCGCGCTCGTGGAGCTCGGCCAGTCGCGCGGGTATCGCCTGGCGCAGGCGCAGCTGTAGCAGATCGGCAAAGAGGCGATAGTACCGGTACCACGAGCGATGCTCGTCGAGCGGGACAAGGAACAGGTTGTGCCTATCGAGGTAGTCGAGAAGCTCCCGGGAGGGCACGGGCGGCTGCGCGTCGCCGCTACGGACGGCATCACAGAGAGGCGCCGACAGGCGCTCCAGGATCGACGTTTCCAGCAGGAACTGTTGTACGCTGGCCGGCTGGCGCTGTAAGACTTCCTCCAGTAGATAGTCGAGCACGTAGCGGTGGGTGCCGGTGAAGCCGGCGACGAACGCTGCCGCTTCTTCCTCGTGGCGCCCGCGCAGCGCGAGCGCCGCCATTTGCAGGCCGGCGATCCAGCCTTCGGTACGCCTCGTTAGCGTCTCTACCTCCAGCACGCCAAGGGAGAGCTGCATGATTTCTTGCAGGAAGACGGCGGCTTCTGCGGCAGTAAAGCGCAAGTCTCCCTGGCGCAGTTCTACGAGCTGGCCCTGACTCCGCAGACGAGGTAGAGGTAACGGCGGATCGGCGCGGGTGAGGAGCACAAGATGCAGCCCCGCCGGTTGGTGCTCGAGCAGGAAGGCGACTGCTTCGTGGATCTCGGCGGCGGTGATCAGGTGGTAATCGTCGAGCACGAGGACGAGCTCGGGGCGGGACTCCTGATCGCGGCCCGGCTGGTTTGCGGCGACGAACCGGTTAATCAGCGCCGTCAAAATCTCCTCTGTGGGTGTCGGGTGCGGCGCCTCGAGGCGGGGCTGGATTTCCGCAGCGATACCGGGCAATGCATCTCCAACCGCGGCGGCGAGGTAGTTAAGGAAACGGACAAGGTCATTGTCGCTTGTCTCCAGCGTTAGCCAGCCGATAGCGAAACATACCTCGCTGGCGCGTCTGGCGACCCATTCGGCGACCAACGTGGTCTTGCCAAAGCCGGCCGGTGCCGAAACCAGGATGAGTTTGCGCTGCAAGCCCTGGTCAAGCCGGTCGAGGAGACGAGCACGAGGAACCAATTCGCTGGACCGGGGTGGAACGCGCAGTTTTGTCGCCAGCAGTTGTGCGCTCATGGTTCTATTGTAACCGAAAAATGGAGGCGCTTACCGGCCGTCTTTATAGGTGGTGGGGCGGTCGCCGCTGGCGTTGCGGGCGGGGACGATCAGTTGGCAACAAAAAAGTGGCTGCCGCCGCGGCGGCAGCCACTGGTGCAGCATCAACGGTGGGTGGCTACGACAGGCGCTAGGTGCTCAGCGCCCGGTAGCCGGCGAGCAGGATCACGAGAACGCCGATGACGACGCTCGTCCATACGGCTGCAGTAACGGCGCTAAAGAAGATGAAGGGTGCAATCACCGCTACGGCGCCGGCGAGAACCGCCAGCCATTCCTCCCACCGCCGCTCGTCGCCCGTGATCGCATCATAGGCGGCGACGACGGCGACGACGACGCCGATCACGAGGCTCGTCCACATCGCCGCTGTTTCGTCACTGTATCCCAGGATCCAGGGCGCGATTGCGAGAGCAACACCGAGTAACGCGATAAGCCATGACATGGTCTCAACCTCCTCCGGCCGGTTGGTGGCCGATCTCCCAGCCCGAGCATCGCCTCAGCGGCCCGGGGTGGGAACTGACCCGTTCGTGCCCACACACGACAATTCTTACTCTATAAGATAATGCATCGGAGTACGGTCGTGACCCGACGAAAGTATGGGCGGAGGATGGTCGAACCTCAGAGAGGGCGGGATTGCTGCATGAGCCAGCCATAGCCGATGGCGAGCGCGAAAAGGAGTAGCAGGAAGAAGGCCGGGACAATGGCCGAGATGCAAAATTAGATCCAGGCACGCACTTCATCCGTATCTGAAGACAACGCGGCGGGTATCAGTAACCGTAGGCTGCCCGCCACGACCATCACGTATCCAGTTCAAGGCACGCTATAGGAGGAAACCCGATGCGCAAATTGCTTATAATCGCCCTGGTGATACTCGTGGCCCTGCTCGCCGTCGCCCCGGCGCTGGCTCACACGGCATCTCCGTGCAACGATTCTGGTGATCCCGGCAACTCCGATTATGCCCAACACCATATTAAGCCGCTGGCCACAACTGGCGGTCTGGGCCATGACGGTCACGTCCCTGGTGCCCATCACGGCTACTCGCTCTGTATCCATAGCGGATAGCTAGCCCTTAGTGGCAACAACGACTCTCCTCTTCTAGGCGACCCGCAACCTGCGCCTACCAGGTTGCGGGTCGTCACGTTCGGGTAGCTGCGTGGGCGCTCACCTAAAGCGGAAGCGTCAGACGGCCAACAGCTAAGCGGCAACGACGAAGAGCTGATCGCCGTTTGCGCCGGAGGCGTCTGCCGATTATGCTAGCCGGGCCGGGCCGGTTCTTGGCCTGGCAAACACCGGCACGATGCATTCCTTTGCTTTCCTCTGGACGGTTCTCGTCATTTACCTCGGCCTGTTCGCTGGCTGTACGCAAGAACGGCAGGCGCCCGGCGCGGCCACGGCGCGGCCAACGGCGCTGGCTGCACCGCTCTCTTCGCTTCCGGCGACGACCACGGCGCGACCGGGGCCGGCAGCAAGTCCCGCGCCGCTGCCCACACCCACTCTCGAGCCAGTAGCCACAAATGCCGCGCCGCGAACCCCGGGTCCGGCGCAACCGGGCACACTGCAGGGCTTCGAGCTGGTAGGGCATCATGCCCTGGGCAGCATCGGTTGGCACGCCGGCCTGGCACTTTACGACCGTTGTGCCTATGTCGGTAACCGACGCAGCGGCGGCGTCACCATCGTCGACATCACCGATCCGGCAGCACCCGCCGTCACCGGCAGCCTTCCCTTTGGCGCAGAGGGCCAGCCGGTTGAGCTGCGCGTGCTACCAGCACGTGCTGTGCTGGTGGCCGCCGACTTTGCGCAGGCCCGCCTCCTTACCTTTGACGTGAGCGACTGTGCGGCACCGCAGCCGCTCGGCGCCATCGAACTGCCCGGCGCGCCGCACGAGTTCTATCTTTGGAGCGACGGCGAGCAGATTCTGGTCTTCGGGGCTATGTTCGACCACGCGCCTGCGGATCTAATGGTAATTGACGTCGCCGACCCCAGGCAGCCGCGCCTGATTGCCGAATGGCGCTCCGAGAACGATGGCGTGGCGGGATTACTGCATTCCCTATCGGTCTCAGCCGATGGCAGCCGCGCCTATCTCGCCTTATGGAATGGCGGTGTGCTCGTGGCCGAAGTCGACCTGCTGCACATTCGTGTCCTGCGTGACAGCAACGGGGCCGCGCACCCTATACCCTTCGCTGCCGCACATTCTGCTGTGCCACTTGGCGACGATAACGCTCCGGCACACCTCTTCATCACCAGCGAGCTATGGCGCTGCCCCTTTGGCGCCGCCGCCATCGTCAGCGTGGTCGAGCCCGCACAGCCGTATATCGTCGCTACCCTCGAAATCCCGGAGAACCGCTGCGAGGAGCTGCCGGTAGCGGATGCCGTGTTCAGCGCCCATAACCCGCTCGTCGTCGCTGACCTCGTCTTCGTCAGCTGGTATAGCGGGGGCTTACAAGTGTTTGACGCGAGCGACCCGCTCCGGCCGGAGCGGGTCGCCCAGTTTGTGCCGGCAGGCGAAGGTGCGGCGCCCGCCAGTTACATCGGCAGTTACCCGGTACAGACCTGGAGCTACCCGATTCTGCGCGATGGTCTACTCTACGTCGTTGATATTCAGAGTGGGCTGTATGTGCTGCGCTACCTTGGGCCCGGCTCTGAGGTGGTGGCGAAGGTGGGCCATGCGGAAGGCAATGTGAGCGTTCTGCCGTAAGCGATCCCGTGCTCCTTCTGTCCCTAACGCGCGATTACACGTATAGTAGAGGGCAACAAGCCCGGCCCGCGCAAGAAGGGAGGAGAAGCTGTGACTTTTACCGAAAACGCCATCCGTGTTCTGCTTGCCGATGATCATGCCGTCGTGCGCGCTGGCATTCGCCAGTTCCTGGAACATGCTGCCGGCATCCAGGTTGTCGCCGAGGCTGATGACGGCGCCCAGGCCAAAGCGCTGATCGCCGAGACGGAACCGGACGTCGCCGTGTTGGACATCCAGATGCCGCAATTGACGGGCATCCAGGTGACGCGCTGGCTGCGCGAACAGCATCCTCGAGTCGGCGTGTTGATTCTCACCGCTTACGATGACGACCCGTACGTGATGGCTGTGCTGGAGGCGGGCGCTCATGGCTACGTGCTGAAGACGGCGGCGTCGGCGGAGATTATCCAAGCAGTGCGCGAGGTACATGAGGGAAAGTCGGTGCTCGATCCGGCCATCACGCGCCAGCTCATGGATCACATTGCCGGGCGGCGCGGGCCAGACATGACCGCGGCGACACAATATGAAGCGCTAACCGAGCGGGAGCTGGAAGTGCTGGAGCTGGCCGGCCATGGCTACACCAACAAAGCGATTGGTCTGCAGCTCGGCATCAGCGACCGTACCGTGCAGGGGCACCTGGCGAAGATATATGGCAAGCTCGATGCCAGCAGCCGCACGGAAGCCGTCATGCGCGCCGTCTCCCTGGGCCTGCTGGCGCCGGACCTGGACAGTTGATGGCCGAGTCCAGACGCTGGCGGCGTATACGCTGGCGCGGCCTTCCGCTGCAGCTTCTCTTTACGATTCTCCTACCGCTGGCCTTCTTGCTCCTGATCGTCGCTTTTGGTGGTGCAGTCCTGCACCAACAGGCGATGCGCACGCTCGTGGGGGAGCGGGACGAGCGTGCCGCGCGCGCGGCGGCAGCGGCGATTGGCGAGCAGCTCAACCATCGCGCACTCGTAGTGCGCGGGCTGGCGTTGCGCGCCTCTGCAGGCACGGAGCCCGCACAGGCCCTCGACGACATCGCCCCCTTTACGCCGGATTTCGACGGCGGGCTGGCCCTCTTTGCGCCTGATGGCAGCCTCCTCGCGGCTACCGGACCTGCCGATTGGGCAGTGCTGGCGCCGGCAGTCGCAGACGTTGCCGTCGAAGGGACGGCTGCTTTCTCGCCGGTGCTGCACGACCCGGAGCTTGCCGACGCGGTCACCCTGGTTGTCGCCGCCGAGGAAGGGTATGTGGCTGCCGGCGCCTTTTTCCCCACGGCTGTCATCCGCCGCGCGCTCAACCCGGCGTTCGGCGCCGGCGATGCCGCCGCCGCCTTTGTGGTTGCCGCCGATGGGACGGTTCTCTACCAGCTGGGAACGGCGCTCGACGCCCACGGCGACCCGCGGGCACATCCCGGCGCTGCCAGCGCCCTGCGCGGCGAAAGCGGCACCACTTACCTGACGATGGAGGGCCAGGAACACATTCTCGCTTTCAGCCCAGTGCCGCCGACGAGCTGGGCATTGGTCATCGAAGAGTCGTGGCACGCCGTCAGTAGCCCGCTGCTGCGGCTGACAGAGTGGGCGCCGCTGGTGCTGGCGCCGTTACTCATTGTCACCTTAATCGGGCTCGGCTTTGGCGTGCGGCAGATCGTACAGCCGCTGCAGGCCCTCTCCGGCCGGGCTACCGCCCTTGCCTGGGGCGACTTTGAGGCTATCGAGGAGCCAGTAGGGGGCATCGCTGAGATCCAGCGGCTGCAAACAGAGCTGGCGCATATGGCAGCTAAAATACAGGCAGCGCAACGGAGCATGCGCGGTTACCTCGGGGCCGTCACCGCCGGGCAGGAAGAAGAGCGGCGCCGGCTCGCCCGCGAGCTGCACGACGATACGATCCAGGCGCTGATCGCCCTGAACCAGCGTCTCCAGCTCGTGCAAATGGCCCAGCCGGAGACCGTGCAGATCACAGAAATGCAACAGATGGTTGCCGGGCTGATCGCCGACCTGCGACGCACCATCCACGCCCTCCGCCCCATCTACCTGGAAGATCTGGGCCTCGTACCTGCCCTGCAAATGCTGGTCCAGGAGATGCAAGCGGGAGCCGCACCCGTACTCACTTTCGAGTGCGAGGGCAAGCCAAGCCGGCTGGAGCCGGAGGTGGAGCTGGCTCTTTACCGCATTGCCCAGGAAGCGCTGAGCAACGTCGTGCGCCACGCAGATGCCAGCGCCGCGACGGTGCGCCTGACCTTCCGGCCGGAAACGGTAGCCTTGATGGTGAGCGATGACGGGACCGGCTTTACCGTGCCCGAAAGCCCGGCCGAGCTCGCGCCCCAGGCCCATTTCGGCCTGTTAGGCATCCACGAGCGCGCCGAGCTGATCGGCGCCCGGCTTATGCTTGCCTCCCAGCCAGGGAGGGGCACGCGGGTGGAAGTCACCGTCGTGGCGTAAGGGGAAGCGCCGGGCAGGAGCGGCCACACGGGCCAAAATAGATCCAGATCTGTATCCCACGCTACTATCCTGATACAGGCGATGCCCCTGTCAAAATGCTAAGCTGAAACACAGAGGCGGCAGTGGCCAGTGGACCACCGCTGCCGATGGCTTACAGCTCACTATACAAGCAGAGGCCCTGTTTCATGAATCTACCACGCTGGTTCAAAGTCCTCGCCATCGCGCTCGCCGGGCTGATGGTCGTCATCCTTCTGGGCGCGGCGTTGTCCGCACCCTGGCGCTGGATGAAGCCGGACAGCGGCGGCGAGCAGCCGCGGGCACACTACAATACAAAGAATACGACCCGTCTGGCAGGTGACGATCTTGGCCAGACTGCAGCACGCGTTGCCCAGGCTGTCTATCCTGCGACGACGGCGGACAATGGCCCTGACGTGCTGCTCATCTATGACGACGAAAACTGGCAGGCCGGCCTGGCAGCAGCGCCGTTGCTGCGCCCGCTGAATGCCTTGCTCCTACCTGCCAGCGCTGTCGATAGCCTGCCGGATGACTTCACCGTCAATGGCAGCGATGACGCCGGCGGCGCACAGGCGCTGCTGCTCGATGGCGCGTCATTGCAGAATGGCCGCTTCACGGCAGAGGGGCTCGCTCCGGCAGATGTCGCCTCTCTGCTGGCAGAGAACGACGCGGCGCCGGACCATGCGATCCTCGTCGACGAAGAAGACCCAGAGACGGCGCTCCTCGCTGCGCCCTGGGCTGCCTACAGCGGCGACCTCGTCGTCTTCGACGCTGCTGATGCGCCGGCTGGCGTGCCGCTCTTTGCCCTCGGCGATGTCGCTGCGGAAGGCGAGGCGCTCGTCGCACGGATCCGCGGTCGCAATGCCGGCGCCACCGCCGTGGCCTTTGCCTCCTACGATAACGACGCCACGGCCGAGACGGCCCTCTTCGGCTGGGGGATGAACGCCGCTAGCCTCACCGGCTACCGCAGCTACACTATCGCTCCACGCGGCGAGAACGCCATTGGCCTGCTCAGCGCCAACCTCGCCCGCCGCGGCAAACCCGGCCCGCTGTTCTGGACGGACGCCGAGGAGCTACCGCAGGGCGTCTACAACTACTTCTTTAGCCAACGGGCCGCCTTCTGGAATACCCCTTCGGAAGGGCCGTTCCACCACTTCTACGTGCTAGGCAACACCGATGCCATTAGCTTCAAGGCCCAGGGCCAGGCGGACTACGCCGTGGAAATCGGGCACTATTTCCAGAAAGGTTTCGCCGCCGGGCCGATGGATATGCTCGCCACTGCCTGGCTGCTACTCGGCGTCGCGTCGGCGATCTGGATTGCCCTGCACGAAGCGAAGTTCCTGCCTTCCCAGAACTGGCTGATGAAGCTGGCCTGGCCGCTGTTGGCCCTGATGATCGGGCCATTCGGCATTCCCTTCTACCGGCTCGCCTACAACCGCCCGCTGATCAAGCACGGCAAGATGCTGATGTGGGATCGGCCGTTATGGCTGCAGGGGCTAGTAGCCACGGCTTCTGCTGTGGGCTTTGGCGGGCTGATCATGGTTACCAGCGGCTATCTGGTGACGCTCTTTGGGATACCGCTCATTCCCATGCAGAGCGCTGCTTTCCTGCTCGGTACGCCGATGATCCTCATCATGATCATTAACTACGTCGTCGCCGTTGTCGTGGCCTGGCTCGTCTTCCAGACGCCAATGATGGCGACGATGCACAAGAAGCCGTACCGTGAGGCGCTGCCGCTTGCCTTCCCCATCGTGGTCACGTCCATGCTGGCTGCGGCGGTGGGGATGGATCCCAGTATGTGGTGGTTCATGATGAGCAAGTTCAACATGATGCCCAGCGAGGAGTCGGTCCTCTGGTTCGGCACGATGTTTTTCACCGTCTTCCTGGCTTTCCTGGCCGCCTGGCCGCTGAACTATTACTTCATCCGGACGCAGCGGAAGGCCGGCTTGATGTAACAAGTTGTGGGCTGCGAAGTGCGTGTCTATGCGACCCGCGCCTTATCCCCCGCACACGGAGACACCGATGCGCAATACACTACTTACCGTCCTTCTCATCACCCTGGGTGTCCTGCTTTTTGCCTGGCAGGGCCCGCGGCTGGTGGAGAAGGGCTATGAGCCCAATGAGAAGCCGGCTGAGCTGCCCTCGCTCGACGCCAATGAAGAACTGCTGACTGTGAACACGACGCGGATCGGCAGCGACGATCCCATCGAAACCGCAGTCGCCGTCGCCAACATCGTCTACCCGGCGACGGAGCCGGAGAATATTCCCCATGCCGTCATCCTCTTGGGCATGGACAGCCTCGCCGAGGTGATGGTCGCCGCCAGCCGCATCCAACACTTTCCTGTCAATGCGCCCATTCTCTACGTCACGCCGGACGGTTTGCCTGAGCCGACGCGCAACGAGCTGCTGCGCCTCAAGCCCGAAGGGGTTCCCGCCGATGGCAATGTACAAGTCTACCTGGTAGGCGAAACCGCCGCGGCGCTCGACGACGAGGTCGAGGCACTGAACCTGAAAACGCGTGTCTTCACCGCCGCTGAACCGGCCGAGTTAGCCCGGCTCGTAGACGACTGGACGTCAACGCAGCACGGCGACCACCGCAACGAAATCGTGATCGCCAACCTGGATAATCTCGAGCCGGCGATTCCCAGCGCGTTCTGGAACGCCCACCGCGGCGACGGGCTCGCTTTCGTGACCGACGACGGCATCCCCGAAGCAACTCTGGAGATGTTCCGCCTCCGCGCGAACGGGCCGTGGCTCTACGTCTTCGGTGATGAGACGGTCGTTTCCGAAGCGATCGTGCGTGAGCTGGCGCAGTACGGTCATGTCACGCGGATTGTGGGCGCCGACGTCATCGAGACGAGTGCCTTCTTCGCCGGTTTCCATGATATCGGCAAGGATTTTGGCGCCTGGTTCTGGATGAAGGAACGCGAGATGGGCTGGGGCATTGATGAAGCCGGGCACAACGCCATCTTTATCAACGTCGAAGGGCCTGGAGGCTGGCAGAACGCCATCGTGGCGACGACGCTTTCGCACATGGGCAAACATGCGCCCGTGCTGGTGGTGAACAGCGACGCGGTGCCCCCGCCCGCCGCCGAATATCTCGAAAGCACCAAGCCATACCCCACCGCGCCGCAGCAACAACTGACCAACCACGGGCTCGTCATTGGCGGCGAGGAAACGATTACCTGGGAAACACAGGCGCTGCTCGACCAGATGTTGGACGCCTACCTGCCGTTCCCGGAAGGCTAGAGGAAACAACCATGACTGCAAAAGTCTACGAAGAGAACAAGGACAAGCAGAAGAAGAAAATGAAGGACGAGCAGGGCAACATGCTCGACCTGGCGCGGAAGGTGGAGCGGCACTACACCAAGCCCTCGCCGCAGGCAACGATAACACCGGATTTCACCAGGTCGACGATGGTCCC
>JAVVFG010000019.1:0-20847 GCA_032260445.1 Anaerolineae bacterium | reverse complement strand
GTAAACCGGCTGCTCGTGAGCGCTTAAACGGTATTGCTCCTGACCGCTCGAGAAGTCCCACAGGATCACCTCATTGTCGGAGCCGGAAAGAATGTACTTACCATCCGGGCTGATATCCACACTCCAGGGGAACGAGGTATGTCCTATGGAACAGCGGATCATCTCTCCTGTTTCTACATCCCAAACGCACAGGGATTGCAAATCCGCGCCCAAAATCGTGCGATCGCCCGGTCCAAAGGCGACATCCAATATCGGGGCAAACAATCCTGACCTCGGCAATACGAAGCGGCGGATCTCGCGTCCTGTACTCACATCCCAAAGGATGATCCGGTTTGGGTCAGGAAAGGCCGCGCCGGTGATCGCCCGCTGGCCGTCGGCGCTGAATGCGATGCCGGTCACATCCTCCTGACTGTCCATGTCAAAACGACGGACCCGCTGGCAGCTCTGGACATCCCATAAGATCAGTTCATCGAGACCATTTCGAGGAATGGCTTGCGTGCCTGCAAGAAGCCAGCGGCTATCCGGGCTAAAGGCCACACTGCGCGGCATTGCGTTCTGAACGTCAAAGCGACATTGAACTTCTCCGCTTTCCAGAATCCATACCACCAGGCTGTATACGGTCTGAGTAAAATATCCACCCCCTGCGGCGACAAGACGTCCATCCGGACTGATGGCTACGGATTCAGGTGAAGTACTCCCATCAAAACCGTTGTACTTCCTGACGACCTGCGCATTCGCAATATCCCACAGGACGAGATTGCGATCACTTGCGTACATATTCCCCAGGAGTAAGGTTTTGCCATCGGGACTGGTCGCGATGGCATCCGCGTCCAGTCCCGTTTCAAAGCGTTGGTAATCAAGTTGTGGGACCAAATCAAACAGACGCACAGTTCCATTCGAATAGCCCACAAGAACCAGGAGCTGATCCTGGCTTATGGAAAGGGCAGTGATGTCGTAGTAAGTATCAGAAGATAACCACCGCTCGCGCCAATTCTGTAGGTCAAACCGGGTAAGGACACTGCGGTCCAATAGAGCAAAGGATTGGTCCGCGCTGAGCGCTATCTCATCTGGCATGCCGCCCCAGTCTTGCGATCTTTCCACCTCACCGGTCTTGCTATTGATCTTGCGCAGCTCGAAACCGGCCGTGGAGAGAATCCAGCTTCCGTCATGGCTGACGGCTACTGCATTCACAGGGTGCCCATTACCCTCAATCGAGCGGACGGGCTGAGGGCTATTCAAATCCCACAACGTTAGGGCGCCATCGGCGTGGCCAGAGACGGCAACTGGTTCGGCAGAGGCAACGGCTAGCGTGTTGACCGGACTACTCTCCCCTACCGAGCGCCATAAGATGGAGCCGGTCTTCAACTCCCACAGGATCAATGTCCCATCGGCCGAACCCGAAAGGAGGGCGCCAGTATCTGCTTCCACTGCCAGGCTGGTGACACTGCCGCGATGACCCGCGAGCTGACGGATTTCCTCCCCTGTCTCTGCATCCCACTGAATCAACAAGCCATCCTCGGCAGCCGAGATAAGCGCTTGCCCATCCAGGCTGAAGGCCACGGCGTTCACCCAGCCGGTATGAGCAGACCACCGGCGCAGCTCTTTCCCGGCAGCTAAGTCCCACAGGATCAGCTCGCCCGCCTGGCAATCACCCGGCGCGTTTTCTGTGGCGCAGCTGCCCGAGAACGCCCTTTGATTATCCGGGCTGATGGCGGCGGAGCGCACCTCCATGCGATGCCCGCTCAAGACGAGGCGGGTACCCGGGCTCGTCGCCACCGACCGCAGTGCGACCAGCGCTTCTGGAGGGGGTTGGTCTCCCTTTACGGCTTCCAGGGCGAGCGCTAAAGCCAGGTCCCCTTGACTGGCCTCGTTGGCCAGCTGAGCTGCGCTAGCCAGGCTCAGGCTGTGGTTGAGCGCGGCTTGGGATTCAGCCAGCTGCCAGGCATAGAACGCCAAAGCTGCCAAAATCACCGCCGCGACACCAACAGAAGCAATCAGATAAGCTCGCCGCCTGAGACGGTTCGCCGATTTGACCCCCTCCTCTGCTCGCCGCCGTTCTATATCGGCCAGCCGTCGCGCCGCCTCCAGCTCGCGCTGGCGCTCGGCCTCGCGCTCGGCCGCGCGCCGTTTGGCCAGCCCGCGTGAAGCAGCCAGGAACGCCATCTCCAGCGGGTTCAGGCGATCGCGGTTGGCGCTGGACCAGGAGAGCGCTTGCTCCAGACGCGCGCCCCGGTACAGCTCCCCTTCATCCCGGCCGATTGCCTCCCACTCCTGAGCCGCATCGGTGAGGTGACGGTGGAGCAATAGCCCCTGCCGGTCTTCGGCCAGCCACTGGCGCAAGGCAGGCCACTCGCGGATCAACGCTTCGTGGGCGACCTCCGCCGTGTGCTCGCCGAGCGTCACCAGGCGCGCTTCGGCCAGGATGCCCAGCACTTCCTGAACGGCACCCAGATTGCCCGGGCTGAGCACAAGCTCCGCTATCTCCGCGCGCCGCCGCGTGGCCTGGGTCTCTTCACCCAAAGACGTGAGGCGCAGGAAGATGTTGCGGGCCAGCGCCTGTTGTTGCGCCGTGAGCCGCTGGAAATAGACCTGCTGCGCCGTCTTGGCAATGGCGCCGCGCACCCCACCTGATTCCGCGTACCCTTTCAGCATCATGGCCGGCCCGCTGCGCCGCCGCCAGCTCTCCAGCAGCACGTGGGAGAGCAAGGGCAGCGCCCCTGGTTCACCCCTCGTCTCGCGCATCAGCAAGTCGACCAATCCCGGCTGGAATAACCAACCGTTGCGGCGCGCTGGTTCTTCAATCGCCCGCCGCAGCTCCTCCGGGCTCATCGGGGTGACGTATTCCTGATTCTCAGCCAGTAAGTGGGCTAGCCGGGGATAATCCGCGCAATGGGCGTAGAAGTCGGCCCGCAGCCCAATCACGATCCGGATCGGACCTGTGGTCCCGTCCGGCCCAGACAGCCCAACGGCCCACAGCAGGTTGTCGATAAACGCCTTGCGCTCGGTCTCATCGCGGCACAGCGTGAATAGCTCTTCAAACTGGTCGACGACGAGCAGGACCCCCGCCGCCTCGTGCCCGGCAAGCTGCTCCTGGAGATAGCCGGTCAGGTAGTGTGGGTTCTGAGCCAGCGCCTCCGGCAGAGCGGGCGTTCCTGCCGCCCCTCCCTCGCCAACTGCGGCGGCCAGCGCCTGCAGGGGATGGTCCGTCGGCGTGAGGACGGTGGCGAGCCACGCCCGGTCATCAGCTTGGACGCCGCTCACATCCCTGACCGCCGTCTGCGACATGAACGTGGGCACCAGACCGGCACGCAGCACGGAAGACTTGCCGCTCCCGGAGGCCCCCACCACGGCTAGCAGCGCATGGTCCAGCAGGTGTCCGGCTAGCCTGGCCGCCAGCTTTTCGCGGCCAAAGAAGAGGCCGGCGTCGGCGACGTCGAAAAAGGCCAGCCCTTTGTACGGCGGCTCGCCCGGCCGCGGCGGTTGCTCGTACGCTTCCCACTGCTCGCGCTGCTCCCCGGCCAGCGGTTCGCCGGGGGCTTCACGGCGCGACAGCCGCTGGTACGTATCCTCAAGAGCGGCCGACGGCCGCACGCCCAGCTCGCGCAGTAGTGCTTCTTCGCAACGCCTGTACACCGCCGTCACACCCGCCAGGTCACCTACACCCGCGTGCGCCATCATCAGCGACCGGTAGGCTGGCTCCGGCGTATGCCCGAACGAAATCCACCGTTCGCCCCACTCGACGACTTCTTCCCAGCGCCCCGCCACCACCAGACGATCCAGCAAGCAGCGCATCCGCTGGTCGAAACAGACCTGCACCCGTTCCCGCTCGAGGACGATCCATTCGTCGTAAAAGCCCGGCAGCAGCTCCCCGCGGAACGTAGCCACAGCTGCAATCAGCTCGCCGATGGAGGTCGTTTCCAGCGCCTGATGCTCGGTGATCAGCTCCGCGTCCAGCCAGTAGTCGGCGTTGCGGTCAAAGGTAATGGCGATCTCGTCGGCGTGGAGATAGCTCTGCCAGGGGACCGCGGCGCCCAGAAATGATTTGCGAATCAGCCATAATGCCTTGCGTAGATAGCTGCGCGCATTGGCGTCGCTCGCATCGGGCCAGAGCAGCCCCGCAAGCCGCTCCCGCCGGTGGCTGGCTCCCGCGTTGAGCACCAGATAGGCAAACAAAGATTGCGCCGGGCGGGAAGGAATCACGATCTCTTGACCGGCGAACTGCAGGTTGAATTGCCCCAACAACCGGACGTCGAGCCCCATACCGCTCCCTTCGCCAAATGCCGGGCATATCCACTGGGAAATGTACTTATATCCTACACCCTTTCGTGGCCCGGCTCAATCACCAGCAGCCGCCTTTCGGGCCGGATTATCCCAAAATTCACCCGCGTCCGGCGCCGGAGATACGCTGAAGAACGCCTTGCTGCTAAGCTGCGAGTGAGTAGGTTAACTGGCAAAGGGGTAAGCGCGGGGATGCTGTAGTCATAGCAGCATAGGCAATCACGTTAGCAACCGTCTACGATCAGCCCAGAAAGGAAGGATGAAATGAAAAGGAAAAGCGTTCTCTCATTGACCGTCGTCATGGCGGTCGTTCTCCTGTTCAGTCTGTTCGTCGTGCCCGTGGCCTCTACCGCAACAGGCGGCACCGACCGCCCGTTCAAGGCGACGCTGGCGGGGGCGGCGCACTGGGAGTTTCCGGGCGACTGGCTGTCGAACTGCGCGGAGGTCACTACGCTGACCGAAGCGGCTGGACAGGCAACCCATATGGGTCGGATCGAGATGTTCGGCTGGCACTGCCCGGCTGAACCCCTCAACGTGAACGATGGGAGGCTGGCGCTCATCGCCGCGAACGGCGATGAGCTGTATGGTACGTACAACTACGATCCCGCCAGCGAGAGCAACGAGATCCCGGTCACCCTCAACGGTGGCACGGGCTCGTTCGCTGGCGCATCCGGAGCCGCCATCCTCACGTACGAGGTCATTCCCCAGTTTATTGAGGGATGCGACCCTGAGCCGGATCCCTTCGCCTGCTTCGATTTCTCCGTATCCTGGCCGTGGTTTGCGACCCTGACCGGCACGATTAGCTACTGAACGACGATGAGCGGATAGGGTTTATCCGCTCATCCTGTAGTCTGGCTTTTCTTGAAAGAAGAAGCAACGATCCGCCTGCGTTCCATTCTCGCCGCCTGTTACGGTGGAGCCGCTGTGCACAGCGGCTCCACGCGATACTCGGCTCGCTGCTCACAGGTCAGCTCAGGCACGTAGCGGTTGGCGCTAATCCACTCGAGCAACGTTTCCAGGGGCCAGTCACCAACAGCCCACTGGATCAGTTGGCCGTCGAACCCGGCCGAGAAGGCGCTCTTCCCATCGGGGCTGAAGGCCACGTCGGGGACGATAGCCGTATGTCCTTCAAATCGGTTCAGTACTTCCCCACTCGCCAGGTCCCAAAGAATGAGGCCGCCATCTTCTGCACCGGAGAGCATGGTGCGCCCGTCGGGACTGATGTCCAGGCTGTATACACCGGCTTCGTGCCCCAGGTAGCGGTGAACGATAGTGCCCGATGCAATCTCCCAGCGGATCACGCTTCCATCCCCTGAAGCAGAGAGGACAGTCGTCTCGCCTGGCCCAAAGGCCACTGCGAACACAGGCCCCGTGTGCCCGTCGAAGCGGCGAAGCGCTTGCCCGCTTGCTACGTCCCACAGCGTAACAGTCGTGTAGCGTGCGGATCCGGTCAGGGCAAGGGTGCCATCGGCACTGAAAGTAACGTCCGTTACGTCCTCGACATTGTTAAAGTGCCGGAGCGGCGCACCAGTATCGAGATCCCATAGGATCAGATCGCCATGTACACCGTCGTCGCTACGATCGCACCTCTCGCTCCATTCCTGCGAGCCAGCGAGTGCGGTGCGACCATCGGGGCTAAAAGCGACCGCCCTCGGCGTGAATCGGTGTCCTTCAAGACGGTAGACCGGTTCGCCAGTTTGCAGATCCCATAAGATCAGACCCCTGGCACAGGTTCCGCCCATAACGTCGCCGGAAGCCGCCAGCGCTGATAAACCGTCCGGGCTGATGGCATTAGCGCCCGGGTTTACCGCACCCCCCTGGCCCTGCATGTGCCGGATCGCGCTGCGCTCCTCGACCGACCAAAGGATAATCCGATCCGCAGAGTCTCCGGTGAGAAGATGACGTCCATCGGCGCTCACCTCAAGAGCGGTGAGCAAGGTACCATCTGTTGGGAAACGGGCAACCGCTGCCGGATCCACGGCAACATTCCACAGCCGCAGCGACCCGCCGGTCTCGCCTGTAAGGACAAACTGACCATCCGCACTGACCGCCAGTGCAGACGAGGAATTTGGCCCGTACTCAACCATGAGGCGCTGAGTCTCGCTCCACTCCTTAACGTCCCACACCCGCATCTCAGAGCCGACCGTTACGATCGCACGTGTACCGTTCGGACTAAGTACGAGGCGGAACGGGGGACCAATGAAGAGCTCCTCGCGCAGCTTACCGCTCTCGCGGTTCCATAGACGAAGGTAATGGTCCTCACCGGTCGAAATGATAGTCTGGCCATCAGGGAGCAAGGCGACACCCAGGATCCGAAGCGCATGCCCTTCAAAGCGACGTATAGCTCGGCCGTGAGCCACATCCCACAAGATGACGTCGCCCTTAATTGAGCCAGAGACAGCCCTGTGCGCGACGGCAGGATCAGCAACCGTTGGGCTGAAAGCGACGACGGTAACGCCACCGTCGCCGTCGTGCCCGCGCAAACGGCGGAGGGCCTGACCAGAGGTCACGTCCCAGAGGATAAGGGTATTGTCCTCAGAGCCGGAGAGGGCGGTTTGTTTGCCGTCAGCACTTGGCACCGGATCGAAGGCCACGCTTGTCACGCCGGCGGTATGGCCCGCAAAGTGGCGGACAAGCGTACCGCTGGCCACATCCCACAAGATGAGTGTGCCGTCGGCCGAGCCGGAAAGGGCGCTCTTGCCGTCGGGACTGAAGGCGACGGCGTTGACCCAGTTGGTGTGTCCTTCCAGCCACTGTGGGTCGGGGATGTCCTGTGCGGCATGGCTGACATCCCATAAGGCCAATGCACCTTCAACGCAGTCGCCAGCGGCGTCAAGCGCGTCGCAGCTGCCGGACAGGGCCAAGCGGCCATCTGGGCTGAGCGCAACCGCGTTGATGGCATAGTCGTGCCCTTGAAAGATGGACCGGGTGCCGGGACCCAGGGCGACCGTCTTCAACGTGAGCAACGCTTCCGGCGGCGGTTCATCCAGGTTGACCCCCTCCAACGCGAGAGCCAGGGCCAGATCGGTATGTCCGGCTGCGAGTGCTTCTTCCGCCTTGGAGGCGAGCACCAGGCTGTGGTTGACGGCAGCTTCGCGCTGGAAGCGCCGGCTACGATCCAGGGCAAACAGGCTGAGGGCGGCGGCGACGATGGCCGCCGCGGCGAGCACGGCGACCACTGCCCGCAGATTCCTGACGGCTCGCCGTTCCAGAGCCGCTTCCCGTAGCTGTCGCTCCGCTTCCGCAGCTTGCTGCTCCAGCCGCAAGCGTACAGAGGCGTCGAGGTAGCGCTGCTCGTCCCTGGTCAGCGAAAGAACGGTGCTCTGGGCCCAGCCCTCGAAATGCGCCAGGCGGGCGTCGCGTAGCAGAAAGCCGGGATCTTCACCGGCGGCCCGCCACTCCCCTGCCGCACGGGCCAACAGACGCTGCATGCGAATATCGTCGCGCGACACATCCAGCCAGCGGCAGAGTCGCCGCCATTCGCGGATCAGCGCTTCGTGGGCCAGCTCAACCGTCGGCTGGCGCGTTGTCGGCTCATGATCAAGCGCCAGCAGCCGGTGGCGCGCGAAGTAATCGATGATCTCGTCCATCAGGTCCGGGTCATCGCCCAGCGCACGCAACTCAACCCGGGCTACTCGCCGCCGTGTGTCCCCCGTCCCTTCCCCCAGCGAAACTAACCGCAGAAACAGCTGGCGCGCCATTTGCCGGCTGCGCTCATCCAGCGCTGTGAACAAGGCATCGGCCCGGTGCGCCAGCGCCCCGACCGCACCGCCGAACTGCTGGTACGCGGCGGCGGTCAGCCGCCGCCCTTCGCGCTGCTCGAACAGCTCGGTCAACGCATACTGTAGCAATGGGAGCGCCCCAGGCTGGTAGCTCATCTCCGACACCATCTGGGCGACAAGCCCCGCGTCGAAAGTGATCCCCACCCGTTCGGCCGGCCCGCAGATGGCTCGCTCCATTTCCTTGGCGCTCAGGGGCAGAATCGTCACCATTCGTTTGCGCAGCAAGTCGCCAAACTCGGGATAGCGTAGCGGGCGATCGTAGTAATCGGCGCGCAGCGTGATCACCACCGACACGCGGCTGTGCACGTCGCCAACCGCGGTAGTGAGGAGGTCGAGAAAGTGCTGCCGGTACTTCTCCTCTGCTACCAGCGTGAACAGCTCTTCAAACTGGTCGACCACGAGCAAGAGGTGGCTGTCGTCGTCCGGCAGAACCAGCTCTGTGGCACGCACCAAGCCGCGCTCGTCGCGGTACAGGTGAGCATGGAGCTGCCCGGCGTGGCGCGTGGCCACCTTGGTTAACCCGATCTCCAGCGCTTCCAGCGGGTGGGTGCCGGGCAGCATCTCCACCGTAAACCAGCACTCTGAGCCCGGCAGGCGACCGGCCCACACGGCCGGGAGCAGGCCGGCACGCACCAGGCTCGACTTGCCACTGCCACTCGGCCCGACGATAGCCAGGAAGCGCGCGGCCGGCTCCTGCGCTTTCATCTTGTGCAGCAGTTCCTCGACCAGCTTCTCTCGCCCGAAGAAATCCTGCCGGTCGGCCGCCCCGAAGGGGCGTAGTCCCTTGTAAGGGTTTTCCGGTTCCGGCCAGTAGAGAGCCTGGCTAATTTCGCCTGTCGCCACCTCGGCAACCGCAGCCGTCTCCCGGGGGCCAAACAGCTTTAACTGGCGTGCGCGCAACGCCGCCTGCGTCCGGCTACTGACCTGCAGCTTGTCGTATACCTGCTTGTTGTACCATTTGACCGTCGAGAGGGAAATCACGAGCTTGTCGGCAATCTCCTGGTTCGACATCCCCTCGGTGAGTAGCTGCAGAACATCTAGTTCGCGTCGCGTTAATACCTGCAACAATTCCAGCCCAGCCCCATCCTCGTCCGTCACCGCCTGCTGCAGGGATTCGGCGAAAGCCAGCACATGGTCGTAGCGGTTGGCTGGATCCTTGGCCGTAGCCAGCTGGATAATCTGGTTGATGTCGCCGGCCGTCTGCTGGGCGAGCGGACCAATAGCCGGCAGCGGATCATTCATGTGCCGGTACATCCGCTCCACGTCCGAGCAACCCGCAAATGGGTGTTGCCCGGTGATCATCTCGTAGAGCGTCACGCCGAGGCTATAGAGGTCGGTTTGTGGCGTAACCGGCTCGTGGCGTATCTGCTCGGGGGCCAGGTAATCCAGCCACTCGTCGGCCACGAAGGTGCGGGCAGGGATGCCCTCAAGGCGCGCGAGGCCTCTGAAAAGTCCGAAGTCAGCCAGATAGGCGTTCCCATCTTCGTCCAGCAGGATGTTATTGGGCTTGATGTTGCCATGGATGGTGCCGTTGTTGTGGGCCACGGCGAGGGCCAGGGCGATCTGGTTGACGATGCTTGCCGCTCGTTCTGGTGTGCAGGCTCCCCGTGCCTGGATGGCATCCCCCACACTACCGCCACGCATCCAGCGGGTAACAAGGTAGGCGCCACCGGGATCGCGCCAGTAATCATAGATCGGGACGATAAAGAGATGTTCGAGGCGGGCGACTGCTTCCGCCTCACCCTCGAAGCGCCGGATGAAACTGGGGCGGCTGGCAAACTCCGCCGGGACAACTTTGACGGCCACATCGCGCCCAAGCGCGGTTTGATGCGCTCTGTAGACGATCCCAAATCTCCCAGAGCTCACTTGCTCGACGAGCTGATAGCCTTTGAGATTCCGCCCGCTAAGCCCTTCCATCGCTAGCTCCTCACCGGACGCACTCACATTATACCATATCGCAGGTCTCCGGAAGCGCGGCTGGGCGATTCCCTACTTTTTCCCCACCCCGATTCCCCCCTTTGTGGCGGTGACGGCCGGCACCGCTACCTGCTATGTTGGCAGCAAACAGAACCCGGACGCCACGAATGTCTTCCGCGTGTAGAGTTTGCGACAAGCAAAAGGAGATCAACGATGAGTCACAAGATCAACTTACAACAGCTAATTGCCCTCATGCTCGTTCTGCTGGCCACCGTCGCCGTATCGCTTCTCCTGCTCGACAATCCGCCGTCCCTCCGGCTCGGCCCTGTATTGAGGAGCGAGCCCGATACCGTAGCCGTAGAACGCAGCGCCCGGCCAGAATGGACCCTGGCGGACGTCGCCGCCATCGAGCGCGAAGTCACCTATACCACGGCTGAGGACGTGGCAGCCGGCAAGCGGGCCGCCGACCGCTACTGGCTGACGCACGTGACCATCTACGAGGTGGCGGCCGCGGAGCGCGAGTTCACCTATACCACGGCTGAGGACGTGCAGAAGGGCAAAGCGGCGGCGGAGGCGTTCTGGCAGAAGTGGGAGGCGACCCACTGAGTCGCTCATCTGCATAAGGCGATAGCAGCGGGTGGCAGCGCTTACTGCCGGCAACGATTAGAAGAGTCCCTCGTGGATGCGGGGGACTCTCTGACAACAGGATGGCTCAACGAAGCGCGGTGCGGCCCTGGAGCCTTCGAGAAGGATTCGTCACACAATGGAGGAAATTGGACATGACTGCCAGACAGTTTACAAAGGTGAGCATTCTCATTCTGGTCGCCAGCCTGCTCCTCATCGTCGGCGTCGCGGGAGCGGCCGGCGATAAGGTCACCCACTTCACGGGCATGGAATACCTGCCGAGCCTTGCGGAATGTGAGGCGGCGGGCGGCTGGATGAGCGGTGACCACTGCGTGCTTGCTGAAACGCCGCCCACCATCACGCCAGATGGCAAGCATCTGGAGGCCTGGCACATCAGCTACTGGCGCGACGAGTCAACCGATCCGCGCTACATGGGCTACACGACCGTCGACGCCCATCTCTTCCTCAACCTATCGACCGGCCACGCCCGCATCTGGGGCACGTGGCGGCACGACGTCGATCGACCACCAGACTCCGGCTGGGTTGAAGGCACCGGTTGGGAGGGCACCTGGAACGTATCCAGTGCTGGTTTCCTGGTCGCCCGCGCCCAGGGGACAGGGAGCTTCGAGGGGATGATTCTGCATACGAAGCAGTTCTTGGGAACGGGGGCCATCGAGGGGACGATTATCGAGTAGGGCCTACGCAATGCCGTGCCGCGCTCAAGCGGCCGTCCGGGCAGGTAGCCGGACGGCCGCCCGCAACGCGACGCCCGGCTCATACTCATCTTATAGAGCCTTTTACCTCCACAAATAGATATCGCCCTACTTTGGCCTGCTCTCCCAGAAGTGAGCTTTGTCACTTCACAGGGGGAAACGAGACGCGTATGATGTAGAGGACGAAAGAGGTGAAGCAGCTGTCCGGCCGCTGCGGCGGCATCAGGGAAAGGTGCAACCATGAACTATAGTCCAGTTGCTCGGGTGACCCACTACTACAACAAGATCGGCGTCGCCGTGCTCGCCCTCACAGATACCCTTTCTGTCGGCGATGCTATCCACATCACCGGCCATACAACTGACTTTTGCCAACAGGTCAAATCCCTGCAGATCGATCATCACGCAGTCATGGAAGCTGCGCCTGGCGATGACGTCGCCCTCAAGGTGATCGACCGCGTGCGCGCCGGCGACCAGGTGTTCCGGATCAGCGCGCGCGATGCGGTCGAGTTTCTGACCGAGCGGAAAGAGCTCGCCGGGGCGTTCATGTAGCTCCCAGATCCGGTCCGGCTTAACGAGAGCCGCGCCCAGCGTAGTAGTTGTCCACCGCGGCCTGGAAAAGCGGCTTGTCGCTCTGGAATGGCGCCCGGCCCAGCGTCTCCGCCACATAGGAGGCAAAGACGCTGGCGCACAGATGATAGACGAGCGGTGAAAAGGCTTCGCGCACAGCCCCCATGACCGGGAAGACGATCGCGGCGTGGCGGCCAATCTCCTCATCCCCCTCTTGCACGACCGCCACCACGCGCCGGCCCAGCCGCTGCGCTTCCGCCGCCAGCTCGACGGCGCGCCCGTGGCTCCGCCCTGGCGGTGCAATCACAAAGGTCACCATCTCTGCCGGATAGGCAAAGCGCTCCACGTGCCACCATTCTTCTAGCTCCTGGCCCACGGCAAAGAGGCCGGCCGCTTCCACCACCTTCGCCGCCGAAAAGAGGGCAGTGCCGTAGCTGGGGCCGCTGCCGAGAAAGAGGAGCGCCGGCTCGTCGCGGAATGCCTGCGCCGCGGCGCGCGCCGGCTCCTGGCACGCCTCGTACGTCGCCTGAATAACCCCGCCAAGCGCCACGAGCTCCTGACGCAGCCGGCCGGCACCCTCTGCGCTGTAACGTCCCTGGTGTTCGCCGATGCCGATCGCCAGGAGAAGCAGGCCCATGAGGCTCGCCTGGTACGTGCGGATCCCCGGCGAGCGGCCGAAATCGGGTATGGGCACGGCAAGGACATGTTCGGCAGCCTGGGCTACCGCGCTCTCCGAGGCGCCGGTGATAGCCACTGTCTTCATCCCCCGCACCCGTGCCTTCTCGAGGAGCTGCACGACATCTGCCGTGCCGCCGCTTGCCGAGATGCCGGCCACCAGCACCCTGTCCGGCGCCGCCACCGGCAAGACGTCGACGCCATAGTCGAGAAAGCGCTGGGCGCTAAACGGCTCGTTGGCGATACCTGCCATGCTCGTGAACGCCAGCTCGCAGGCACGTGCCGCGTGGTAGGAATCGCCGTTACCGGCCGTCACCACGCGCTGCACAGACGCCGCCGGCAACGCAGACAACACGGCGCGCGTGGCTGCGGCGAAGGGCTCGACATGCGTGCGCGTCAGCTGCGGCAGGTCTTCAACCTGCCGGATGATCACCTCGGGCTTGATTGCTGCCATCGCTGCCTCTCGCTTCGCTCAGGGATAGTCCTCAGACACGCGCCAGGCGCCGTCCTCTTTGACCAGTACGGCCGGGCGCAGCCCGAACGGCTCCGGCGCCACGCCGCGCTCCATGTGCATGACCTCGATACGCGCAGGTACAAAGCGAAGCACGGCGTAGTCACCCTCCTCCGGCCCCTCCGGCCAGAAGGCGGTAAAGCTCTCGCGCCAGTAACGCTGGCGCAGCGCGAGCGCCGTCTCCACAGTCGCCTGGC
This sequence comes from Anaerolineae bacterium, assembly GCA_032260445.1. Lineage (GTDB taxonomy): Bacteria > Chloroflexota > Anaerolineae > Promineifilales > Promineifilaceae > JAAYYY01. The sequence goes on along the minus strand of JAVVFG010000019.1, from coordinate 7,583 downwards.
CCAGTAAGGCCACGTAAGCTCCTTCTTCCGCCAGCTGGTAGGCAACCGTCGCTCGCCCGTCGCGTTGCAGCTCTTGCGCTTTCCGTGAATTGCCGCTGGCGCCGAAGTGCACTACGAGATCGTCCTCAGGGGCGTATGGCTGCATCAACCGGGCGCTGATGGCTCCCGGCGGGCCGCCGGTCATCAAGAAACAGAAAGCGGCTTTTTCCATGATTTCGCGCGTGATCTCCAGGAGGGTGTCAACGGAATGCTGGCTCATGCAGACGCTCCTTATCAGCGTAACAACGACACAGCGCCACTCAGCTCCGGCCGGGCTCGCTGCCGATTATAAGGCGGCCCAGCCCGCGGCGACAACGTACCCGGCGCGCACCCCGCGCGCCAGGCGAAATGGTGCTAAACTACAGAGTGAACCTCGCCCCCCTGGAATGAGGTACGATCATGGATGCTGAGCTTCTCAATCAGGTTAGCGCCCGTCTCCTGGAGCGAGCGCTCACCGTCGCCGTCGCCGAATCATGCACGGGTGGCCTGCTCGGTCACTGGCTTACAAACATCCCCGGCAGCTCGGGCTACTTCCTCGGGGGGATGATCTGCTATTCCGTGGCGTCAAAACGCGACCTGCTGGGTGTCAGTGCCGAGACGATCCACCGCTATGGCGCGGTGAGCGGCGCAACGGCACAGGAGATGGCCGTGCGCGCCCGTGCGCTCTTTGGCGCCAGCTACGCCCTGGCGATCACCGGCATTGCCGGGCCGGCACCGGGGGAGGCCGGCGAGCCTGTGGGCCTGGTGTATATTGGCTTCGCCAGCGCAGCGCGGCAGCTGGTCGAACGCCATCAGTGGACAGGCAGCCGTCTCGAGAACAAGGAGAACGCGGCACGGGCTGCCTTGGCACTGCTGCGCCGCCATCTGCCCGATGGCGCGTGACGGCTGCGCCTCCGAGGAGGTACCGGCGCACTTGGCTACCGCGAGTGTATTGACAACGCGGTTGTTGGTTCTATACTTCAATCATCCAGGAAACTAACCCTGCCTTCCGAAAGCTGAATTACGCCTGGTCCAATTTCCGTAAGGGCTGCACTTATGGCCTATCCTGTACTCGAAGAGCGGATTGAGCGCCGATCACGCGAGCTAGAAACCTTACTCGAGGTGTCGAATGACGTCGCCTCGACTCTCGAGCTCGACGTGCTGCTTGACAAGCTGTTTGCCCAGCTCGGCAAAATCGTCGCCTACGACGGGGTCAGTGTCTCGCTGATTGAGGGGGACAATACGCTGGTCCTCCTCGATTACCGCATCCCCGCAGCCCGCGGACCGCTGAACCGGCGCTGGCAGGCGAACGACGATGCCGTTGCCGTGCTGGGACACTTACTGGAGATCCGGGCGCCGATCATCATTCCTGACGTGCTGGCGGACACGCCGGACGGCGCCGTCTGGCGCGCGAGTGCCCTGCGTACCGGCCGGGGCCACGCCGGGATCCGCACCTGGATGGGCGTCCCCCTCCTCGCCGGCAAGCGCCAGATTGGCATGCTGACGCTGGAACACCGTGAAGCCAACTATTACACGAGCCACGACGCCGAGCTCGCTATGGCCCTGGGTAACCAGCTTGCCGTAGCGATCGAGAATGCGCGCCTCTATGCCCAGGCACAAGAGCTAGCGGCCCTGCAGGAACGCCAAAAGCTGGCGCGCGAGCTGCACGACTCGGTTTCGCAGGCATTGTATGGCATCGGGCTGGGCACGAAGACGGCGCTGCAGCTGATCCAGACGGAGAGCGTCGAGAAAAAGAGCCTGGAGCCGGCACTGGAATACATTCTGTCACTCGCGACCAGCGGGCTGGCGGAGATGCGCGCCCTCATTTTTGAGCTCCGGCCGGAGTCGCTCGAGATCGAGGGCCTGCTGCCTGCCCTAACCCGGCGGGTCGACATCCTCCGCGCCCGCGGCGAGCTCGACGTCGTCGTCACGCTGGGCGAAGAACCTGATCTGCCACTTGCGGCGAAAGAGGTCCTCTACCGCGTTGCCCAGGAAGCACTGCACAACGTGAGCAAGCATGCCCACGCCAGCCAGGTGGCGCTGACGCTGATCGGCGATAAGGGCGAAGTCACGCTCGAAGTCGCCGATAATGGCACCGGGTTTGAGCTGCGCGAGCATTATCCCGGACACCTGGGCCTGCGCTCGATGCGGGAGCGCGTCGGGGCGCTTGGCGGCTCTTTCAGCGTCCAGAGCGCCCCGGGGATGGGCACGGCAATCCGTGTATCGTTACCCCGCACCTCTAGTGGCAGCGCGCAGGCAGCCTGAGCCCGCCGGCACGCCCCGGTAGCCATTCTGATCGGATACTTAGCTGTTCCGGCTAACCGGTGTCACGATTAGTGAAATTACCGATACAGAACGCCAGCACTTCATCCGCAGTCGTTCCCCCCACAACCGCATCCTCATAGGTCCCCAGAAATTCCCGGTAATCGTCCGCGAAGTAGCTACAGGTCGAGAAGGCAGCTTTGTTGGTCTCTTTCACCGACGCCTCGATTTCCACAATCGTCCCGTCTATGTCGACATCGTTAAACGTATACTTGGTTACGGCTGCCTGGGCGGTACCGGTCACGACGAAGAGGGCAATCGTCAGGATCGCGGCAACAACTATCCACTCCTTGCGCATGTCACCATCCTCCAGATTCCTGGAGCGAGCATGCCGTGCGCTGCGCGCACGGCATGCTCGCTCCTTAGTCTCTGTCATCGGATACGGGAGAGATTGCGGTATGGATCTGTTTTTGGTCGTTGTCGTCAGGCCGGCACAGAACCTCTGGCAAACCCGGCTAGACGACGAGCACCGGCCGGTCGCACAGATCGACGATCTCCTGCGCCAGATCGTCGAGCAGGAAGCGTTCCCAACCCTTGCCCTGGTGAGCGCCAATGACCACAAGGTCATAATCGCCAGAGCTCGCCTCTTTCATGATTTCTTTCACGACGAGGCCATGACGCACCTTGGCCTGGGAGTAGACGTGAAGCTGGTCGAGCTGTTCGAGGTCCTCTTCAAGAATCTCGCCTTCAGGCGCGTGCGCTTCCATCAGCTCCTCGGCGTCCGCGCGCAGCTCCCAACCGCGAACACCGGGATAGGCAGCCATTTGCGACATCACGTGGAGGACGGTGAGTGCATCCGCTTGTGCCACCAGCGGCTCAAGCTGCGCCATCAGCCTCTGTAACAGCGTGGGCTCCCGCCCGCCCTCGCAGACGAGTAGGCGTTTTGGTGGACTGACCTTGCCGCGCGCGATGAGCACGGGCCCTGGCATTCGTTGCAGCACGCGCTTGACCGTCGGCGCAAGAATGCGGCGCGCCAGGCCGTGGTGGGCCCGTTCGCCGAGAATGACAAGAACCTGCTTGCCATCTTGGCGCATCTCTATCGCCACCCGCGTGATCTGCTCCGCCGTCTGGCCGATGCGCACCACCCGCTCGGCTTCCACGTCCGCCGGCAGCAACGCCTGCGCGCGCTCCAGAATCGCTTCGGCGTGCACCTGCCCCGCTTTGTTTTTTGTCACGGTCAACAACGTGACCGGGATGCCGGCAGCCTGGGCCACGTAACCGCCGAGGCGTACCGCTGCCTCGGAATGGGGCGAGCCGCCGGTACAGATGAGGATATGCATGGGTTACACAGCCTCCTTTTTCATAAGAATAGCAACAGAATAGGGACGAGCAGGATCATCACCATAAACCCTGCTAGATGGCGGTTATCACTGACGAGCCACTCGACGCTGTTCATCATTCCCTCGTTGAAACGACGGTAGATCAGACCCAGCACGAGAATCGAGACGATCGTGATACTCAACATTTCCACCAACACGACCGTAAACGCCGGAGGGTTGTCGAGTAGGACGGCTGCCAGCAGCGTGTCGACGAAGGTGGTGATATTCGCGCCCATGATGTAGGGGATCACGTTCTCCCGCCGCACAAAACCGCGCTGGCTCAACGGGACGAGAATGCTCAGGCTGACGCTGACCGACATTGAGACCAGGGTTACAAGCGCTCCCAGCATAAACATCACCCACGGCCGGTAGACTAGACGCGAAATACTGCCGACTTGGCTCTCTTTGATCGACATTTCTGGCAGGCACTTGTCGAAAAGATTGAAGCTGACGATGATAATGCCAAGCCCGACGACAAAGAGGGCCCATTCGGGCAAGAACGAGAGAAAGAACGCCGCGACCGGATCGAAGATCGCGTCCGTCGCCGAGGTCAAGATCGCGCCGGACCGTAGTTGTATGCCGTCGAGCACGCCACTATCGAGCAGGAAGAGACCAACGCCAAGACCGGCGAGATACGTCGTGCCGGTAACAATCAAGGAGAGCAAGCCCATGCTAAGGCTGGTCGAACGGTTGCGCCCGCGCAGGACGTAGATAAAGCCGATAAAGAGCACGATAAAGCTGGCTCCCAGCCGGCTCCCCGTAATCATCGCGAAGGCACCAAGCCGATCGATGATCCCCGCATCAAAAAACGTGAGCGCGGCTGCGGCCACCGGCGAACCACTCATGACTACGTAGGCAAAGAGCCAGCCGAACCCAAGACTATTCGCGGCATTGGTCACCTGGAAGCGATCGCGGACCACGGGGCCCAGGTCGCGCGCGCCTTCCTTCATAAGCGTAATCGCCAAAATAAACAGAAACAGGCTGACGACGAAGAGCCCGACTTTCGCGAGACGGCGCAGCGTGGTATTGCGCACCCCTGCCAGGTCCGGCACTGGTTTTTCAATTGACTCCACCGCCCGCGTTTCTGGGGACTCACCCATCGTCTCTGCTCAATCCAGGTTGTGTGGTGGGGTGACGGTCACCGTGCCATTTTGCCACCAAAGTGGTGAATGCGCCACGCAACGGGGACCTGGCTTAGCGAATGCAGAAGAACGAGTGAGGAACGCTACCGCTCATCCCGGCGGCGAAGGAAGTCGGTGCCGAGGACGAGCAAGAGCGAGAAAAGCCCTAAGGCGAGAGCGGCGCTGTACGCGCCAATGTACTGGCGTTCGTCGAGCGCACGATAGATATAGAGCGTCGCCGTCTCTGTGCGGCCCTGCACGCCGCCGCCGATGACCAGCACCGCGCCGAACTCTCCCAGCGCGCGCGCGAAGGTGAGGGTCAGGCCATAAATGAAGCCCCAGCGCAATGCCGGCAGCGTTACCAGCCAGAAGGTCTGCCAGCCGCTCGCTCCCAGCGTGGCGGCTGCCTGCTCCTGCTTCACCCCAAACGCTTCCAGGACGGGAACAAGCTCGCGGATCATAAACGGCAGCGTCACAAACAACGTCGCCAGGATCATCCCGGGCATCGCGAAGGCCACCCGGATCCCTACCGTCTCCAGCAGCGGCGCGAACAGACCATTGCGCCCAAACAACAGGAGCAACATATAGCCCACGACCACGGGTGACACGGCAAACGGCATGTCAATCAAACCGTTGATCAACTTCCGTCCTGGAAATTGGTGCCGCACCATCATCCAGGCGACAGCCGTCCCGAAAATGCCGTGAATGGCGACGGTAAGCAGGGCAATAAACAGCGTGCGCCAGAAAGCGGCGAGCACAACCGGCTGGCTCAGCGCGGCAAACACGGGTCCCAGGCCGTTGCGCAGCGCGCTGTACACCAGGCCGCCCAGCGGTACGAGGATCAGCACCGCGATGTAAGCCAGCACCACGGTGATCAGCAGCAGGCGCCGCCAGACGGGCTTGCGTGCCGCCAGCCCGCGCGCCATGGTCGCCGTCGCACTCGCCATGATTACCCTGCCTCCTTGCGCCGGCGCCGCTGCAGCCAATCCACAATCAGGATCAGGCTGAAGGCAATCGCCACCATGACGATAGAGACTGCGCTGGCTCCCAGCCGGTTTTCGGATTCCACTTCGCCGAGGACATAGACCGCAGCCGTCTGCGAATAGAACGGCAGGTTGCCGGCAACGATGACGATGGCCCCAAACTCGCCGACGGCCCGGGCAAAGCTGAGGAGCGCCCCGCTGGCCAGGGGCAGGACCAGCGGCGGCAGCGTGACACGGCGGAATATCGTCCAGGCACCGGCGCCGAGCGTTGCCGCTGCATCTTCCTGGGCGCGTTCCATGTCGAGCAGAACCGGCTGCACCGCGCGCACGACAAACGGGAACGTGATGAACAACAGGGCGAGGATAATCCCCGGCGGCGCGAAGATGACAGCGAGCCCGAGGTCGTCCCGCAGCCACGCGCCGAGCGCTTGCTGTGGGCCGTACAAGACGACGAGCATTACGCCGGTGACCAGCGTGGGGATCGCCAGCGGCAGGTCGACGATCGCGTTGAGCAGCGCCCGCCCCGGGAACTGGTAGCGCACAAGCACGTAGGCGGTCATTAAGCCCATCACCGCGTTAATCAGCGTCATCACCGCTGCCGTCCACAGGGTCAGCTTGAGCGCGTGCCAGGCGATGGGTAAGGAGATCTGGTACCATAGGGCGTCTAGCCCCTCGCGCAGACCATCGCGGAAAATGACGATGAGGGGGATGACCAGCATCACCGCCAGATAACTGAAGGCGGCGCCGCGCACCCCCCATTTACCCCATGGGAACGGCTCGTTAGTCGTGCGCCGGCCAAGCGAAAGGCTGCTCACTGCGCGACGCCCTGTACCTGGCCGATGGTCTGCGTGTAAATGCCATCGTCGCCGAACATCGTCGCCGTCGCTGCTTTCCACCCATCGAAATAGGCGATGGTGAACACGTCGTCCAGTGGCGGATAGTTTGCGGCTGTCGCCGCTGCCACATCGGGATCGACCGGGCGTAGGCCGAACTCGGCGAAGATCTCCTGAGCCTCGCGCGTGAAGAGGAAGTTGACAAATGCCTCCGCCGCAGCGCGCGTGCCATGTCGGTCCACGTTGGCGTCGATGACGGCCACCGGGTTCTCGATCAGGATCGAAGACCGTGGCAGCACCATCCCGTACGACTCGCCGCTTTTCTGGGCCACGAGCACCTCGTTTTCGTAGGTGATCGCCACATCGCCGACCCCTTGCTCGAAGTTCGTGATGCTCTCCCGCGCCCCCTTGTCCATGACGCGCACGTTGCGCAGCACGGCTAACAGGAACGCCTGGGCCGCGGCGTCATCATCGGCCGGCACCCCTTCTACGAAGCCCCGCTTGGCAGCTCCATAAAGCGAGAGGATATTCCACATCGCACCGCCGCTCGTCTTTGGGTTCGGCGTGAGCAGCTCTAGCCCTGGCTGCGCGAGATCATCCCAATCCTCGATGCCCTTCGGGTTACCGTCGCGCACGGCAAAGGCAACGACAGACGTGCTCACCATGCCGTTGTAGGGCAGGCTACGCCAGTCGTGGGTAATCAATCCTGCTTCCTCGATGCGCGTAATGTCTGCTTCCAGGGAAAGAGCGGCCATGTCCGCTTCAAAGCCTTCGACGATCGCCCGCGACTGTGCCCCAGACCCGAGATACGACTCCTCGAAAAGGACCTCCTGCCCGGTCTCCGCTTTGTATTCCGCCTGGAACAGCGGGATGATCCGGGCATACGCCTCGCGCGGCGTCGTGTACGCAGCCAATATCAGGGTGAGTGGCTTCTCGCCGCCCTGGGCGCCTTCGGGGTCCTCGCGGTCCCGCGCCCGGACATGGGCG
>JAVVFG010000018.1:0-21202 GCA_032260445.1 Anaerolineae bacterium | reverse complement strand
CGAGCGCATTGCCACGACGGAAGACAAGCTTGACGGTTACCAGAAGGAAGTTGCCCGGCTGGAGGAGGCCGTACAGGGTGCACAGACACGCCTCGCCGAGCTTCCTATCGTCGAGGCCGAGCAGGAGCGGCGCAACCGGCACCAGGACGTCGAGACGGCGCGTACAATTGTTGCCGGCCGGGAAGCGGTGGTCGAAAGCCGCCGCGCAACGCTGGCGCAGATCGACGGGCAACTGCAGCGCCTGCTGCAGCGCCGGGACCAGTTTGCCGCCGAGCGGCGGCAGCTCGACCCGGACAATGCCGAGCAGAAAACGGAGGACCTGCGCAGCGAATTGGAGGCCCTCGACGGGCGTCTGGCGCCACTCAGAAAGCGCCTCGAGGAGAAGCAGGCGTTATTCGAGCGACTGGAAGAGGATGTGGCAGCGGCACAGCGTCGCACCCACGATTTCGAGACGTTCTACACGCAAACCAAGATCGCCCTCAGCCAGCAGGAAAACACGCTCGAAGGTCTCATCGAGCGAATTCGCAACGATCTCGGGCTGGTACAGTTGTCCTTTGACGAAGAGCAGGGCGGCCAAAGCCCATTACCGATTGGCGAGATCGTCGAGCAGTTGCCGGCGCCGGCCGGCCTGCCAGACGATATCGAGGAAAGCATTCACAATTACCGCGGGCAGCTCCATCGTATGGGCTCGGTCAATCCCGATGCCCCGGCCGAGTATGAACAAACACGGGAGCGGCACGAATTCCTGACGAAACAGGTCGAAGACTTGCAGCAAACGGAGAAACGGCTTCGACGGGTGATTGCCGAGCTGGACGACCTTACCTCCCGTGCTTTTGCCACAACCGTCACCCACGTCGACAAGATTTTCGGCGAGATGTTCACGCAGCTATTCGGCGGTGGCTCGGCGAAACTGGTCCTCACCGAGCCCGATGACCTGACCGTCAGCGGGGTGGACATCATCGCTCGGCTGCCGAACCGGCGCCAGCAGCGGCTCGGCTTGCTCTCCGGCGGCGAGCGCTCGCTCACGGCTGCCGCGCTCCTCTTCGCGCTCCTCAAGGTAGCGCCGCCCCCCTTTAGCGTCCTTGACGAAGTTGATGCCATGCTCGACGAAGCGAACGTCACCCGTTTCCGCGCCGTGCTGCGCGACCTTGCGCGCCAGTCGCAGTTCATCGTCATCACGCACAACCGCGGCACGGTGCAGGCGGCCCGTACAGTCTACGGCGTCAGCATGGGCGCCGATAGCACGAGCCAGGTTATCTCCATCCGCCCCGAAGAGTACCTGCGCAAGAAATGAAGAAAAGCGGCAGGTGCTCCGTTGGGAACACCTGCCGCTCAGAGCGCCATGCCAGGCAGCGTGGCAGGCTAGGCGCCAGGTGTTGGCGTCGGCAGGCCGGGGACGGGCGTGGGCTGCTGGCGGAAGATCGGATCGAGAACGGGTTGGGTCGGAGCATGTCCTTGCCACGTCGTCAAGATCTCGACAGTGCCTGCTTCGCGCCGCGCTTCAATAAGCTCGCTGACGAGCTGTTGGCGCTGCGTTTCCAGCGTTGCTTCCGGCAGCTCACGAATCTCGCGGCCGCTGACCATGAGGAGGTAGAATACGGGCTCTTGCTCTAGACCAGTCAGCTGATCGATGCCTGGCTCCACTTCCATGATGTCGCTCGGCTCGTTCAGCGGAAGCGAGAACGCCGCTTCTGCAACCTCCGGCCCGAAGCGCTGTTCGATCGCCGGCTGCGTCTGCCACAGCAGCTCGTTAGCGCTTCCCGGCAGCCCCGCCTCGTCGTCGGCAGGCAGGCTGCGGATCCGGTTCCAGACGTCAAGGAAATTCGTCTCCTCGACCGCCGCTGCCGCCGCTTCCGCCTCGTCGGCCGATTCAAAGGTCAGCACGTACACGCTGGCATGCTCGCCCTCGGGGCTCATCTGTGTTTCCTCAGCAAGGGTTTCGGCGAGCTTCTCGCGAAGTATCTGCGCGCGCAGGACTGACCGGTAGGTCTCTTCCTTGGCGCCCATATCGCGGAAGCGCTCGATCACCGTGCTGTACTCCTGTTCGAATGCGTCCTCGCTGACCGGCGTAGCCGTTGGCAGGGGCGTGCTCGTCGGGCCGGGCGGCTGCGTCGGTAACGGCGTGGGCGCCGTCACGACCTCGGTTATGACAGAGGTCGGAACGGGCGTGAGCGAGGGAGTGGGCTCCACCGTCTGCGTCGGCGTCGGGAACGGTGTCGGCGATTCGCCGCCGAAGTAGTTAAATCCCTCTTCAATACGCGCCTGCAGCTCGCCGTCGCTCACCTCAAGGCCGCGGACGGCTGCCTGCTCACGAACGATCTCCTCGTTAACCATTTGCTCCAGAACGAGCTCGCCGAGCAGCTCGGGCTGCAGCAGCAGGCTCATCTGCTGCTGGTTGAACTGCTGCACCAGACCAACATCGCCGCCGAAGGCCTCGAGCTGGTCCTCCAACGCAATGATGAACTGGGCACGCTGGAAGCGCACACGCTCTTGCCACTCGCGCAGGCTAATCTCCGTGCCGTTCACCACGGCAACGGGGTTGGCCGGCCGCACGAAACCCTCGATCACGACCGCGACGAGAACGACCAGCAGCAGCAGGCCGGCGACCAGCGCGACCGCAATCCGGACCTGCCGGTCGCGCTCGCGTTGCCGGCGCGCCAGTAGGACTTCCTTTCGGGACAGGCGGCGCTCTTCCCGCTCTGCATCTCTCTGCTTCTTCGCCATGATTACGCTGCCCTTCTTACTCGTTGACGAACGGCAGTAGGGCCAATTGGCGCGCGCGCTTCACCGCCGTCGCCAGGCTCCGCTGGTGTTTCGCGCAGGTACCCGTCTGGCGGCGCGGGCGGATGCGACCATGCTCGGTCACGTAGCGCCGCAGCGTATCTACATCTTTGTAGTCGACTGTCTCGACTTTATCCACACAGAAGGAGCAGATCCGGCGCCGCCGGAACCGGCCTCCTCCACCACGATAATCAGCCATTGTTTCCTCCGGATTGGATTGAATGCGATGCAAGTCTGTCCCATCGCCGCCGCCGTGACCGGACACGCTCCGTGCGCAGTTTCGCCCTTTCGTGACTCTGCGCCGCGCATTGACACCGCGGTGCAGCCCTGCTTTCCGCAAGAGCACGGATCGTTGCACCCGTCAACTGGTTGGTGCGATGGGAAATCGTTTATTCGTCCTTGCGCACCACGAGGTGACGCAGGATATTATCTTCGTACAGGATCTGGCGCTCGACGGCGTTAATCTGCTCAGGAGCGACGGTGGCTTCATACATGACGTAATAGCCATCCCGCTCCTTCTCGATTTCGTAAGCGAGAGAGCGCTGTCCCCAGTGGTTGATTTTCGGGGCCGCCTCTTCGGCGCCACCCGGATTCAGCCAGCCAGCGACCTGCTCGATCACCTCGTTGCGGGCGTCATCGTCCAGGCTTGTCTTGATAACTATCGTGACTTCATACTCGCGCACGTTGCGTATGCCTCCTTTCCTTGGAATAACTCGGGCGAGTGTCTGCCCTCGGCCGCGCCGAGAGCGGAAAGCAGCGGTTGCTGCGCAACGGAAGAATATTATCATAAATGTAGAATGAGACCAGGCCATCCAGCCGCTTCTCATCATTCAGCTATAATGACGTTATGCCCACGCGCTACCTTCTTACTCGCTACCGTCCGGGGCAGACCCAAATGGCACGCCTGATCGGCGCACTTCTCATGCTGGCTGGACTTCTGCAAAGCGCGGCGTCCCCGGCTGAGAGCCGGGCGCACGGGCTAACGAACTCGGTCGGTGGCGCTTACGATGCGTGGTACAGATCCGGCAGCTCTGCCACCCTGCAGGATGCGACTGCGGAGGCCACTGCGCTGCCCACGCAACCGGTAGCACCAGTTGCCCTTCCGTCGCCCACGCCTGGTGATGACGGCGTGATTGTCTACCGCGTCGTCGCTGGCGATACGTTGAGCGGCATCGCCGTCCAGTTCGGCCTCACCGTCGACGAGCTGTTGGTCATGAACAACCTGCAGCCGGACAGTCTGTTGCTAGTTGGGCAGGAAATCGTCCTCGGCTATTCCCAAAGCGCGACGCGGGCCGCTGCCGTCCCGCGCGTGCCCGAAGGGACGACGCTGCGCGAAGATGGGTCTTACGTCTACATCGTCGTGGCTGGCGACAGCCTCCTGGCTATTGCGGCAGCGTACGATCTGCGGCTGGCAGAGCTCCTGGCGTTGAACGAAGGGCTTCCGGCCGATTCCCTGCTGACGGTCGGGCAGGAAATCGTCGTCGGGCAGCGGCCGCAGCCCGCCTCCGTCGGCGGCTCGACCGACATGCGTACCGGCCTGGCAAGCGCGACGCCTCCCCCGGCAACGCCGACCAGTCCACCGCAGGCAACGCCCACGCAATCACCGACGCTCACACCGCAGCCAACGGCCGGGTTACTAGCAGGCGCGACGCGCGTCGCCTACCAGCCGCTGGCAACGCTGGCGGCGCCCGCGGGCACGACGACGGGGGCCGCGATCGCGCCCGGCACCCTTTACACGAGCGTCGTTGTTGTGTTGGTCGCTGCGGGCCTGCTCGTGTTTCTCCTCGGCCGTCGCCGCTGACAGGCTCCGCAGGCGAATGGCTACGAGCGCGCCAGCAATGCCACGTCGAGGGCCTCGCGCAGCGAGCGGCAGGCGACGATTTCAAGCCCGGGCGGAGCTTCCAATGCCTGCCGCCGTGGCGAGCGGGGCACCAGGCAGCGCCGGAAGCCGAGCTTGGCTGCTTCCTTCAGCCGTGTTTCGAGCTGGCTGACGGTACGTAGCTCGCCGCTCAACCCCACCTCGCCGATCAGGGCCATATCGGCGTGCACCGGCCTGTCCTTGATGCCGCTGGCGATCGCCGCTGCTACGGCCAGGTCGGCTGCCGGCTCGTCGATCTGCAAGCCTCCGACGACGTTCACGAACACATCCTTGTCATGGACGCTGACCCCGACGCGCCGGCTGAGCACCGCCGTGAGCAGCAACAAGCGGTTATAGTCTATCCCGTTGGCCGTGCGCCGCGGGTTCGAGAAGGTCGTCGCGTTGGCAAGCGCCTGGATCTCGACGAGCAGCGGGCGTGTCCCCTCCATCGGCACGGCGATGGTCGAACCCGGTGCATTCGCCTGCCGCTCGGCTAAGAACGCCTCCGAGGGATTTGGCACCTCGACCATACCGCGTTCCACCATCTCAAAAACGCCAACCTCGCTCGTCGCGCCGAAGCGGTTCTTCACGCCACGCAGCAGCCGGTAGCGGTGGAACTGGTCGCCCTCGAGGTACAGAACGGTGTCGACGATGTGCTCCAGCACACGCGGCCCTGCCAGGTTGCCCTCCTTGGTGACGTGGCCGACGAGGAAGATCGCGATCCCCGTATTCTTGGCTAGCTCCTGGAACAAGCTGGCTGACTGGCGCACCTGGCTGATGCTCCCGGCTGTTGACGACAGAGAATCAGAATAGGTCGTCTGGATGCTATCGACGATCACCATCACCGGCTGGATCGCCTCGATATGCGCGATCATCACGTTAATGTTCGTCTCGGTGACCAGGTAGAGCTCGTCCGCAGCAAGCCCCAAACGGTCGGCGCGCATCTTGATCTGGCGCGCGCTTTCCTCGCCGGAGATATAGAGGACCGGCCCGTGCATCCCGGCCACGAGCGCAGCCACCTCAAGCAGTAGGGTCGATTTGCCGATGCCCGGGTCGCCGCCAACCAGTACCAGGGAGCCGGGAACAATTCCGCCGCCGAGGACGCGGGCAAACTCATCCAGCGGCAAGGGCAGCCGCTCCACCCCGTCGGTGACGATCTCGCGCAGCCGGCGTGGCGCGCTGACCGGCCCACCGGTGCGGCGCCGACCCTTGCCGTCATCAGCGGACGCCTCGACGAGCTGCTCGACCATTGTGCCGAACTCTCCGCACTGCGGGCAACGCCCCAGATAAGCGGGGGCCGTCCGCCCGCAGGATTGGCACACAAAACGTGTCTTGACTTTCGCCATTCTTTTTTCCTTTTCGTCGCGATCTGCCGCCGGTCTGCGTACGCGCCGGCCTGCGTAGCCAAGGGGCCACGAAGAAGCTGTCACACGGACCGCGGGCATTCTGCCCGCAGTCCGGTTTCTGCCGGGTCGTAGGTGAACCCGGTAGCTAACGGGTTATTGGAGCCAATTTTAGCATATGCTATAATCTCGCGTGACTTTTCTCACGCCGATCTATGTTGGGATTTGCTGGTGTCTGATCCGTCCACGCCGCCGGGACACCACCTGTCGCGAACGTGGCGGAAGCTGGTGAGCCGGCTAGTTGTCACCCGGAGATCCCAACCCGCACTCTTTCGACCGGGCGAGTGCGGCAGGTGCAAGAACTGGGTAAGTATGGAGACGAGACGCGCGGAGCCGGCATCTCAACCAGGGTCACCGCGGCTCTTTGCAGTGCTCGGCCTGCTCTGGTTGCTGCTCGCCGCCGCCATCGTCATCTGGCAGTTTGTCGCCCCCATACGCATCACGGTTACGTGGGAGACAGAGACCGAAGTGAATTCGGCCGGCTTTAACATCTATCGCAGCCAAGCGCCAGACGGCGCCTACCAGCGGCTAAACGACCAATTAGTCCCGAGCCGGGGTAGTCCGGTCACTGGTGCCAGTTACCAGTATGTCGACGACGACGTTGCAGCCGGGGAAACCTATTATTACCGGCTGGAAGATGTCGAATTAGACAATTCGACTGAGTTGCACGACGTTTTGCAGTACACAGCACCGGCCATCACATGGTGGATCATGGTCGCCGCCGTGTTCAGCGCCCTCTTTGGTGTGCTGCTCTTAATTAAGGGAATTCAGTAAATTGTCGCCTTCCACAAGAGTTCCGGTAACCACCCCAGGCATTATCTGCCGGCTGACCGACGACGGTGCCGTTCTTGTTTCACCAGAAGCGGGGGATTTACGCGTTCTCAACCGAGTTGGCGCCGCGATCTGGCAATTGATCGACGGTACCCGCGACGTGGCCGCACTGGAGGCCGAGTTGGCGCACCGCTACGGCATTCCGGCCGCACAGGCGCACACTGATCTCGACGAGTTTCTTGCCGACCTACAGCGCCGCGGACTGCTCACCTGGCAGGAGCCTGACGTTGGTTGAGCGGGTCGATGATGAACACAACGTGATAGCGCTTCCGGTCGTCGAAGGCCGGCTGCTACAATTGGTGCGGATGCTAAAAGCAACAGGGCTAGCCGCTATGGTGGTCAGGGTGATAAAGCGAGAGAGCCGCCTCCTACGTGCCTGCACGCTGTTCGCATCTGTCGCACTTGCCGCTCTGATCATCCCCCCCGCAGTCGTCGCCGCGCGCACGCCGCAGGCAGTCGATTTGATCCGGTTCGAGCTGCACAGTGTCGAGAATGGCGTCGAAATTGAATGGGAGACGGGCACAGAGCAGGACGTTGCCTACTTCCGCATTAAGCGCGGCTCGAGCCCAGCCGGTCCTTTCACGGAACTGACGGAAATCGGCCTGATCGCCGCCGAGGGCAGTACCTTTGCTGGCGCTGTCTATGCAGTCGTCGACGAGACCGCAGGCGGCGCTTCGGACTATACGTACCAGCTCTACGAGATCACGCTGAGTAATGACGAGGATCTCGTCGCCGAGGCGAGTATCTCCCTCGTCCCGACGCCAACGCCGGAGATCATCGGAGGCGGTGGCGGCGGAGGTGCAACCAGTACGCCGGCGCCAACCAGCACACGCCGCGGCGAGAGCACGGCAACACCAGCCGGCAACGGGACGCCTGCCGGCGCGACGGCTACCCCGATCGCAACGGGGGGGACGATTACGGCAACGATGAATACGACGGCCACAGCTACTCTGGCAGCGACCACGGCCGGCAGGGTCCTCGGGCCGACGCCGACACGCTTTAGCTTCACGCCAAACGCACCGGTTACGAACGCTAACCCGAGCGGCGCTGGCGTTGCCGAAGCCGCCGGCCCAACCCTTCTCGCCCAGGTAACTTCGGAACCCTATCCGGAGCCAGGGGTGACCGTGGCAATCACCCCACTTACGCCTGGTGGGCTGCATGCTGCGACGCAGACACCACTCACCTATCCCTTGCCGGCCAATCAGGCTGGCGCCGGGAATCCTGCCGCCTTACCAGATAGCGCCGGGCGCGGCGAGATTAGCAGCGGTGGCGAGCTCGCACCAGATGAGGGTGCAGCGGCTGACACGGAAACGTCGGGCACGACCCGTCTCCTGCTCTGGTTTGGTTTTCTGGCTGCGCTGTTCATCTTCATCGGCGGTATCGCCGTCTCCATCATCCTGTCAACGCGCCGCCGCTACAGTGACACGCTCTAGGGTAGCGCGCGCGTTACCGCTCGCGCTGGCGCTCTTATTTTTCGTCGCCTGCTCCGGGAAGCCAGCCCCCTCCGTACCGGGCGCCAGCGCTTTGCGCCTTCTTGTCGAAGAAGACGGGGTCTATCGCCTCACCAGCGACGATATGCGTGGCGCCGGCCTCAACGCCAGCCCGCTCGAGGTAACCAATCTCGCTCTAAGCCGCCAAGGGGAACCCGTACCGTATCTCATCCACGACGACAGCCTGATCTTTTTCGGCCAGGCGCCGCGCAGCCGCTACACCAGTAGCCAGGCCTACGTTTTGCGCTCGGGCCAGCCTGGCGCGGCGATGGCGCAGCAGGAGGCGACGCCGGCGGGACCTCTCCTCGGCAGCGTACAGCGCACGCTCAGCTTCCAAGAGAATTGGGAATATGTCGCCGACGCCCGTCTCGAAGATCTGGACGAGCCCTGGTTCTGGCAAACACTGCCGTTGCAGGGAGAGGTGAGCGTCTCGCTCGCCGTCCCCCACCCCAGCGGCGGAGCGGGCCGGCTTCATCTGCATTTCTATGGCGCTTCACACCATCCACTCGAAGATCCTGATCACACGCTCGCAGTCATCCTGAACGCCAGCAGCAAGCGCGATACGGTCAGTTGGGATGGGCAGATCCCGTATACAGCCACTGTCACGCTTGCGCCGGGCTCCTTAGTGGATGGCGCTAACGACCTCGTGCTGGCAAAGTCTCCCCAGGAATTCCTTGACATCGTCAAGCTGGACCGCATCCGCCTTGATTACGACGCCCTTCCCATCGCCGTTGACGACCACCTCGCCTTCAGCAGCGCGGCAGGCCAGGTGCGCTTGAGCGGTTTTCGCGGTACGCCCCTGCTAATAAATGTGACAGACCCAGAGGCGCCGCTTGTTCTCACCGGCTGGGAAGACAGCGGCGACGGCGCGTTGTTCGGCCTGCAGGAGGCGGCGCGCGTTGTGGCGACCGGGCCGGGCGGCTTCTTGCGCCCGGCAGGGATCAAGCCGCTACGGGATGCAGGTTGGCGCTCGCCGCAGCACCAGGCAGATCTGATCGTGATTACCACGGACGAGCTTGCTCCCGGGCTGGCACCCCTAATAGCCGCGCGAGAAGAACAAGGTTTGGCCGTCGCCGCCGTCGCCGCCGAAGAGATTTACGATGAATTCGGCGGCGGGATGGCGACACCCGACAGCATCAACCAGTTTCTGCGTTACGCCTCTTCAGAATGGTCGGAGCCGCGTCCGCGCTATGTGCTTCTCGTCGGCGACGCGACGTCCGATTTTCGCGGCTACCTTGCCTCGCGACCGGAAAATCCGGTGCAGCCGCCGCGTAACGTGATCCCACCGTACCTGGTTCCCGTCAACTACAGCGGCGAGACGGTGAGCGACGCCCGGCTTGCCGATGTAGATGGCGACGGTCGCCCTGACCTGGCGATCGGCCGGTGGCCCGTCGACGACCTCGCCAGCGTCCGCGGGCTCGTGCAGCGCACGCTGGCTTACGAAAGCACGCCGGCGGCAGACCTGGCCCTATTCACCAGCGACGGCAGCAGTGCGGAGTTCAGCAATCTCAACGAGCGCCTGCTGGCCGGCACGGCGCTACCGGGCGGCAGCGTTCAGAAGCTGGACGGGGTCCCAGGGGAAGATGTGACGACTGCCTGGAATCAGGGCGCCTGGCTCGTCACCTATGCCGGGCACGGCAGCCTGCAGCTGTGGGGAAAGGATAGCATTTTCTCCACAGAAGCGGTCTCTTCGCTCGCCAGCGCGCCGCGAGCGCCAATCGTTCTGCAGTTGACCTGCCTCACTGGCCTCTTTGCCCATCCGGAGATCGTGTCGCTGTCCGAGCGCCTGATCACGCAGGAGGGCGGTCCTGTCCTCACCATTGCTGCTACTAGCCTCACCTTGTCGTCACATCAAGAACCGTTCGCGGCCGCATTCCTGCAGGCACTGGAAGACCCAACCATCACGCGTATCGGCGACGCCCTCCAGGTCGCCAAGGCAGGTCTCGACGTCAACAACAATGGGTTGAGAGAGATCAGCGACACCTTCGGCCTGCTCGGCGATCCCAGTGCGTTGCTTGTCCGGCCGTGAGGGCGGCGCCGGGCGACGAATGGTACCGGTTTGACGCTATCCTGATCCCGTTGTAAAACGAGCACGGTAACCACCATGAGTGTGCGGAGAGATGAGGTAATCTTGCAAAACCAGGAGGGGAGCCCACCAGCGCTCCCACTTGTCGAGAAAAAGCCCGTTCCCTGGATACGCCTGTTGCTGGCCCTTGCACTGAGTCTGCTGGGGCTGTGGTATGTAACGCGCAACGTTTCCGCGGCCGAACTGCAGGCGGCAATTGGCTCAGCACACCCCCTGTACATCTTGCTCGGGCTGCTCGTCTTCGTCACAACGACAGTCGCCAAGACATGGCGCTGGCGGCTCCTCTATCACCCACAGGAGAACCCGCCTCGCTTCCCTCCCCTTTTCTGGGCAGTCAATCTCGGCCAGCTTGTGAATATGGCTGTGCCGTTTCTGCGGCTGGGCGAGCTGGCACGCGTCTACTACCTCGGGCATCATACGGGTGAAAGCAAAGTGAAAGCGCTGGGCACACTGGTCGTGGAGAAGGCGCTGGAACTGATCAGCCTTGCCTTCCTCCTCTTCGTCCTCTTACCCTTTTTCGTGTTGCCCGACCTGGTTGCCGATTCCGGACTGAGCGGCGCCATCATCGCCGTCGTCGCCCTCTTTTTGCTCATGCTCGTCGCCCGCCGCACCGCGCTCGTGCGGCGTGTCGCCCTGCTCTTCCTCAGGCTACTGCCCGAACGCTGGCAGGTGCGATTTGTGCCCTGGCTGGACTCCGGCCTCGAGGGGTTGGGGGCGCTACGCAGCGGCCGGGTGTCATTGAACCTGCTCGGCAGCACGCTGGTGATCACCGTGCTCTCCGTTGCCACACCCTACGTGCTCTTTTCCGCATTCGATATTCCGCTGGATCTGAAGCATGCCGCAGCCGTCCACATCGCCCTGACTGTCGGCGCGTTGCCGCCATCAACGCCCGCACGTATCGGCGTCTTTGAAGGCATCGTCACCTTCATGCTGGTGACCTTCGACGTTGGCGATGGCGCCTTGCGGCTTGCCTACGCACTCGTCTTTCATCTGGTGATCGTTCTGCCACAGCTCCTGCTTGGCGGGTTCGCTCTGATGCGGCGGCAACGCCATGGCTAGCTCATCGCGCTTGCTCTCGGTCGTCGTCCCGGCTCACAACGCTGCCAGCACCATCGGCGCCTGTATCCGCGCGCTGGAGCAGCAGACGCTCGAGCGGTCGTGCTACGAAGTGATCGTCGTCGACGACGGCTCGACGGATGACACCGCTCGTATCGCCGAGGCAGGCGGCGCGCAGGTGCTGCAGCAGCAGCACAAGAAAGCCGCTGCTGCGCGCAACACAGGCGCCCGGCACGCGCGGGGTGAGATCATCTGTTTCACCGACGCCGACTGTGAACCGGTGCCTGACTGGCTCGCCACGCTAAGCGGTGCGCTCAGGGATCCCACCGTCGCTGGTGCCAAAGGCACCTACGCGACGCGGCAGCGCTCGCTGGTGGCCCGTTTTGTCCAGCTCGAGTATGAAGATAAGTATGATCTCTTGCGAATGCAGGAGACCATCGACTTTATCGACACCTACTCTGCCGCCTACCGCCGCGACGTGCTGCTGGCTAACGACGGCTTCGACGAGAATTTCCGCTATGTCGAAGACCAGGAGCTTAGCTTCCGTCTTGCGGCGCGTGGCTACAAAATGGTCTTCCAGCCCGCGGCAGTCGTCTATCACCGGCACTCGGCGACGCCGGTAGCCTATTTGCACAAGAAGTTCATGATTGGCTACTGGAAAGCGCAGGTCGTACGGCGTTTTCCAGAGCGGGGTGTGCGCGATTCGCACACGCCGCAGATCATGAAGGTCCAGATGGGGCTCATGGCCCTGATCCTCGTCGCCCTCTTCTCCTTACTGCTGACACGCTGGAGCGCCGTGCCGTTGGTGCTCTTACTCGCTGCTTTTTTGCTGACAACCGTGCGCTTCACGGCGAAAGCGTGGCATAAAGACCGCGCAGTTGCGCTACTGTCGCCCGTCCTGCTCGCCGGCCGTGCGCTCGCCCTCGGCTTCGGCTATACCTGGGGCACCCTCCGTCCCCGGCCGAACGTCACTGGCACCCAGTCAACCATTGGCGGTCTACAATACCTAGCGAAACGGTCGATTGACGTCGCCGGCGGCTTGTGCGGCGTCGCCATCATGCTGCTGCTGGCGCCGTTTATCGCCGTCGCCATCAAGCTCGACTCACCAGGACCAGTCTTCTTCCGCCAACAGCGTATTGGCCAGGGAGGCCGTCCCTTCACCATTCTCAAGTTTCGCTCCATGGCTGAAGGAGCGGAGGAGATGCTTGACACGCTGCTGCGCGTGGAGGAGTTGCCAGAGCCGGTCTTCAAGCTGGCAGAAGACCCGCGCCGGACGCGCGTTGGTCGCGTCTTACGCCGCTGGAGTCTGGACGAATTGCCTCAGTTTTGGAACGTGCTCAAGGGCGAAATGAGCCTCGTCGGTCCGCGCCCAGAAGAAGCCCGCATCGTCGCCTATTACAGCGACTGGCACCGGCGCCGCCTGGCAATCAAACCGGGCGTCACCGGCCCCATGCAGGTGAACGGCCGGGCCGACCTGACCCTGGACGAGCGCGTGCGGCTTGAGCTTGACTATATCGACAACTATTCGCTGTGGCGCGACCTGAGCCTGCTTGTACGAACGATCCCTGCCGTTGTGCATGGCGATGGGGCGCGCTAAGCGATGGCGCTTGGCGCGCGCCAGCGCTTTTTAGTCAGAGGCGCGACGGCTGGCTCGCTTGTGCCGGCAGTCGCCGCGCTGCTCGCTTTTCTCACCTATTGGCGGAGCCTTGCCCCCGACCTGACCTGGGCATACTACGGGGCAGACGGCGGCGAGCTGATCACGGCAGCCGTGACGTTAGGGGTACCACACCCTCCCGGATACCCGACCTACGTCCTGCTCGGCCATCTATTTGCCAAACTGCCCATAGGCGACATCCCTTACCGTTTCAACCTCTTTTCCGCGGTGGCTATGTCCGCCGCCATCGCCTTTGCGGGCGCAACAGCCTTTCAATTATTGGCCTCCAGCAGCCGCACCCGGGCCAGCGCTGCGTTCGCCACTGCTCTCACGTTTGCTTTCTTGTCCCTGCCCTGGCAGCAGGCGCTTATTACCGAAGTCTACGCGCTCAATATGGCTATCGTCGCGCTCCTGCTGTGGGCCGTCCTCACCCGCCGGCCGGCGCCGGTAGCCGGCTTCCTACTCGGGCTGGCAATCACCGCCCACCTAACCTCTCTGCTATTGGTCCCAGCTGTGCTTAGCCTGACAGCGCGCCGGCAGTGGCCCCTGTTGGCAGCCGCGACCCTGATCGGCCTCGCCCCCTTTCTGGCACTGCCCGTGCTTGCACGAAGCGGCAGCCCACTCGTCTGGGGCCAACCACAGCATCTGGACGGCTGGTGGTGGCTAGTAAGCGGTGAGCTGTACCGGCCGAACCTCTTTGCTGTCCCCCTTGGTGAGGCTGCCGCACGCCTTGGGCGATGGCTCTGGTCGGAACAGCTCGCGCTCCCGGTCCTCGCCCTGATCGGGGCCCTACCGCTTGCACGCCGCTCAGAGGGCATCGTATCCACCCGATCGATACTGCTGGCAGCGACCGGCTTCCTGTACCTGCTCGTCGCCGCGAGTTACGGGCCGCCCGGCGCGGCCGTCCTCTTCCTGCCAGGGCTGGCCTGTGCCGTACTGCTCCTCGCGCCACTCTTCAGCCGGCTTGGCCCGTGGAGCCTGCTCTTGCCCACGGCGCTACTCCTGCTAAACTTTAGCACGCTGGATCTCAGCGCCAATCGTGAAGCGCGCAACCTGGCACAGCCGCTATTACACGAAGCGCCGCGCGAGGCAATCCTGCTGACTGAGGGTGACGCCACCACCTTTACGCTGTGGTATTTGCAGGAAGTAGAAGGTCAGCGCCCGGATATCGCCGTTATTGACCGTAACCTGTTCGGCTTTGACTGGTACCGGCAGCAGCTTGCTGGGCGTTACGACTGGCTGCCAGCCGTGGCATCGTACGATCTGGACGCTTTGACGGGTGTGGGCCGGACCGTCTGCCGGGTGCAGCTCGCGCCTGGCGTCGCAGCCATGGACTGCTAACTGGGAGATGTTTCGGTGAATGATGATCATCCGGTGGAAAGAGAACAGGCAATAGCTAACCGGCGCCTGAGCAACCGGCGCCTCGCCGGTCTCATTCTCGGCCTCCTGGCATTGCTTTTCATTCTCTGGCTGGGAGTTAAAGCCTGGCGCATCGTCAAGGTTGCTCGTGCGCTGCCCGCCTATGAGCAGGCTTTCGCCGACCTGACGAGCGATGGGCTGACCAACGCAGACCCGCAGGAGACCGAGGCTTTGGTCGTCGCTCTCCGTGCGGACGTGGTCACCGTCCGGCGCGAGGTGCAGCCGTTCCTACCACTGGCATCGTGGTTCAGTTGGCTGCCGCGGATCGGCCTCTTGCTGGCGGAAGCGCAGCCGCTCCTCGACATGGCCGATTACGGCACAGAGGCCGGGGTCTATGCAGTGCGGGGCCTGATGCCGGCGCTCGGTGCGCTGCAGCAACCAGAAGCCGGCACGAGCACCGTCGCCCGGGTAGTCCCGCTTTTGGCGGCTGCACAGCCCGACCTCGAGCGTGCCGCCACCGCACTGGATAAGGTGGTCGCGGCCCGCGCGGAGATTGAAGACGTAGACGAACTGCCATGGCGCGTGCGCACGCTACTCACGCGTCTGGACGAAAAGCTCTACCTTGCCGATATCCTTGATCTTCTCGTCGTTGCCCCAGGACTTCTCGGGTACGAAGAGCCACGTACCTATCTACTCGTGGCGCAAAACGAGGACGAGGTGCGGGCGACAGGTGGTTTTATTTCTGGAGCCGGGCTGCTTACTGTGGATGGCGGAGATGTCTCCAACCTGGACTTCATGGATGCGAATGTCGTCGATGCGTGGGGCTCCGGTTTCAGCCTAGTAAAGCCATATGATCTTGCGCCGGAACCGCTGTCGCAGCTGATGAGTGTCCAGCTGTTGTTGTTTCGCGACGCCAACTACTGGCCCGATTTTCCCACGTCTGCGGCCAAGATGATCGAGCTCTATCGCTACGGGCAGGAGTCGCCGCAGCTTGACGGGGTAATTGCTTTTGACCAGCGATTTATGCAGTTGTTGCTGCAGAACACCGGACCGTTAACTATTGACGATCTCGAGATGACCGTCACGGCCAATAATGTCATCAACGGGCTGCGTCAGGCGTGGCAGGCAGACGAAGAAGGAGAATCCGTTGGGGACTGGGTGCGGACACGCAAGGATTTTCTCGGCCCGATGGCGACCGCGATTAAGGAGAAATTGCTCAGCGACTTTGGCTCGCTCGATCCCCTTTTCTTTGCCGAAAATATGTATCTGGCGCTGGAAGAGAAGCATCTGCAAATATACGCCACCGATCCGCAGGTGGCCGCAGTCATTTCGGCGAACGGCTGGAGTAACCGGGTCACGGCGCAGTCTGGAACTGACTTTCTCTTTCTCGTCGATAGCAACGTAGGATTCAACAAGGTCGGCCCGTATATCGCCAGCAGCATCGCCTACCAACTCCTGATTGACGAGTCAGGGCGCGGCGAGGCAGTTGCGACAGCAACCTATACCCACACGTCTCAAGCAGAGGTTGTTTGCCGTCAAGGTGGTGCCGTGTCCTACGCCGAAATGCCAGACTATGAGGAGCTGATCCACGATTGTTTCTGGAATTACCTCCGGCTCTACGTCCCCGAGGGCAGCCATCTCCAGGAGGCGACGCGCCATTCGTACCCGGGCGATCTCTTCACCTTCTCGGAAGGTTGGTCAGCCGATCCACAGACGACATCCGAGCTGGAAGGACTTGCGCTGTTCCAAAACTTCTTTCTTCTCGCCCCAGGGGAGATGATCGAGAGCGTTTACCGCTACACGTTACCACAGGTTACGCGTCCGGACGGAGACCGCGAGGTATACCAGCTGCGCCTGTTGCGGCAGCCCGGCGTTCCGCCGCGCCCGTACCGGATCGCTGTGACTCTGCCACCAGGTGCCGCGCCCTACGCCGTTACCCCAGCACCCGCCTCGCAGTCGGGCACGACATTGCTGTTCACAGGCGACCTCGTCACAGACATGAGTATCCGCATTGTCTACAATGCACCATAGTCAGGAACCAACATGATGACCTTCACACGAAGCCAGCTTGCATACTTCATCGTCGCGGTACTGGCCGTCGCCATCCTGCTTCCCTTCACACCCGGCGCGACCCACTTGGCAAGCGCCCAGACGGTACCGACGATCACGCCAACACCGCCGCCGGGCCAGGCTCCGACGGCGACGCCCGGCAATGGCGGGCCCGGCCCAACCGATGAGCCTCCGCCACCCGCCTCGCCGACACCCCGGCCCCGCGCCACGAACACGCGACCACCGGCCATCCGCGCCACGGCAACGGCAACCGGGCAAGCGCCAGGCGGTGCCAGCCCAACCCCATTGTTGTCTGGGGCAGCAGCGGCCTGGGCGACTGCAGAGCCATGCAGTGACGAACCGACCGTTAGGGTTGGAAGCCGCGGCGCCTGGGTCTATGATGGACCCGGAGAGGATTATGAGCGCGCCGGCCGGCTTTCCGCACGAACCGTCCGGCCCATCGTAGCTCGCGCGGCTGTGGCTACCTGGTGGCAGATAGAGCTGGACGGCAACGACACTGTCTGGATTGCAGACAACGATGTCACCGTCCAGGGGGACACGAGCCAGCTCCCCGTGATGGATGCGCCGCCCCTGCCAGACGGGGCGACCCCGACGCCCGGCCCCGCCTGGGAGCCGACCCCCAACCCGCGCTGCGCGGAGGCAACGGCGACGGTTACCGCAACGGTTACCAGAGCGAGTGAAACGCCAACCGCCTCGCCATCACCATCCCCCACGTCTACGGTGACGCTGGATGCGGCAGAAGCCACCGCCAACGTCAGCCCTGGCTCAGACGCAGAAGCTGCCGCGGCGTCCGACGACGATGGCAGCAGCACGCTATTCTGGCTGCCTGTTGCCGGCATCGTTTTGCTCGCCGCCGGCGTCTTCCTCTATGTCACACGCCGCACTTAGCTCTAACACCATCGGTCCATGAGCTGACCGGGCAGGCGGGCAACACTATCACGTTGCCCGCCTGCTTCCGTCACAGCTATCAGCAGGACACTCGTTTCACTGACCTGGCCCCGTTGATTCATCTTGTCGGAACTGGATTAGCCACTATGATCGGGACAGCCTCTCGCGCCGGGACGAAGGCAACTGGCTACACAGAGGCGCCGGGCTTCGAACGCATAGCAACAAGGAGCGGCTCATGAATTGGGAAGAAAGGCGGCTAGCAGAAGGGATTCTCTTCACGGACATGTACCAGCTAACGATGGCTCAGCTTTACTTCCGCCAGAACCTTCATGAGCGGCGGGCCCAGTTCGATCATTTCTTTCGCAGCTACCCGGACTACGGCGACCACAAGGCAGGCTTCTGCATCAACGCCGGGCTGGAATGGCTACTGGACTGGATGGACCAGGCTCATTTCGGCGAGGAGGAGCTCGATTATCTACGCGGCTTGCGCGGGCCGCTGGGGGACCGCGTTTTCGCCGACGACTTCCTTGCATGGCTGGCGAAAGAAGGCAACTTTGACAGTGTCACCATTCGCGCTATCCCGGAAGGCAGGGTTGTGCACCCAAACGTGCCGTTGACAGTGGTCGATGGCCCGCTCGCCATGGTCCAGATCCTGGAGTCGTCTCTACTCAACCATCTCAACTACCAAACATTGATCGCGACGAAAGCAGCGCGAATCTGCGAGGTGACCCGCGGGCAGCTACTGCTCGAATTCGGCATGCGCCGCGGTCACGAGCGCGGCGTCAATGCCGGCGCGCGCGGCGCCCTGATCGGCGGTGCGGATTACACTTCGAACGTCGGCGCTTCCGCCGTGCTCGGTTACGCGCCGCAGGGTACTCACGCGCACAGTATGGTCCAGGTCTTCATGGCCCTCGGCGGCGGTGAGCTAGAAGCCTTTCGCGCCTACGCCAGTGTCTATCCCGACAATTGCATTCTCCTCGTGGATACCATCGACACGCTCGACAGTGGCATTCCGAACGCCATCACCGTCTTCGAGGAGCTGCGGCGCAAAGGGCACGAGCCGCGCGGCATTCGCCTTGATAGCGGCGACCTCGCCTATTTGAGCGTGAAAGCAGCCGAGATGTTGAATAAAGCCGGCTTTCCAGAGGTCGCGATCGTCCTCTCGAACCAGCTTGACGAGCTGACCATCTGGCAGATCCAGACGCAGATTGCCGCCGAATCACCACGCTTTGGGCTCGAGCCTAATGCCGTCATCGGCCGGCTCGTCTACGGGGTTGGCACACGCCTGATTACCTCCGCCGGCGACGCCGCGCTGGACGGTGTCTTTAAGCTGGTTGCCGTTCAAGATGCTGGCGAGTGGCTGCCAGCAATCAAGATCTCAGAAACCCTGGCGAAGGTACCAAATCCTGGTCAAAAGGAGGTCTGGCGTGTGTACGATCGCAACGGTCGTGCGACGGCCGATATGATGACCGTCACTGGCGAAGACCCGCGCCAGATGGCCGAGCTCCATCTGCACCATCCTGTGGAGCACGGCACCTTCCGGACCCTTCCGGCCGACGCTATCTCGGAAATCGAGCCCTTGCTCGTCGATATCCTAGTGGACGGAAATCTGGTAAACGAACTACCTTCGCTCGAGGAAATTCGCGAGCAGCGTGCCGACGATCTTGGACGGTTGCATCTCGGCGTCAGGCGGCTGATGTACCCGCACATCTACCATGTTTCACTTTCGGCGCGGCTGTGGGAGCTGAAGGAAGAGCTGATTGCCGCCGCCGGTGCCCGGTGACGACATGCTCTTATTCCGCTCTAACAGCCGTGGCCTATCATAGTTAGCCAAGTACCGGGAGAAGATGAGCCCGCGGGGCCAGCCTGCGGGTCACCTCCAGAAACATTCAACTCGAGGAGTACGATGAGCGTTTCAGAACATCCTTCTGACTATCGTTTTCAGGCTGAAATGCGGCAGCTTCTGCACATTCTCGTGCACTCCCTTTATCAGGACCGGGAGATCTTTCTGCGCGAACTGATTTCTAATGCCTCCGATGCCCTGACGCAGATGCGCTTCGAGCAACTGACCAACCAGAATGTCGTCGACCCCGAGCGGGAGCTCGCCGTTCATCTCCGTGTTGAGGAGCGCGACGGCGAAAAGTGGCTGATCGTCGAGGATAGCGGCATCGGCATGAACCGTGACGAGATTATCGAGAACCTGGGCACCATCGCCCAATCAGGAGCCCGCGCGTTTCTTGAGCGGCTTGACGAAGGCGAGGTCAGCGCCGGCGACGTGATTGGCCAGTTCGGCGTTGGCTTCTACTCCGTCTTTATGGTCGCCGACCTGGTGCGCGTCGTCTCGCGTAGCTACCGGCCTGCAGACGAAGCGGTTTCCTGGGTATCCCGTGGCGACGACAGCTTCCACGTCGAAGGAGCCGACAAGGAGCGACGTGGGACACGCATCGAAATCAAGCTGCGTGATGATGCGGAGGAGTTTGCCAGCGAATGGCGCCTCAAAGAGATTGTGAAGCGTCACTCAGATTTCGTCAGCTATCCCATCTATCTGGACGGCGAACAAATCAACCAGCAGCGACCGTTGTGGCGGCGCGCGCCGGCAGAAGTTGAGCAGGACGAGTACAACAGCTTCTACCAGCAGATGACGCGTGACTTCCAAGAGCCGCTTGCCGTCATTCACCTCCATGCTGATGCGCCAGTGCACGTGCGCGCCTTGCTTTTCGTCCCCGCGCTGCGGGATCGGGGCGTTCTCGCCGCCCGGACGGAGCCTGGGGTGATGCTCTATTCGCACAACGTGCTCATCCAGGCCTACAACACGAGCCTGCTGCCGCGCTGGCTGAGCTTTGTAGACGGCGTGGTCGAATCCGAAGATCTGCCGCTCAACGTGAGCCGCGAGACGGTGCAGAGTAATCGCTTTATACGACAGCTAGGCAAGGTGTTGCGCCGCCGTGTCGTTCGTCGCCTTGAGGAGCTGGCTGCGGACGAACCCGAGAAGTATGCGCAGTTCTGGCAGCAACACAGCCGGACGGTGAAAGAAGGGCTGGCGACAGATCCGCCGGATGTCGAGACCGTGATGCCCCTACTCCGCTATGACTCCTCGAAAGAGGAGGGGCTGACCTCGCTTGACGATTACATCAAGCGCATGCCAGAGGGTCAGGAAGCAATCTACTACGTCCTCGGCGACGATGTTCGCTCCGTTGCCCGCAGCCCCCATCTCGATCCTTTCCGTGAGCGCGATCTGGAGGTGCTCTACTGGGTTGACCCCCTTGACCCATTTCTCGCGCCCATTGTCTCGCAATACCGCGACTACCCGTTGCGTAACGTCGACGATGCCGACCTGGCGCTGCCGGGCGCGGAAGATGGGGCTGAGGAAGAGGACACCACCAGTGCCGCGATAGCCGACGCCGACTTCAATCGCCTTGTCGGCCGGTTTGTCAAGGTGCTGGGTGACCGGGTCCACGAGGTGCGCGCCTCCCAGGTGTTGCGCCGCAGCCCCGCCCGCCTTGTTTCGCCGGAGGGGACAGCAAACCGGGAGCTGCAACGCATCCATCGCTACCTCGACCAGGAATACGAGATCCCGCGCAAGATCCTGGAGCTCAACCGGCGCCACCCTCTCGTCGTCGACCTTGCAAGGCTGGTGAGTAGCGAGCCCGACGCAGCCGTGATTGACCTTGCGGTGGAGCAGCTATTCGAGAGCGCGCTTGTCCAGGAGGGGCTACATCCCAACCC
>JAVVFG010000017.1:0-21685 GCA_032260445.1 Anaerolineae bacterium | reverse complement strand
CGGCGGTGCGCTATCTCAACCGTAAGTACAATCTGGATTACAGCATGAAGCGAACAGCCATTGTGCCCGAGCCTGACCGGCGCGGCATGGTACGCTGGCAGGATCACGCGACCGGCGGCATCGACGCACGCAGCTTGGAGAGCAGGCCCGCCCACGGCGCGCGTTTTGCCGGACTAGACGAGCCGCTCTCGGACGAGAAGGTGCTGCGCGCACTGGAGAGCGATTTCCAAGAGTGGATCTATCGCGATAGTGCGGTGACGGTGCGGGCAAACGAAGCGCTCGCCGTCTACGTAGGGCCGGAGGTAGCGAAGGGCGAATTCGCCGAGATGTGCCAGAAAGCGGCTGTCGAAAAGGCGAGCGCGGAAGCCGACAAGGTGGAAGCGCAATTTGCGCGTAAGGTGGATAGCCTGAAAACGAAGCTCTCCAGGGAAGAGCGCGAGCTGGAGCAAGATAAGGCCGAGTATAGCCAGCGCAAGATGCAGGAAGCGGCAACCCATGCGGAGACGCTGTTCAGCCTGTTTTCGAAGCGGCGGCGCAGCGTTTCTTCCTCGATGACGAAGCGGCGCATGACGGCGCGCGCGGCCGACGACGTGAAGGAGTCTGAAGAGGAGATCGCGCGCCTGAAGAAGGATATCGACAAGCTAGAGGCTGAGATGAAAGCGGCGCTGGACGATCTTGAGGAGAAGTGGAACGACATCGCCGCCGACACGACGGAAATCAAGATCACGCCGTATAAGAAGGATATCCACGTCGAGCTCTTCGGTGTGGCCTGGATGCCGCACCATATGATCGATAGCGACGGCCGGCTGCAGATCTTGCCAGGCTTCCACACATCCGAAGAGCAGTAGTCGCAGGCAGGACAACGGAGGGAAACCGGACGTGGGCTGCCGGTAGGAGATTGCGCCATGTTCGTGGTTGACCTGAGGATCCGGGCAAATGGGTGAGGATGCACTACGGCTGCATCGCGAGGCGACGGTCGTCGATGTCCACGCCCATCCAGCATTGAAGGCGAGCCTGTTCCGACGCAGCCTGGCGAGCCGCGGCGGGCCACCGGCGGCAGCTTTTTCGCCGTTTAGCCTGCGTACGAGCTTCCCGCGGCTGGAGGAGGGCGGCGTTGACGTGCTCTTCTCGGCGATCCATGTGCCAGAGGCGCGGCTGCTGGCGGATGTGCCTCTGCTACGGCTGCTGCGGTTGTTCGCGCCGGGGGTATGGCGCGAGATAGTCACGCCGTCCTATTTTCAGGCAACATTGAACTCGCTGCAGACGATGGAGGCGCAGGTCGAGGCGGGCGTGCCGGGACAGAAGCGCTATGCGCAGGTCGTGCGCAACGTGGCCGAGCTGGACGCGGTCCTGGCAGGGGGACCGGATGCACCAGTGGCGATCGTGCATACGATCGAAGGAGCGCACAGCCTGCAGGGTGAGGCTGCCGGGAAGGAGGTGCCGGGGAATGGGGCTACGGCGGCGGCGGAAGCGGAGATCCTGGCGAATTTGGAGACGTTAGCCGCCCGTGGCGTGGCGCTGATCACTCTGGCCCATTTCTATCCAAACTACGTGGCCTCCCCCTGTTTCCAGTTTCCGGAGGCTATGTTGCGCCTGGCGCGGTGGCGGGCGGCTTTACGCCAGCATGACCTGACGCGCGGGCTCGGGCCGGTTGGCGAGACGGTCGTGCGGCGCATGTTCGAGCTCGGCCTGCTCGTGGACGTGACGCATTGTACGCCGGTGGCACGGGCCGAGGTGTACCAGATCGCGGAAGATGAGGGCGCTGACGGTCAGGTCGTCGCCACGCATGTTGGCGCGCAGGCGATTAACCCCAGCCCGTACAATCTGGCAGACTGGGAAATCCGCTGGCTGGGCGAGCATGGCGGTTTTGCTGGGGTGATCTTTATGAACTACTGGTTGATGCCGCACGAGACGCGCCTGGGGCTCAACTTCATCGAGCGCACGTTGGCCCACTTTATTGACGCGGGGGGCGAAGAGGTGGCGGCGCTGGGCACCGACTTCGACGGGTTTACGGACCCGCCGGACGACCTACTCGACGCGAGCCAGTTGCCGCGGCTGACACAGTGGCTATCGGCTGCGCGGTCGTCTCCGGCGGCGCCCCGCTACGGGGAGGAGACGATCCGCAAGATCCTAGGTGGGAATGCGCTGAGAGTGCTGCGGGCTGCCTGGGGACGGCGACCCTAACCTCCATACTTATCGCCGCAAACACATGCTACAACGCCCGAAGGCACTGGCCTCCTCCTGAGGAAGCCAGTGCCTTCGGCTTTTCTTATGGATTTTATATGGATAATATGTGTGCAAATACTTGACAAATCGTTTTCAATGCCTATAATACTCCCTAGCTGTTACGAATCAACCCAGTAGTTAGGAGAGAAAAAGGTGATCAAAATGTGGAAGTCCGTTCTGTTGGTTGTTGTCGTCTTGTTGTTTGGCGCGTCGCTCGCTACGGCGGCCGGACACGAAACCGTTGTGGACGTTGCTGTGAGCGATGATCGCTTCGACACGCTAGTCGCCGCTGTCGTCGCTGCTGGCCTCGACGACGAGCTTTCCGGCGGCAGCTGGACCGTCTTCGCCCCGACCGACGCCGCCTTCGCGAAGCTTGGCCTGAATGCCGGGAACATCGCCACCGAGCTCAGCGAGGCGGAGCTGGTCAACATCTTGCTCTACCACGTGCTCAGCACGCCGGTGAGCTCAGCCGAAGCCAAGGCCTCGGTTGGGGACATCGTCATGGCTAATGGCCAGAAGGCGGGCCTGAAGTTCTTCGACGGCAGCCTCTACGTCAACGACGACGCGAAGGTGATCATCCCCGATATCGTCGCCGCCAACGGCGTGATCCATGTAGTGGATACGGTCATCCTGGGGCCGTGGCCGCGCTCGGAATCCGCAGCGACCAGCCCGGCCATGCCGGCTGCACCCGCGGGTAATACGATTGTAGACATTGCCGTGAACGATGGGCGATTTGACACGCTAGTTGCCGCCGTCGTGGCAGCGGGTCTGGACGACGCGCTTTCCAGCGGTAGCTGGACCGTCTTCGCGCCGACCGATGCCGCGTTTGCCAAGCTGGGCCTGGACGCCAGCAACATCGCCTCTGCCTTCACCACTGCCGAACTGACCGACATTTTGCTCTACCACGTCCTGACCACGCCGGTCAGCTCGGCTGATGCCAAGGCCTCGGTTGGCGACATCGTCATGGGCAACGGCGAGAAGGCTGGCCTGAAATTCTTTGAGGGTAACCTCTACGTGAATGACGACGCGAAGGTGATCATCGCCGACGTGATGGCCGACAATGGCGTGATCCACGCCGTGGACACCGTGATCCTCGGCCCCTGGCCGCGCTAGACTGACCTACCACCCCAGATAGAAGGGCCCGCTGCCGGCAGGTAGCGGGCTCTTTTTGTTATGCCCGGGCGCGCAGCGCGCCGTCTAGCCGTGCACTCTAGCGGACTACAGGTGCTGGGGAAACATGATAGAATTCGCCCACCCTATGAACGGATCAGCCAGCAACCGCGGCAGTGATGTCGCCAGTTTTCTAGAAGGGCACCTGTATTTCATGACCGTGCCACGCCCGCAGTTGGAAGCACTGGCCCAGAAGGCAGTGCGCCGCACCTTTGCTGCCGGCGAGCTACTGTTTCTTGCCGGCGAATCGTCGGGCGGCCTGTGGATTATCGAGCGCGGCCGGGTCAAGGTGTACAAAATGACAGCGGAAGGGCGCGAGCACGTGCTGCACCTGTTAGGGCCGGGTGACACGTTTAACGACGTTGCAGCCTTTGACGGCGGGCCGAATGCGGCTAGTTCCATGGCGATCACCAATGGTGCCGCCTGGGTGCTGGCGGCGGCAACGTTAGCGGACGAGCTGGCCCGGAACCATGCGCTGGCCCTCGGCGTGATCCGTGGGTTGAACCAGCGGCTGCGGGGATTGGTCGTGCAGATCGAAGATCTCGCCCTGCGCTCGGTCACGGCGCGGTTGGCCCGCTTCTTGCTGGAGCAGCGGGAGAACCCGGCGCTGTCGGGTCCAGCGGTGACGCGGGCGCTGATCGCCACTCATCTGGGGACCACACCGGAGACGGTGAGCCGGGCCTTGCGTACCCTGGAGGAAGCTGGGGCGATTGCCTTCGACCGCCACCGTATCATTATCCGCAACGCATCGCTACTGCGGGAGATTGCCCTCCTGTAGGCGGTCTTGATCCAGATCAAGGCCTGGTTCGGGCTCCTGCTTTAAGCTGGAGAGTAGCAGGGCCAATAGCGAACAGGCTTCTGCTCGCGAGGAAAGCGGCTCTGCGATGGGTTATCCAGGGCGACGGTTAGCCCGTCCTTCTGGAAGGAGTTTACCATGACCCATATCATCACACGCCTGTGCTTGCGCGACACAGCCTGCATCGAGGTGTGCCCGGTGGAGTGTATGGTCCTTGGTCACCCGGAACCGGAGTGGCCCTGGCTGTATATTGACCCGGACACCTGTATCGACTGCGGCGCCTGCGTTCCGGAGTGCCCGTATGAGGCGATCTTCCCCGAGGAAGAAGTGCCGTTTGCATACGAAGCGCAGCCGGGGCAGTGGGTCAACAATACCAAAGAGCTGATGCCCGACGGGCAGCCGCTCGAAGGTGAGATTGACGGCAATCCCGTCAAGGTGTTGAATGCCAAGCAGCTCGAGGGTGGCGAAATTCTGGACCTGACGGAAGACATCGTGCCGAACTACGATTTCTTCAGCGCCGGTCCTGGCTACGACGCGCTCGACTACGAAGAGTAAGCGCACGCACAGGGCGGGCCACCTTCGTGACAGAGGGTGGCCCGCATCGTGAGATGTGGCGGACAGGGTTAGAATAGAGAGATTCGAATGGACCTGGAAAGCTGGTTACCGATCATCGACGCCGAGACGTGTACGGGCTGCGGCGACTGTGTAGAGGTATGTCCCACCGAAGCGCTGGCGATGCGCGACGACCTGGCTGTTGTCGCCGACCCCGAAGCATGTAACTACTGCGGCTATTGTGAGCCGATCTGTCCGGTCGGCGCGATTGCGCTGCCGTACCAGATTGTCTGGGAGGATGACTGAAGCTGTGAACAATAGCTTTCAGATGCTGCTCAGCGAAGAACTGGTCTATGCAGCGTTAAAGGAGGTCATCGATCCGGAGCTGGGCCTAAATATCGTGGATCTCGGCCTTATCTATGGGCTGGCTATCAACGCCGGCGCCGTGGCGGTCACGATGACTCTAACGACGCCGGGGTGCCCCATGCATGCCAGCTTCAGGCAGGAGATCGAAGCGACGCTATGGCGTGCGCTGCCAGGGCTGGAGAGCGTGGCCGTCGAACTCGTGTGGGATCCGCCGTGGACGCCGGAGATGCTGACGCCAGCAGGCCGCGCCGAGCTTGGTCTCTTCTAGAACCGGGGAGCTTTGTTAACCAGAGGCCGGGACGCTGAGCTCAGAGGTGCAGTGCGGGCAGCGGGTGGCAGCGAGCGGGATCTCTATCAGGCAGTACGGGCAGCTCTTTGTCGTCACTTCTGCCTCTGGTTCGGGGCCTTTGAGCCGGTTCACCCAGCGGATGAGCATAAAGACGGCGAATGCAACGATCAGGAAGCTGATGATGGCGTTGATAAAGACGCCATAGTTGACGGTCACCGCGCCGGCTTCCTGTGCTGCGGTTAACGAGGCGTACGGCGCACCGGGCGAGCCTTCCTGCATGACCCAAAACAGGTTGCTGAAGTCAACGTCGCCCAGGAGTAAGCCGATTGGCGGCATCAGGATGTCGTTGACGAGCGAGTTCACGATGCTGGTGAAGGCGGCGCCGATGATGATGCCGACGGCCATGTCCATCACGTTCCCGCGCATGACGAACTTCTTGAACTCTTCGAGCATCTGGTTGTCCCTCCGCGCTTAATCCCCGGTCAAGGCACAATCGCCTATCGCGATAGCACAGGCAGATTATAGCCCCATCTCGAACGGGTCACCTGTACTTGATCCAAATCAAGGCGCGCGGTGTGCGGTTTCCCTACGATAGAAGTAAGGGAATGGAGGTAGACGATGACACCTATTGGGTTATTTTATGGTTCCAACACCGGCTTCACGATGCTGGTCACGGATTTGATCAAAGAGGAATTCGAGCTGATTGCGCCCGACCTGTTGACCGTGCATGACGTGGCCGAGACGCCCATCGAGAAGATGGAGGAATACGACTATCTGATCATCGGCTGCCCGACGTGGAACGTGGGCCAGCTACAGGATGATTGGGATGCCCTCTTTGTCGACCTCGATCAGCTTGACCTGAGCGGCAAGAAGGTGGCGATTTTCGGGCTTGGCGACCAGTATGGCTATCCCGAAAACTATTGCGACGCGATCGGCATTCTCGGTCGTAAGTTCATCTCCTTAGGAGCGGAGCTGGTGGGCTTTACCTCGACGGAGGGCTACGAGTTCAGCTATTCGCGCGGCGTCGAGGATGGGATGTTTATGGGTCTCGCTCTTGACGAGGAGAATGAGACGGAGAAGACGCCCGAGCGGGTGAACGACTGGATCTGGCAGCTGGTTGAGGAGTTTGACCTGGTCCACTACCTCGAGCCCGTCGCGTAGCCGACGCCGTCAGGAAAGGGAATCATGGTGACGGAGGAGGCGATCATGCTGGCGCTGGCCACGGGCGCGGCGGCGCGCATGGAACCGAACGTATTTGCACGCAAACGGCGTGAAGTTGCCGCTTACCAGGGACTGGTAGCGCTCCTGGAGCGCGCTTATCCGGGGATTGATGCGCGCATGATGGAGATCGCGCCCGGCTCGCCGGAACGACAACAGATATTGGCGGAACAGCTTCGCGAGAGCAACGCGGTCGAAGACGCCGCGGTACTGCGGCAGAGCCGGCGCGTGCTGCAGGAAATCGTGGCGAACACACCCCAGGCGATTGTTGCCATCACTTACAACATGGCCAAGGTGGCCAAGATGGCCAACTTTGCCACTTTTTCAACACTATCCACAGCTCTCGAAGCCCTTGAAAAACATATGGAGGAAAAACAGATACGTGGGACTATCTGGAGGAGGGACCGGTGGTGTGGCGCGTACGCCTAGGGCAGGCAAACGGTAATTGATCAAGATTAAACGGTCCTAGCGGGGACATCACGCCGGTTTATGCCGCACGCGACGAGGCACACAACAATGCGGTGGCGCTGCGGGCTTTTCTGGAGCAGAAGATGATGGAGGAAGGATAGGGTGCAGCCTCATGCGCAGCAAGTGCAGCCCCAAAGGGGGGCAGAAGGTGGCGCGCGGTCGTTTTCCCCTGATGGCTCTGGCGGCGTGGCTGTGGCGCTATGACGTGGCACGGCGGAGCAACGCCGCTAATCAATACTATGCGAAGGGCACCTTCCCTGGCTGCGCCTCGGCGACGCAGGGATGGCCGACGTTATGCCGAGAGAAAGCCGCCGTCCACCGGGACGACGGCACCGCTCATGTAGCTGGCGAGGTCGCTGGCCAACACGAGGACGATGCGCGCGACCTCGTCGGCGTTACCCCAGCGGCCTAGCGAAAGCCGCGCCTGGAAGTGGAAGCCATCGCGCAGCAGGTTGGGATCGCGCCATACCTCGCGCTTGGCGCGGCGCGTGCCGCCGGTGTTGATCGCGCCGGGGAGGACGACGTTAGCGCGGATGCCGTGACGGCCGTAATCGCGCGACAAGGCACGCGTTAGAGCGACGACGCCAGCTTTGCCGATGGTGTAATGGGCCAGATCTTCCTTGAAAGAGAGCATCGCCTCGACGGAGCTGATGTTGACGATGGCGCCGCCACCTCCGTGTTCGAGACGGCAGCGCACAAAATGCTGGCAGAGCCAATAGACGGCGTAGAGGTTGACGGCCATGACGCGCTGGACCAGCGCCTCGTCGCTTTCCAGGAAGTTGCAGAAGGGGAAAATGCCGGCATTGTTCACGAGGATGTCAGGCTCATTGGCCGCTATCTCATGCCAGAAACGGTCGATGGCGGCACGGTTGGCGAGATCGACTGTGTGGGCGTGCACAGTTGTGCCCGCGGCGGCAAGCTCGCGGGCTAATGCTTCCACCCCAGCCTGATCCACGTCAAGGAGGTGGAGGTGGGCGCCGGCCTCGGCAAAGCGCCGGGCGATGGCGGCGCCCATGCCAGCGGCGGCGCCGGTTACCAGTGCCGTTTTGCCGGCGAGGGAGATCAGCTCAACAAGTGACGTACCGGCCTGCTTGCGCACCATTTTGGTCATGCCTCGGCGACTAGCCTCCTAGGCTGGCTCGTGCCCGCGAGGTCGCGCTGGCGGTAGCGCACCCAGGTTTCGGCGGGGCGATTGGCACCCATGCCGCGCCGGATGGCCGGCTCGGCGGTGAGCAGCTCAACCTCGAATTGCTGGAAGAGCAGGGCGGTGATGATCATCATCTCGTTGTTGGCGAAATTCATGCCCATGCATTTGTGTGTGCCGCCGCCGAAGCCGATGAGGCTGAAGCGGTGCTGCTTGTGCTCTTCACGGCCGGGCGCATAGCGGAGGGGGTCGTACTGCTCTGGATTCTCCCACAGCTCCGGCAACATGTGGGCCACTTCGGTGGCGACCTGGACGCGCCAGCCGGCGGGGATGGTGTAGCCGCCGGCTTCGACGGGCTCGTCGACGTCGCGGTAGAGCATGTCGGCCGAGGGGCGGGTGCGTTCGGTCTCGCGCACGGCCCAACTGAGGTGCTGCAGGCGGCGCATCACCTTGTCGTCTATCGGTGTGCCGGGCGGGAGCAGGTCGTCGATCTCTTCCTGCACGAGCCGGTGGTAGTCGGGATGCTGCAGGAGCTGGATGATCGTCCAGGCGGCCTGCCCGGCAGTGGTCTCGTGGCCGGCGAACATGAGGCCGAGCATGAGGCTGAGCAGCACGGCATCTTCGACGGGGGTACCGTCGTCGTATGATTGACAGACGAAATCCTGGAGGAAGTCGTCATAGCGCTCGGGGTGAAGGCGCCGTGCGGCGATGATCGGCTCCAGGATCTCCTTCATCCGCTTCTTGGCGCGATCGCGGCGGATGAACTTGGGCAGCGGCAGGCGCGGCGGCAAGACAGGATCGAGTGAGAGGCCGATGTCGACATATAGCTGCCAGAATTCTTCGCCGGCCTGCCGCTGGAACTCTTCGCCCATGAGGGCGTAGCCGGCGATCTGCTGGACGAGGTTGTTGATCGCGGCGGTGAGCTCGATTTCGCCGGACTCGCCCAGGCTATCGAGCCAGCGCTGGGCCTGCTCCTGCATGACCTCGGCGTAGCGCTGCATTTTCTGGCGGCGGAATGCCTGGAGCACGAGCGGGCGCTGGCGCAGGTAGACTTCGCGCGGGGCGATGAAGAGGACCTGGCCGAAGGCCGCTTCAAGGAACTTGTAGGGGGTCGAAATGTTGAGCTCCTCGTCCGTCTGCATAAAGAAGAGCTCGTGATTGTCCGGGCCGATGAGGACGGCGACCGGTTGTGGGCCGAGCTTAATGGTAAATACCTTGCCGAGCTCGGCGAAGCCCCGCTGGAACAGGGCCTGGCGGTCAGCGCGAAATTCCAAGAGATGCCCCACTAAGGGTTTGGCGCCGGAAAGGACCGGCGGTGTAGGCCTGGCATCTGCCATCATGATGGGTTCCTCCGTTGTAAATGCCGGGTCGGTGTCTGGCTCCCGACTCCTCTAAGACAGTACTGATAACGTGACGTGGATAATGCGCTCCATTTCGGCACGGCTGGCATTGACTTTGACCAGGGCGGCGAGGCTGTACAGGTTGTGTAGGAGAAACGAGGCTAAGTCGCGCGGGGCGTGGGCACTGCCAAGCTCGCCACGCGCCTGTGCTTCCGTCAAGAAAGCGGCCAAGAGCTCTGTCACATCGGCGAAATGC
Source organism: Anaerolineae bacterium (assembly GCA_032260445.1). GTDB lineage: Bacteria > Chloroflexota > Anaerolineae > Promineifilales > Promineifilaceae > JAAYYY01. The sequence continues at coordinate 11,860 of JAVVFG010000017.1, read as the reverse complement.
TGCTGCAACAGGTAGGCGACGGTCTCGTCGCGGTTTCCGAGCTCGACGGCGGCGTTCAGCGTGAAGGAGCCACGCCGGCTTTCGTCGGCGAGCAGGCTAGCGGCAAGGTCATTAAAGAGCCGCGCGACCGCGTCCTTCGCGGCCGGCGCTTCTGCAAGCTGAGCCTGGACCTGCGCATACTCGACGCGCCGGTAGGACGCCAGTGCCGCGAGGTAGAGATCGTGCTTGCCGCCGAAGGTGTTGTAGAGGCTGCTGCTGCTGAGGTGAAGGCGCTCGTTCAGATCGCGGACCGAAGTCGCTTCGTAGCCCTGCTCCCAGAATAGCTCCATGGCGCGCTCGAGGAGCGCGGCCTCGTCAAATGCCTTCTGCCGTGCCATCTTGGTGGCAAGTATAACATATTTTGGAGCGAACGTTCCAGAATTAGTGGGAAGTGTTCATGATGGGTGCTAGACAGAAAAGGACCACCCGGCCGGGAAAGAGCCTGGTGGTCCTTTGTCGGAGAGCGAATCAGCGTAACCCATCGCGAAGTGTCTGGAGTCAGGAATCGCGATGGGAACCTAAGCGGTTATGGAGCGAGCTTAAAGATCCATAGACCGTTGTTACGGTCGCTGGCGAAGATCAGGTCGCCCTGTACGTATACGCCCCAGAAATTGTTGCCGTCGTTGTATTCTGCGATTACCTGCGGTGCGGCCGGTTGGCTAAAGTCGACGACGACGAGGCCATCGGCGTACCAGGAAAAGTAGGCAGTGTTGCCGCGGGTTATCACATTGTGAACCCCAAAGGGATTAGGAGCGCTCTGGTCAAAGGTGGACGGTAAGGTAATGGTGCTGAGCAAGCGAATGTCGGACGGGTTGGAAATATCGAAGATGCGCGCGTAACCCCAACCGTCGAAGACACCTTCACTCATGGTTACGTTTACCAGCTCACCAGCCTCACGGTCGGCGGCGAGGCGCTCGCCGCGGCTCTGCTGGATAAACACAGCGGGAATGTTGACCGGCGTTCCACCCATTAGCACCAATGCCTCACCGACATTGTTGAAGATGATCACGCCGACCGCACCCTCGGATTCGGCCCGGTTAACCTTGTCGGAAAAGGCACAGAAGCCGCGCTGGATCAGGGCAATCTTGCCGGCCACAGACTCGCCGTACGGCTGGCCCCCCAGGCATCCGAAGGTGGGATCATCACCCGAATCTCGTTCTGTGTCGCCGAGACCTACCCAGGCGATGTCCGCCGTTAATGGAGAGAAGGAGGGGCTGATCGCGCCGACGACAGCGTCATAGGTCTCTCCACTGTGCGGGCCGCTGTGTACAGCGACCTGGCCGAGGCCGGTTGACGAGAAATCTTCGTCGGTGGCGAGCATGAGATTACCGCCGCGGGCCGGAACGGCAGCATGAGCATTTCCTTCATCGCCAGGAGCCCACGGGGAGTTCCCCAAGAAGCGCGGATTTGTTGGATCGCTGATGTCGAGCAAGATGTAGCCCGCGTCCCAGTAGGAAAGGTAAGCGGTCTTGCCATTCTGGCTGGCCCACACGTCGTGAATGCCCAGGCTGCGTGAGGTTCCTCTCGGTTCCAGCCCCGGCGGCGCATCCGGACTGACCGTGGCACTCCAGCGACCGGCCTCTATGGGATTCGCCGGGTCTGTCGCATCGACGATGCGGAAGTCATAGAGATCCGGACTAATATTGGCTACAACGAGAATGTAGGCCCGGTCACCGAGTGAGTAGAGATAGGCATTGTGTACGCCAAAAGCGGTGGGACCTGGGCCAGGACCAGGACTGCCGGCCGCATAGTAGTCAGCCAGATGAATGGGGTTGTAAGGATCGGAGACATCGTAGAGGCGGATGCCACCGTCGCCACCGGCCCGACATGGTTCATTGGAGTGAACCAGTAGGTCGCCGGTGAAAGAGGTGGTGTCTAGGGAAGCGACCTTGACGTCGTTGGCGCGTGTCGCCGACGGCGAAGCGAGGTCTCCAATCCACTGGGGAGCAGTGGGATCGGAAATGTCCACGATCTTGACCCCCAGTCCCAGATCGCCAGCGCACGCGGGGCTGGAGAAGGTCCCCACATAGGCGAAATTGCCTAAAGCCCATACATCTGTGTTGGTGGTGTTCGATCCCGCCTCGTCAAAACTGAGCTGTCCAACGACGGAGACGTTGCGGGAACGTGCCGGCCGTTTGTCTCCACCGTGCCCCTGCACGAAAGCGGTTGCATCGGCCTCTGCGAGGAATTCGTCAGAGAAGTGGGCCAGGATCTCGTGTTCCTGTTGGTTGGGGTCATCGGTCACAACCCCGTCGTGAGCCCTGGCCAGTGAAGCCAGGATGACGAGAGAGAGCGTAAGGAGCAGGAGACCCGTCAAGCGGAACCGCTGTCTAATTCTCGCATGCATTTGATCCTCCGAAGGTGATAGATGATCTTTCTGCGAGCAGGACGGCAGCACGGGCTAATGCGCCGCGATAGCTCAACGCAAGGCGTACACAGATTATATGCGCCCAGACTTACCTCCTCGTCGGGCCGAGGGATAGGGACGTTGTTGTGTAGGGAGCGATGGATACTGGATAGGCTTGCAGTTGCAAGCGTAGGGGTAGTATATAGAAAGTGGGGGGTAGAATCAATAGGCTCCAAACTTGTGACACTACCATCGTGCCATGCTAGGGGGCGCAGTTCGTGTGCATCGTGCGCACATTGCTTGACAGTGGCGGCGGGCAATCTACAATCAAGCCAAAAGGCACTGGCGCAGGCTTGCGCCGGTTCTCATTTGCGACCGGGCTACCATCATGAACAGAATCAACCGCCTACAAGCCTGGATCTACAACGCCGTCTTCTCTGTCCCTGTTCGCGTGAAAATCACAGGGATCGTCGTTCTGCCGATCGTCATCCTGGGATTAGCGCTCAACTACTGGGTGACGAGCGGCCTGTCGGACTGGCTCTCGTATATCCTCACGGACCAGCGGGTGCGGGCGGCGATGGCTGCCGGCAGCCGCAGCGTCTTGCTAGTGACCTTGCTAGCCTCGATTGGTTCGATTGCGCTTGCTTTCCTGCTCACTTTCTTGCTGACGCGGCCGTTGTTGGAGCTACGCGAGATGGCGCTACGCGTGGCAGATGGGGAGCTTGAGCGGCGCGCGCCGGTATGGTCGAACGACGAGATTGGGGAGGTGGCGACGGCGATCAACACGATGACCGACCATCTGGTGCAGACGCAGGAGCGGCTAACCCGTTCTAACCGCCGTCTGGCAGCGATCAACCGGATTATCATGGCGGCGGAGCGCGAAGGCGAAATTCACGACGCACTGTATGCCAGCCTGGAAAGCGTGGCGGAGGTGATGGGGATGGACACGGGATGGGTCTACTTGCGCGATCCGGAGCGCGAGACCTTTCACCTGGCGAGCTGGCACAACGTGCCGCCGGCCCTACAGCCGTTGCTTCTCGGGACAGAGCGAGGAGGGCTGTGTAGTTGCCAGGAGGAGCTACAGGACGGCCGGCTGGGAGCCGAAGTACAGATCCGTACCTGCCAGCGACTACAGGAGGCCGGGCTGACGCCCGAACGGCACATCGTCCTGCCTATCGAGGCGCGCGGGGAGAACTTTGGCGTGATGAACTTGCTGTGCACCTCCGAGCGGCAGCTATCTCCAGACGATCTGGATCTACTGCAGTCGATCAGCGCCCAGCTATCGGAAGTGGTCGCCAATGCCTGGCTGCGCCTGAAGCTGGCTGAGAAGGAGCTGGCGCGGCAAGCACTGCTGGAATCGCTGGTCGAGGCGCAAGAAGAGGAACGAGGACGGCTGGCGCGCGAGCTGCATGATGGCGCGGGCCAGATGCTCACCAACCTACTGGTCCGGCTGAAGACGCTGGAGAAGCATGCGGAAGCGCCGGCGATGCGCAGCGGGCTGAACGACGTGCAGGGTGCGGTTGCCGAGACGATCGAGCAGGTGCGCGAGCTTTCCTACCGGCTGCGCCCGGCGGCGCTCGAGGAGTTTGGGCTAGCGGTCGCCCTGGAAACGTTGGTCGACGAGATGGCGGTTGAGGCCGGACTGGAGGCATATTGTGACCTGCGGCTGGACGAGCGACGGCTGGCGCCGGGCGTTGACGTCACGCTGTACCGGATTGCACAGGAAGCGCTGACGAACGTGGTGCGCCATGCCGGTGCTAGCTGTGTTACCGTCACGCTGCGGCAGGAAGACGGCCAGGTGCTACTGCGCATCGAAGACGATGGACAGGGGTTTGCCCCGTATCCGCAGGCGGTGCAGGCGGGTAACGGCACGGACATCGCGCGCCGGCGCAGTCTGGGGCTGATCAGCATGCAGGAGCGGGCGACCATCGTCGGCGGCAGCTTCAGTGTGTTCACGGCACCCGGCGAGGGCACTGCGGTGGAGGTCTGGGTACCAGGCCAGCCAGAGGTGAGCGATGCCGGCTAAGGTACGCATTTTGCTGGTGGATGACCATGTTGTCTTGCGGGATGGCCTGCGCGTCTTGCTCGACGACGAGCCGGGGTTGCGCGTGGTTGGCGAGGCGGGGACGGGCGCGGAAGCAGTGCGTCTGGCAGCGGAACTGCAGCCGGACGTGATCGTCATGGATCTCGGTCTGCCGGATATGAGTGGGGTGGAGGTGATTCGTGACATTCGCAGCCGGAACCTGACGACGCGGATCATCGTGCTTTCGATGTACACGCGACGCGAGTTCGTGGTGCCGGCGGTGGAAGCGGGCTGCGATGGCTACATCCCCAAATCGTCGACGCACACCGATCTGCTCGCGGCGATCCCGGTGGTACTGCGCGGCGAGCGTTATCTGCACCCGAAGGCGGCAACCGCGCTGGTGCGTTCGTTCACCGGGAAGCAGTCGGAGAGCGAGCAGTTCGCGGAGCTATCGGAGCGGGAGCAAACCGTGGTGCGGCTGACGGCGCTGGGTTTTACCGGCCGGGAGATCGGCGAGAAGCTGGTGATCAGTCCCAAGACGGTGGATACATACCGGCAGCGAGCGATGGAGAAATTGGGGCTGGAGCATCGCTCCGATCTGATCCAGTTTGCGCTGCGCGCCGGGATCCTCGACGACTACCGGGAGTAGGCGACTACAGCGCTGTCAGGAAATCCCCGACACAAAATCCTCTTTTTCCCGATATCGCGGCAGCGCTGGCTCTGCTACCATGTGAGTAGTTATGTAACAACCGCGAGACGACGTCTCACGCATTCTGTTCCCGGGAGGCAATCGATGGAAAAAGAAGGAAGAATGAAGTTAAGCCGGCGGGACTTTCTACGGTTGGCGGGGGTCAGCGCGGCGGGGGCAGCAACCGCCACCGTGGTGCGACCGACATTGGCTGCATCGAAGTTCCACGGTGGGGAGTTCACCGACGCAGCCGGCCGGCCAAACCGGCCGTGGTGGGTGCGTGTGGTTGACGAGCCAACGACGGAGATCGATTGGGATCGGATGGTGCGCTATGACGAGCGCAACGGCACGGTACGGGGACCGGGTATCACCAAGTATGCGGGCGAAGAAGCCGTGGCGCGCATGGGGGAGCTGAACAAGAAGAACGAGCTCGAGCGCATTCTGGCGAACGTGGACGGCTACACGCTCAAGGATTACGCGCTGCAGAGCGCCCATGCTGGGCACGCGCGTTCCTACCTGGGCCCGCAAGAAGCGAAAACGCCTGAAGATCGCGGCGTACCAAAGTGGAGCGGCTCGCCGGAGGAAGCGGCACGGATCATCCGCGCGGCGATGCGTCACTTCGGCGCCGCCACCGTCGGCTTCATCGAGCTCGACGAGAGAACACGCAAGCTGATCTACGATGTCGATCCCGATGGTAAGAAGCTGATCTTCACCGACGAGAAAGAGGCGTACGAAACGGAAGACGCACGTTACATCCCCAACGACTGCAAATATGTGATCGCCTACACGGTACAGATGTCGCAAGAGACGATGCGGCGCTGCCCGACGGTGACGGGCTCGCAGACGACTAGTCTGGCCTACAGCCGGGGCGAGATCATCCAGGCCTCGACGCAGGAGTTTCTGCGCGGCCTGGGCTACCAGTGCCTTGGCGAGAGCAGCACGAATGCACTGGGCATCGCACCGGCTTTCGGCGTAATGGCCGGGCTGGGCGAATTGTCGCGCCTGAACCGGGTGATCACACCCGAGTTTGGGCCGATGGTGCGCGTGTTCAAGCTGTTGACCGACCTGCCGGTGGCGACAGACAAGCCGATTGACGCCGGCATCATGGAGTTCTGCAAGCGGTGCAAGAAGTGTGCTGAAGCGTGCCCGTCGGAGTCATTGAGCTTCGAAGATGAGCCGACGTGGGAGACGCGCGGCGGCTGGAACAACCCGGGCCACAAAGCGTACTTCGAAGATGCCGTATCGTGCTACACCTACTGGCGCGAACAGGCAGGCACGAACTGTGGTATCTGCTTTGCCGTGTGCACCTTTTCGAAGAAGGATAAAGCATGGATCCACGAGTGGGTCAAGGCGGGCGCGTCAACGGCACCAGCGCTGGACGGTTTCTTCCGCACAATGGACGATGCGTTTGGCTATGGCACCCAGGCGACGTCTGAATCGTGGTGGAGCCTGGACCTGCCCGAATATGGTATTGATAGCTGCCAGCCGGTAGAGGAGGCTTAACCAATGTCTGACAACTACACCGTCAAGCTCAAGAGACGCCCCTGGTATGCCTGGCTCCTGTGGGCCGTGTGGCTCTTCCTCCTGATCTTTATCGCGCAGAATGCGATCACCAGCGGTCAGGAGCTTGAGGGCCGGGCGGCGATGATCTTCTGGATTAGCTTCGCCGTGCTCTTTATCGCCGGGCTCGTCGTGGCGATAGTGCGGCGGAACGAGTAAGAACCCTCCTCCTTATCCGGTAGTGCCGGAAAGGGTGCAATGGGCATCCTTTCCGGCACGCTCTGGACCGTCTCCCGATGGCCACCTCGCGAATGACAACTGCGGCGCCGCGCCGTCGCTCGGGATCACGTGCGAAACGCGACGCATGGGACCGGCGCCTGATGGTGCTGGCGCTGGTGGTACTGCTTGGTGCGTGGTTCTACGGCTACTGGGCCAGTAATGGCAGCGCCAGTTCGCTTGTGCCCCAGGTCTTGCCGGGGGCAACGTCGATTGAGCAGCAAGGCGATCTGTTTATCGGCCGTGACGCGGGAGGGAAGGTCATTGGCTACGCGGCGACGGGCGAGGCGCCGGGCTATGGGGGCCCGGTGACGGTGCTTGTCGGGGTAACAGCGGATGGCGCGATCAGCGGCGTGCAGCTCGTGACGCAACGGGAATCGCCGGGCTTCTTCCGCCTGGTAACGGGCAGCGGCCTGTTTGACGCCTATGGGAGCCGCAACGCCTATGATCCGTTACGGTTGGGTGAGGATCTGGACGCGGTCAGCGGGGCAACGATCAGCGCGGAGGGTGTGGCGAGTGCCGTGCGGGTTGCACTACGCGAAGTGACGGCGAAGGGGTTGGACGCCGCGCGCCTGCCAGAACGAAAGCGTATTAAGTTTGGCGTGCCTGAGGTTGCCCTGATCCTGCTGTTCGCCGCCGGCTACGTGGGCCACCGGGTGCGCAGCGGCGCCTGGAAGCGACGCATCCGTTGGGGGACGCTGCTTTCGGGGATGGTCGTGCTCGGCTTCATTTACACTGCGCCGCTGACGATCACGATGATTATCTCGCTGATGAGCGGCTACTGGCCCGACTGGCATAACAACCTCTACTGGTATTTGCTGCTGGGCGGGATCCTGTTTGTGACCACGGTCGATGCCAAGAATCCGTATTGTTACTGGTTCTGCCCGTTTGGCGCCGTGCAGGAGTGTCTGGCGGCGGTTTCTGGCGCAGGCCATTACCGGCCGCGCGACCTGGCGCGGGCTCTGCAGTGGGTACAGCGTGGGATTGCCGTCGCCGCCATCGGGCTGGGGCTGGCGTTGCGGCGACCGGGGAGTGCAAGCTTCGAGCCATTCGCCACGCTCTTTGACATACGTGGCGGCACGGTGGAATGGATCTTTCTCGCGCTGATCCTACTCGCCAGTCTTATCATCTACCGTCCGTTCTGTAATTATCTGTGTCCACTCGATCCGGTCGTCGACTTTATCGCTGCGGGTCGCCGCTGGATTAAGGAGCTCGCCATCAAATGGCGCAAAAGAAGTACGACCGCGTGAAACAGAGCTTGTTGCTCGTCTTCGTCTTTGCCAGCGTGCTGCTGATCGGCCTGATCTGGGCCGACGGCCTGGTGGGCGACGCGGAGCGGACACCCAGTTATTATCGTGGGGTACCAGCGGACGCCGAAAGCACGCCGGCGACGTTACCTACCGTAACCCCCCTTCCCCCGGAAGCGATGCCTGACGAGCCATTGATCCTACCGGGACTGGACGACGACGGTGCCTGAGCAAGCATGCGGAATCAGCCGCCGCCGCTTTTTGCAGATCACGGCCGCCGCGGGCGCGCTCCTCGCCGGGGGGCGTCTGCTGTCACACCATCGCCTGCACACGATCCGCGAGACACGTACGCTGATGGGCACGGTGATCAATCTGGCGCTGGTGACGCCGGACGCTGCCGCGGGACAGGCTGCCATACAGCGCACGTTTGGCGAGATGGCGCGCCTCATTGCCTTGTTCGATTACCGCCAGCCGCAGACGCCGTTGGCGCGCCTGAACCGGACCGGCCGGCTGGCAGCGCCGCCGGTGGAACTGGTGGAGTTGCTCTTCCACGCGCGCAGCTACAGCGAGCTGACGGGCGGCGCGTTTGACGTCACGGTGAAGCCGCTACTCGACGGCAGCGCCGCTCTGGTCGATTATCGCCAGCTTCTCGTAGGGCGCGATGAAATCCGGCTGGGCCGGCCGGGAATGGCGGTGACGCTCGACGGTATTGCCAAGGGGCGGGTGGTCGATGGGGCCGTGACGGTACTGCACAGCCACGGCTTCGACAACGTGCTTGTGGAGGCAGGCGGTGACCTGTTTGGGCGCGGGGCACGCGGCGATGGCCGCCCGTGGCGCGTTGGGGTGACGCACCCGCGTGCGGGCGAGGGCGCGGTCGTGGCCAGCTTTTCGGTCGAGGCCTGCGCCGTGGCGACCTCCGGCGATTACCAGCATTTCTTCGTACCTGACTTCAGTGAGCATCACATCGTCGATCCGCGCAGCGGCCGCTCGCCGCTGGAGTTGGCGTCGGCGACGGTGCTGGCCCCCAGCGCCACGGATGCGGATGCGCTGAGCACGGCATGCCTGGTGCTGGGCAAAGAAGCGGCACTGTCTTTACTCGAGCGATTACCGAACGTAGCCGGTCTCCTGGTTACGAAAGAGATGGCGAGGCTGGCTACCACCAACTTCCCTTCTGAGATATAAAACCGCTATGAGCAATCCCCTTGCTTCTCCTGTTCCCCCTACCCTACTCTCGCTGCAAGCAGCCCTGGAGGAGGCGCGGGCCGGCGACGACCCGGCGCGTCTGGCCGAGGCACTGCTGGCGCTGGGACGCGCCTATCTGGAAGCCGGGCATACGCCGCGCGCCCTGACGCAGTTTGAGGAAGGCACCACCCTTGCCGGCGAGATTGGCGACGAGATGGCGGCGCGCTTCTGGGGCTATAAAGGGATAGCCGTGCTGCGCCTGGGCAACACGCACATGGCGCAGATCGCACTGAACAAGTCGTACAACCTGGCAAAAGCAAGCGGCCACTCGTCGTTAATGGCTGACGCGCTCCTGCAGCTCGGCACGCTGCAGTCAGAGATGGGCGAGCCAACGAAAGCGTTGAGTAAGTTCGAGCGGGCGCTGGCCGAGGCGCTGGCAGCGGGCGACCGGGTGCGGGTCATGCACGCGGCCGGGCGGGCGGGCGCTCTGTGTCACGGGCTGGAGGCAGCGGAGAAGGCGCTAGAGTATTTCGGGCTGGCGCTGACGGAAGCCGAGGCGCTGGGCGACCAGGCGGCGTTGGCCACGTACCACAGCGGCGCGGGCAACGTCTATCTGGCAGCCGGCGAGCTGGAGATGGCCGTCGAGCATCTGGAGCAGGCGCTGGAGCTGGCAACGGCGGGTGGAAACCGGGCGGCGGAGAGCAAGGCGCTCGGGCACCTGATGCGCGCCCACATCGCCGGCGGCAAGGCCAGCCTGGCGACCCTCTATGGTGAGTCGGCGTTACGCCTGGCACACGAGGCGGGCGAGCCGGCGGCGGAACTGGACACGATTCTCCTACTGAGCAGCTTTTTGCTGGAACGGGAGGAGACAGCCAAGGCGCTGGGTTACGTGGAACAAGGGCTGGCAGTGGCCGCCGAGCTCGACGACTGGGGTTGGCTGCTGGCAATGCATAGGCTGGCAGGCGCAGCCCAGGAGCACCGCGACGCTCTGGACGATGCGCTGGCGCATTACGAGCAGGCGCTGGAAATGGCGCTACGCTTACAGGACTGGCCTGCGGCAGCGCGCTTACAGGGCGAGATTGCGGCACTCCATGGCGAGATGGGCGCCTATGGCGCCGGGTTGGAGGCTGCCAGACGGGCGGTGGAGATGGCGGCAAAGGTGGACGATGCGCAGTTGCTGGGGGAGCAGCAGATGCTGCTCGCCTATGCGCACGCCGACCTGGGCGAGATGGCAGAGGCAGTCACCAGCTGTGCGACGGCGCACGAGGCATTTTCGAGCGCGGGGCAAACGGCGCTGGCAGAGCAGGCGCAGGCCTTGCTCGCGGCGTTGAGTGAAGGATCGTACGGGGGTTCGTAGGCTATGGCGCACACGAATGAGGTCGAACTGGTAACGAATACCGGCTGGGATGAGCGGATTCTCGTCTGCCGCAATGGCGAGCTTGTGTACACGACAATCGTCGTCAGCCGCCGCTACGTGGTCATTGTCGATACGATGATCAACGAGGCGACGGCTGGGAAGCTCCTAGAGCTGGCGCAGCCGTATCTGGGTGAGGACCGGACCCTACTCGTGGTAAACACGCACGCCGACTACGACCATTGTTGGGGAAACCAACTCTTTGCGGAGGTGGGCGTGCCGATCATTGGCCGTTTCCTGAGCGTGCCTATCTTCTCGCAACCGGATTCGGTCGCCTTTCTGGAGCAGATGCGCAACAACGAACCGGGGATTTTTGGCGCCGTGATCCCGACTCCGCCAACCGTCCTCTTTGACGAGACGCTGACAATCGACGGGGGTGACCTGACGTTGGAGCTGTTCCCGACGCCGGGCCACACGCTGGACCATCTATCGATCTACATCCCTGAAATCAGCACCTTATTGGCTGCGGACGCGGCGGAGGTCCCTTATCCCGTAGCGCGCACGGCGGCGGGGCTGCCGGCAATGCGCCGGTCGCTCGCCCGGCTGGCGGGCGTGCAGGCGGAGACCGTTCTCTACTGCCATGCACCCGTAATGATGGGCGCACAGCTCTTACACGATAACATCGCTTACTTCGACAAGTTAGAAGCTGCCTGCCGTGCGGCCCTGGAACGTGGCGTGCCGGCCGATCCGCCGGCCGGTGCCGATGTCATTGCTCTGGTCGGGCTGCCTTATGCGGCAGCTGTGCCCGATGGCGAGGCCTGGCAGAACGTGCATGGGTACTATCGCAGCGAAGGCCATACCCATCAACTACGGCAGATGCTGGCGGCACTGTCAGGCGGCTGAATCCCCTGTTTGCGTCTGCAATTTAAAGCTCAGCGTTCATCTCCAGTAGGGGCTCGCCCTCTCCGGCAAAGGCGTCGACGCCGCTGCGCACCACACGGATGAGGCGGATGACGACGGGGAGCGCCGACAAGGCCCAGAGCAGAAAGGCGCCGGCGTGTAAGAGCGCCTGGGAATCGGCCAGCAGCAGGCCGAGCCAGTACAGAAGGGCGCCGCTCTGAACGGCCGCGAGGGAGAGCCAGGTACCACCAAGCTGGGGCTCCTGCCCGTGCGGGAAGAGGCGGCCGGCGAGATAGGGAACGAG
>JAVVFG010000016.1:0-22695 GCA_032260445.1 Anaerolineae bacterium | reverse complement strand
CAATCGACCGCGCCCCAAACCTCTGACAGGCGTCAGTAGAAATCGTGACAAAGCTCACTCCCCCTTCGCTGCGACTTAGAATATGCTCCCTGTGGCGGCACGCTCTCGCTAAGGAAGATTGCGATTCGTTGACCAGTCAAGTAAACTCTTACCCGGACTCGGGTTGCCAGCCCAGTCTCTCTGCAGCCAGCGAGGAGGTGATGCCGTTATTTCGATCGGTACCCATTTCAGGTCAAGCTCACCTTTGTTTCCCAGAATGATGGAGGAGATGGATGTCTGACAAGAAACTTTGGAAACTACTAGCTTTGATGATGGTCCTCGTGCTGGCTCTGGTTGCGTGCGGCGGTAACGAAGAAGTACCCGCAGCCAACACACAGCCTGCCGAGACGACGACCAATGAAGGGGAGGCTGCCGTAGAGGAGCCGGCAGAAACGGAAGCGGAAGAAGTAACGACGACGGGCGGCTACCAGATTCCCGCTGTTCAAGAAGGGATGCACAACGTCGCCTTCGTCTATGTTGGCCCCCATGATGACGGCGGCTGGAGCCAGGCGCACGACGTTGCCCGCGAATGCGTCGAACAAACGGTAGAAGGCGTTCACACGGCCTACGTTGAAAACGTAGCTGAAGGTGCCGATGCTGAGCAGGTAACCCGTTCGCTGGCTCGGAAGGGCTTTAACACGATCTTCACGACCTCGTTCGGCTTCATGGACGCGTCTGAGGTAGTCGCTACTGAGTTTCCGGATGTGGATATCATTCACATCAGCGGTTTCAAGTCAAATGGCGACAACTTTGGCAACCTAATGGGCGCCATGGAAGATATTAAGTACGCTGCTGGTATGCTCGCCGGCTCGCGTGCGAAGATGGACGGTAATCCCAAGGTTGGCTACATCGCTACGTTCCCCATTCCTGAGGAGCTCCGTCTGGGCAACGCCTTTGCCCTCGGCCTGCAAGAAACCTGCCCCGAGTGCACGATGGACGTGCGCTGGATCTACACCTGGCATGACCCGATTCTAGAGAAGGAAGCAGCTTCGTCGCTCTTTGACGGAGGCGCCCAGGTAGTCATGACCGGTGCCGACACGCCGGCTCCGGCCGAGGCCGCGCCAGAAGGCAAGTGGGGTATTACCTACGACTACGTGGGTAACTGCACGTTAGACTCTTGCCTCACCTCGATGTACTGGGACTGGTGCCCCGTCTACAGCCGGATCGTCGAAGAGTCGAAGGCAGGAACCTACGTCGGCGGAAGTGAATACTTCGACGGCGATGCTGGCGCCATGGGCCTGCTCGGCTTCATGGAGGGCGAAGAACTGCAGCCCGGCGCTGCCGAGCTGCCTGAAGAGGATCTGGCCCTGATCCGCGAACGAATCGCACAGATTCTATCGGGCGAGTTTGACCGCTTCGACGTCTTCTCCGGCCCGATCACCGACAACCAGGGGAACGTGGTCCTGGAGGAAGGTGAGAGCCTGGAGCAGGCCGATCTCGATGGCTTCAGCCAGTTTGGGAGCCCCTGCGATACCTGCATGTATTGGTGGAATGAGAACGTGACGGCAGAGTTGCCAGAGCTGGACTAATCGATCCGGCGCGCCGACTCTGTTCATACGAGGGAGCCAGGTGTCCGTCGTGGCGCCTGGCTCCTTCGCTAGATAGCCTGTAGCAGACAAGGAGTGTGTAATGGCGGAAACTCCGTACGCCGTGGAAATGCGGGATATTGTGGTGCGTTTCCCAGGCGTGCTGGCGAATGACCATGTCAACTTCACGTTAAAAAAGGGTGAAATTCATGCCCTTCTCGGCGAAAATGGAGCGGGCAAGAGCACCCTGATGAATGCCCTCGCCGGCCTCTACCGCCCCGCCTCCGGCACGATCCGCGTGAACGGCAAAGAAGTTCACTTTACTTCACCTAAGGACGCCATTGAAGCCGGAATCGGGATGATTCACCAGCACTTCATGCTTGTACCAACGCAGACGGTGACTGAGAACATCCTTCTTGGTCTGGACGAGCCCCGGTTTCTTCTCAAACTCGACGAATATAACCAACGTGTCGTTGAGCTGGAAGCCCAGTACGGGCTGCACGTCGATCCTCAGGCGAAAGTCTGGCAGCTTTCTGTCGGCGAACAACAGCGCGTCGAAATCCTGAAAGTGCTCTACCGCGGCGCCGAAATCCTGATTATGGACGAGCCGACCGCCGTGCTCGCCCCGCAGGAGATTGCCGCCCTCATCCAAACGATGCGCGCGATGACTGCCGAGGGTAAATCGATCGTCTTCATCAGTCACAAGCTGCAGGAAGTTGCCGAAGTAGCTGATCGCGTAACCGTGTTGCGCAAAGGCAAGGGAACGGCCGAAGGCGTATCGATGGAGGGCATCACGCGGACCGAGTTAGCCCACCTGATGGTCGGGCGCGACGTAATCTTCCGTGTTGAGAAGGCACAACAAGAACCAGGCGAGGTCGTCCTGTCCGTTCAAGACTTGCATTGCCTGAATGACAAAGGATTGCCAGCCCTACGCGGTGTTTCCTTAGACGTGCGACGGGGGGAGATTCTGGGGGTTGCCGGCGTTGCCGGCAATGGTCAGAGCGAGCTTGCCCAGGTAATTACTGGACTCCGCGTCTGCAATGGCAAGATCGTGGTAAACGGCAAAGACGTCGCCAACCGCCCGCCAATCGCCGCGATCCGGCAGGGCGTTGCGCATGTACCCGAGGACCGCACCGGTGTCGGTAGCGCGCCGAACCTGACGATTACCGATAATACGATCATGAAAAGCTACCGCGAGGAGCCGATCGGTCACCGCCTCAGCATCGATTTGGGCAAGGCGCGTGACCACGCACGCGTATTAAAACAGAAGTACGATATCCTCGCACCTAGCGTACGTACGCTGGCACGCAAACTCAGTGGCGGCAATCTCCAGAAAGTAATTCTCGCCCGCGAGATTTCCGGAAACCCGAGCATGATGGTTGCCGTTCAGCCAACACGCGGCCTCGACGTTGGCGCCATCGAGGCGGTACAGAAGCTGCTCCTGGAGCAACGGGCTGCCGGCACGGGCATTCTGCTCATTTCCGAGGAACTGGAAGAACTCCTCTCGCTCAGCGATCGAATTGCCGTTATCTATGGCGGTCAGATAATGGGCGTAGTTGATGCTGAACAGGCAGACATCGAGGAGATCGGGCTGATGATGACAGGCACACCGCTGGCGGCGTTGCGCGCTCCACAGTCTGTCGCCGAGGAAGTTAGCCTATGACCACTTCAGTAACAGAACCAGAAAGCAGGCGACCACTCTTTCCGTACCGCCTCGAACTGGAAAAACGGATCGCAGAGGTACCTCGCTGGCTGCCGGCCGTTACCTCCCTGGGCGCTGTCGTCGCTGCCTTTCTCATTAGTGGTCTGATACTGAAGCTCATCGGCGGCGAGCCGTTGCGCGTTCTGCGCTTCTTTTACAGTGCCACCTTTGGCAGCTGGCCAACCTTCTCTGATACGCTGGTCAAAGCAACGCCGCTCATTCTAGTCGGTCTTGCCTGCGCGGTTGCCTTTAAGATGCGCCTATGGAACATCGGGGCCGAGGGCCAGTTCTATATGGGCGCTTTCTTCGCCAGTCTGGTCGTGCTGGTGCCGCTGGTGTCCCCGGAGAGCCCGAAGTGGGTGGCGATAGGTGCCATGATTGTAATGGGAATGCTAGGCGGCGCCCTGTTCGGCTTTTTCCCTGGCTTCTTGAAAGCCCGCTTTGGTGTCAACGAAATCATCACGACGCTGATGCTCAACTATGTGGCTATCCTCTGGAACAACTTTTGGATTTTCGACCGCTGGAGCGACGCCGGCTTCCAGATGACGCCCGTGTTTGACCGCGTCTACTGGTTGCCGCGTCTAGCCGATTATGCGGCCGAGTATCCCGCCTTTCGGGGAATCACCCTTCATTTAGGGGTCGTTTTTGGGGTGCTGATGGCCGTCTTCGTATGGTGGGTATTAGAGCGAAGCCGGTGGGGCTATGAGATCAAGCTGCTTGGTGACAACCCGCGCGCTGCGCAATATGCCGGTATCGCCATCGCACGCAATGTGGTGCTGGTGATGATGTTTTCCGGTGCCCTCGCCGGGCTCGCCGGCATGTCGGAGATCAGCGGCGTTGTACACCGGCTGCAGGAGCGTATCTCTCCGGGCTACGGCTTCACAGGGATCATCGTCGCCTGGCTGGCAAAGCTCAACCCGTTTGCCGTCATCCTCGTCAGCGTGCTCTTCGGCGCCCTGATCGTCGCCGGGCGCGAAATCCAGCCTTCAGGCCTCGCCCAACTGCTTCAAGGCCTGGTTCTGTTCATGGTCATCAGTAGCGACGTCCTGCTGCGCTATCGCGTGCGCCTGGTTCGGAGGTAAGAACGCATGGATCCAATTGTCATCCTGCACGCCGGACTTGCCACCGGTACGATTCTCCTTTTCGCGGCTATCGGCGAAATCTTCGCCGAGCGCTCGGGCATCCTGAACCTCGGCGTGGAAGGGATGATGCTCTTCGGCGCCATGGCCGGGTTTAAAATCTCGCTGGCGTCTGGCAATGTCTGGCTCGGTCTCCTGTCGGCGATGGTCGCCGGCGGCGTGCTGAGCCTGGCTCACGGGCTTGTCTCCATACACTTACAGGCCGATCAGGTCGTCAGCGGCCTTTCCTTGACGTTTCTCGGCACCGGCCTTGCCCTCGTCTTCGGCGAGGGCCTTACCGGCCAGAACCCGCCTCTTGTGCCCCGTTTCGATATCCCCCTGCTTGCCGACATTCCGTTTATCGGCCCGGTTGTCTTCGAGGACCACAGCCTGCTAGTCTACCTTGCCTACCTGTTCGTACCACTGACCTGGTATTACATTGAGAAGACAAGGCCAGGTATGCACCTGCGCGCCGTCGGCGAGAAACCGGAAGCGGCCGACACGATCGGCATCAATGTCTACGGGCTGCGTTACTTGTACACGTTTATCGGCGGCGTCTTGGCTGGCCTGGCCGGCGCGACGATCAGCCTGTCCGTGTCGCCCGGCTGGTACAGCAGCCAGACGACCTCGGGTCAGGGCTGGATCGCGATCGGTCTCGTCATTTTCGCGCAGTGGAACCCGTTGCGGGCGGCGGTGGGCGCCTACCTGTTCGGTGCGCTGCGCCGCGGCATCCTCGACCTACAGGGACCACGCATCTTGTTCGGCGTGGTGAATCCGCTTTACATCAACTCGAACTGGGGCTTCTTCCTCCAGATGACGCCCTATATCCTGACCATTCTCGCGCTGGTGGTCGGTGCGCGCGCCGCCATGCGCAAGCGCATTGGCGCCCCCGCGGCCCTTGGTCTACCCTACATTCGCGGCGAACGCGGCTTGTAGACTGGGCTGCATAAAGAAGACGATGCACGAAATTCAAAAGCATAGACAACTACTTACTCGTTACGAGGTACCATCGAACCTCGCAGAAACGTTGCAGCTACTCCGGGAATACGGCTCGCGCGCGCGGCTGGTCGCCGGAGGCACCGATCTCCTGCTCGAGTTGGCCAGGCGCGCCCGTCCGGGCGTAGACGTACTGGTCGATATTAGCCGGCTGCCGGGGTTAGCTGCCATCACGCAGGACAGCGACGGCGCCATTCATCTGGGGCCGCTGGTAACCCACAACCAGGTTATTGGCTCGCCCCTGATCGTCGAGCACGCCCTGCCCCTCGCGCAAGCCTCGCGCGAAATAGGCTCGCCGCAGTTACGCAACCGGGCCACGGTGGCTGGTAATGTCGTCACCGCCAGCCCGGCGAACGACACGATCTCCGCACTGTGGGCGCTGGATGCCACGCTCACCCTTGCTTCGGCTGGCGGCAGACGGACTGTGCCCATCCGCCAGTTCTATCAGGGCGTGCGCAAGACAGCCATGCATCCCGACGAGATGCTGGTGGGTATCAGCTTCCGGCCGTTGCCAGAGACGGCGCGTGGCACCTTCGTAAAACTCGGGCTGCGGCGTGCCCAGGCCATTTCGGTGGTCCACCTCACGGCGATCCTCGACTTTGACGGCGACACGGTGCGCCGGGCCAGTATGGCCCTCGGTAGCGTGGCGGCGACCATTGTCAGTGCCCCGGAAGCCGAGGCCTTCCTCACGGGCAAGACCCTCGGTGACGGCGTGATTGCCAGGACCGTCGAGCTTGCAGCCAAGGCGGCCGCGCCCATCGACGACATTCGCGGCTCGGCGGAGTACCGGCAAGATATGGTGAAGGTGATGGTGCGCCGGGCGCTACAGACCCTGCACGCGGGAACGGAGCGAGAAGGGTGGGACGGACGCCCGGTCATGCTCTGGGGTGCCACCAGTGGCCACTTCCCCGCTGCCAACGGTGCGGTCGGCTCCTTCGACGACACGAGCGTCATCGAAGCGAGGGTCAATGGTACGCCCATCCGGGCGGCCGGTGGGCTTAACGTCACCCTACTTGACTGGTTGCGCGAGGCGGGCCGTGTCACGGGCACCAAAGAAGGCTGTGCCGAAGGGGAGTGCGGCGCCTGCACGGTCTTCCTCGATGGGATGGCAGTGATGAGCTGTCTGGTGCCGGCGATCCGCGCTCACGGTGCCCAGATATGGACGATTGAAGGGTTGGCCGAGTGGGGTCGCCAGCAGGGCATCCGTCCAGCTGGTGCTGGCGCGCTCGACGACCTCCACCCTTTGCAGCAAACCTTCATCGAAACCGGCGCCGTACAATGCGGCTTCTGTATTCCCGGCTTCCTGATGGCTGGGGCCCAGCTACTCGAAGAACAGGCGCAGCCAACGCTGGCCCAGATACAGCAGGCATTTGCCGGCAATCTCTGCCGCTGCACGGGCTACTACAAGATTATCGAAGCCGTCGAACGGGCGGCTGAACGCATCGAGCGAAATTAACCACGATAGTAACGGGGTCAGTCGACCCTACGACACTTCTTGAGAGTGACTATGGCAGTTGGAAGCAAGCTCAATCGGGTTGACGCGGCGGGAAAGGTCACGGGAGCAGCCCTCTATCCGGCGGACATACTCCCGGAGAACCTCCTCCATGCGAAAGTCCTTTTCAGCAACCAGCCACACGCGCGTATGCTAAGGATGGACACACGGGCGGCAGAGGCCGTGCCCGGCGTCGTGGCCATCTTTACGGCGCAAGACGTGCCCAACAACGAATACGGTCTGACTCTGTTCGACCAGCCGGTTCTCGTCGGCCTCGGCAGCCCGCGTCCTGGCTGTGACATCAGCCGTTGGGAAGGCGACCAGCTTGCCATGATTGTCGCCGAAACGGAGCAGGCGGCAGCCCGGGCCGCAGAGCTGATCGCCATCGAGTGGGAGCAGCTGCCCGTCGTCACCGACCCGTTTGAGGCGATGACCAACTCAGTGCTCATCCACGCGGAGCGCGACGAAGGCAACGCCTACGCGCACTACCGCGTCCGCAAAGGAAACATGGCGGCTGGATGGGCGCAAGCGGATGTCATCGTCGAGGGCACCTATCGCACCCCGATGCAGGAACATGCCTATCTGCAGCCCGAAGCTGGCCTCGGCTTCGTTGACGACGAGGGGCGGGTGACTGTCGTCGTCGCCGGACAGTGGACCCATGAGGACCAGGAACAGATCATGCATGCGCTGCAGCTGCCGGCCGGTCAGGTGCGCGTGATCTACCCGGCTATCGGCGGCGCCTTTGGTGGGCGCGAAGACATGTCCGTGCAGATTGTGCTCGCGCTGGCAGCGCTGCGCCTCCACGAGCGCGGCATTAACCGGCCCGTTCGTGTCGAGTGGTCGCGCGAAGAGAGCATCATTGGCCACCACAAGCGGCACCCGGTGACCATTAAGACCCGTTGGGGTGCAACGCGGGAGGGCAGAATCACAGCCGTGCACAGCGAAGTCGTCCTTGATGCCGGCGCCTACAACTACACCAGCAACAAAGTGCTGGGCAACGCCCACCTCATGGCCAGTGGTCCCTACGAAATTCCCAACGCCCAGGTGGACAGCTATGCCGTCTACACCAACAACACCCCGGGCGGCGCCTTCCGCGGCTTCGGCGGCCCACAGGGCACCTTTGCCGCCGAATGCCAGATGAACCGGCTCGCCGAGCGCCTGAATATCGATCCCGTTGAGCTGCGGCTGAAGAACGTCCTGCACGACGGAAGCGAACTGATCCTGCAATCGCTCATGCCGCCTGGGGTCACGATTGGCCCGGTTATCGAAGCGGCCGCGCGCGAAGCCGATTGGGAGACAGGCGCGTGGCCGCGGCCTGAGCAAACACGGGCCGCCGACACGATATTGCAGCCAAGCTTCAGGTCGCTACCCGGTGAAGCACGTGCGCTTCGTCGCGGGCGCGGCTTTGCCTGCGCGTTCAAGAACGTCGGCTTCAGTTTCGGCGCGCCGGAAGCGTGCGAGGCGACCGTGACGCTCCACGGCGGGGCGGAGATTGAGCGCGTGGTGCTGCGTCATGCCGGCGCCGAAGTAGGGCAGGGGGCACATAGCGCCTTCCGCCAGATGGTCGCCGAAGCCGTTGACGTGCCCGTCGATGCCGTCGACATGATCCTCTCCGACACCGCTGAAACCGGCAACTCTGGCTCCGTATCGGCCTCACGGATGACCTGGATGGCCGGCAATGCCATTCGCGGCGCCGTGCAAGAAGCCATGGTTGCCTGGCACAACGAAGACCGGCCCGCCACGGCCCACTACCGCTTCGTTCCCCGCCCGACGACGCCGATGGATCCTGAGACTGGCAAGAGCCTGCCGAACATCACGTACGGCTACGTCGCGGAAGTCGTCGATCTCACCGTGGATGTGGAAACAGGTCATATTTACGTCGATAACGTCGTCTGCGCGGACGATGTCGGCAAGGCGATCAATCCCACATTGGTGGAAGGACAGATCGAGGGCGGTGTCGTGCAGGCCCACGGGTATGCCGTTACCGAGAACATGAAGTTGCAGGGGGGCCACATCCTCAACCCGCGGCTGAGCACCTATCTCATTCCCGGCATTATGGACATTCCCGGCAGCGTCCGCTCCGTAATCCTCGAGTTCCCCGATCCCCAGGGACCGTGGGGGGCGCGCGGCATGGCCGAGATGCCCTTTATCCCCTACGCACCTGCGGTGGTCGCCGCCCTCTATGACGCGACAGGCGTTTGGTTCGACGAGTTTCCGCTGACGCCGGAGCGGGTGGCGATGCGGCTGCGGCAGCATGCAGCCGTATCCAGCTAGCCGCGCGCGGAGTTGGAATAGGAATACTGCCACTCCCCGCAAACCGCGCTGAGCTATTCCAGCTGATCCAGACGGCTTTTCACCTCGGCTGCCCTATCCTGCTGTTCTGACGCTCGTGCTGTCCCGGCGCCCGCCGGGAACCTCCATTCCCGTCTACACAGCAGATAGTACTATCGTCCTGTTACCGTATTTATCTGCCCGCTCTGTCCTCTGTTGGTATGAGAGCGCGCACGTGCTGGTGCCTCTCGTGAATGACCAATCACAATTGGAGGAAGTTATGAATCGAGAGAAGGTGCGGTTTGCGGGGCTAGCGTTCGTTCTGGTGCTGGGGATGCTGTTCGTTGCCCTGATGCCGACTGCAGCCTTGGCACGGGCCGGAGCCAATGCGATCGTCCAACTGGATGATTCGATCGACGACGAAGACGATCCCGCGGAAGACGAAGACGACCAGGACGATCCCGCTGAGGACGAGGACGATCCCGCCGGCGACGAAGACAATCCTGCTGACGATGAGGATGATCCCGCTGACGACGAAGACGACCCCGCCGACGACGAGGACGATCCTGCTGACGACGAGGAAGACGAGGATGATCCCGCCGACGACGAAGACGACGGCGATACCGTCAACTACTTCTGCGAAAGCGGCCTGTTCCAGCATCCCGTTGCAACGTCGATTGCCAGTCGTTACGACGTCGACTATGAAGACGTGATGGACTGGTTCTGTGAGGACGAGCTAGGCTTCGGCCAGATCGGACTGGCGCTGCATACCATCCGGATTATGGAAAGCGCTGCCGCCAGCGAGGATGGCGAGGATGTCGACGACGCCAGCGACGAAGATGAAGCCGCCGCCGATGCGCTTACAGCCGCCGACCTTCTCGAAATGCGGTTGGCAGGCATGGGCTGGGGCGAAATCTGGCAAGAGCTCGGCTTCACCGGCCGTCCGAAAGCTGAAGACGCTCACCCGGGATTGGGCCTGGGTCGCCCGGAAGCTGCCGGCCAACCGGAAGGTGTGGGTCGACCAGAAGACGCCGGCCGTCCTGAAGACACCGGCCGTCCCGAAGGCGTAGGCCGGCCCGAAGATGCCGGTCGCCCGGACAACGCTGGTCGTCCCGACAATGCTGGCCGCCCTGAGGATGTTGGCAAGCCCGAAGGCGTCGGTCGTCCCGAAGGCGCAGGACGCCCGTCGGGCGGACGCAAGTAACCAGCATCTGCGCGGGCACGCAGACCAGGTGACGTCACCGTCACCGACTTGCTGAGACGGCTGCTCTCCCTTTAACCCTCCTGCCGCTAACGGGAGGGAAGGGGGGGCAGCCGTTCTCGGCCGTCACCACCCGTATGTCTTGCATTCGCGGGCTTCCTGCTCCACAATGCCCCTGGCATGAAGGAAGGATTGGTTCGTTTTGACCATGCCTGGCGCCACTTCTGCGGCTTTACAGCCGGAGACGCCTGTAAAATGGATGGCACGTTATCGAGAGTATAGCGACGCCCAGCTCGTAGCTGCCTGTCGCCACGACGAAGCCGAGGCCTGGGACGAGTTGATTGCCCGTTACGAGCGGCTCGTTTACACCATACCGCTGCGTTATGGGCTATCTCCTGCTGAGGCCGAAGATGTCTTCCAGACCACCTGGATGGCGCTTCTTGAGAAGCTGGCCACGCTCAACGAACCGGACCGTGTCTCAGCTTGGTTGGTAACCACAGCGCGCCGTGCCACGTGGGACCGGCGGCGGGGCGCCGAGAACGAGCGCACAGAATCGTTCAACCCGGCGGAGCTGCCGGACGGGATGAGCAACGCGACGCCTGAGGAAATCGTAGCCGAATTCCAGCTACAGCAACGTGCCCGCCAGGCGCTCGCCAAGCTTGGCGAACGCTGCCGCCGCCTGCTCTACTATCTGTACCAGGATCATGACGACCCAACGTACGCCGACATCGCCCAGATCATGGGCATGACCACCGGCTCGATAGGACCAACGCGCGCCCGCTGCCTGGAGAAGTTGCGGGCGCTGCTAGAAGAGGACGCATAGGACTGATGGATGTATTTTATCCGGCGCTACCTCCTCTGTTGAAGTGAAGATGATGGACGAGATAAGTAACCACGTTGGGTTCGAACAACTGGCAGATTACGCCGAGGAGCGTTTGGCGGCTGCGGATCTATCCGTCGCTGCCGATCACCTGTCGGCCTGTGTTTCCTGTCAGGCAGATCTGCGCTGGCTGCTAGCGACGACGGCCGCTTTCGGGCCCGCCACGTGGCAGGCGCCGCCCCTCGCTGCACGCGCGCGTGTACGGCGCGCGTTCCGGGAAGGGCATCGCCAACCGCAGCCAAAGTTCGACTTTGTCGCTCTATTCCAGCGAGCCCTGAGCACCTTGCGCGGCGGCCTGGCTGGAGAATCCTTACGCCCGGCCTTCGTCGCTGCCGCGACCGCCCTGGTTATGCTCGTCGTCATTTTCTCGTTGCGAGGACGCCAGCCGGTTGCCCCCGCTCACGCCGCGGTTACCTCGCTTGTGAGCGGTGATGTACAGATAAAAGCGGCGGAGAGCGAATCGTGGAAGCCGGTTATCGCACAGGCGGCCTCGCCGGCAGAGCCGCTTTATCTCTACTCTGGCGATCAGATCTTTACCGCCTCCGGCTCGTCCCTACAGGTCGCTTTCTTTGACCATAGCGTCACCTTGCTTGACGAATCTACCGAGCTCGCGGTCAGGCAGCTTGAGCAGCATGCCAGCGAGTACGAGGTAGCGCTTTTCCAGCGCCGCGGGCGTACAGCTGTGAGCGTTCAGCCCGGCCCGGGGGATTCAGTTGACTTCCAGATCGAGACGCCAGTTGCGCTCGTGCGCGTTACCGGGACCCGGTTTGAAGTGACGGTCGGTGAGGACGGGACCACCGAGGTAGCCGTACAGGAGGGAACGGTCGTTGTCAGCAGCGGCTCCGCTTCGACCGAGGTGCACCAGGGCGAAGTGGTCGTCGTCCGGCCCGGTGCCGCGCCAGCAACCGTGGTGCCCACAGCTATACCGCTTAACGTGGCTCCTACTCGGGCCGCAACGCCCGCCCCGCCGTCGAACCGTCCTTCTGCTAAGGATAAGGAAAAGAAGGAAGGGCCGGCTGCCGCGCCACAGTCTGGTTCCACGCCCGGCACACGGCAGGATGGTGAGCGCGCCCAGCCGACACGCAAGGCGATGCCCGAACAGGCGCAGCCCCACCCGACCAAGAAGCCCCTGCCAACACATGTGCCCCCGCCTGCTCAGGGCTCCCCGCCCGGCCAGGAGAAGCGCCCTAACCTCGATCGACAGCCGGAGCCGGCGCAAAGACCCTGACTCATATCTCCAGAGGGCACTAAGACCGCGCTCTTCGTGCCCTCTCTTACGCTTATTCCCCAAATTCAATGCCCTGGGCCAGCGGCAGGTCCTCGCCCCAGTTAATCGTGTTTGTCTGGCGCCGCATGTATGCCTTCCAGGCATCGCTGCCCGACTCGCGACCGCCGCCTGTCTCCTTTTCGCCGCCAAAGGCGCCCCCGATCTCCGCCCCGCTCGTCCCGATATTCACATTGGCAATGCCGCAGTCCGAGCCGCCGGCCGACAGAAACTGCTCGGCGGTACGCAGGCTATCGGTAAAGATGGCGCTGGAGAGACCTTGCGAAACAGCATTGTGCAGCTCGAGCGCCTCCTCTGGCTTGCGATACGGAAGGATGTATAGGATCGGGGCAAACGTCTCTCGCATCACGATCGGCGTCTGCCGCGGCATCAGCACGATGGTCGGCTCGACAAACGTCGGTCCAAGATCAGAGCGCACCTTTCCGCCGGCAATAATCTCGCCCCCGTCGGCACGGGCCTGCTCCAGAGCCGAGAACATCTCCTCCACGGCGTGGCTCGTGATCAGCGGCCCCATTAGCGTGCCTGCCTCCAGCGGGTCGCCGATCTGGACCTGCCGGTAGCTCCGCACCAGCCGTTCGACAAGCTCGTCGACGATCTCCTCGTGCACGATCAGGCGGCGCGTACTCGTGCAGCGTTGGCCCGCCGTACCCACGGCGCCAAAGAGAATCGCGCGCGTCGCCAGATCGAGGTCCGCGTTGCGGTCGACGATGATCGCGTTGTTCCCGCCAAGCTCCAGAATCGTCCGGCCGAGACGTCCGGCCACCGTGCGTGCCACGTGACGGCCGGTGGGGATCGAGCCGGTGAAGCTAATCAGCGGCAGCCTCGGATCTTCCAGCATCCGCTGCCCGATTGCCGCACCGGTACCCACCAACAAGTTAAAGATCCCATCGAGCCCGTGGTCGGCCATCACCTCGTTGCAAATGTGCTGGACGGCGATCGCCGAGAGGGGAACGAGCTCCGACGGCTTCCATACCATCGTATCCCCCGCCACCGCCGCGATGGCCGCGTTCCAGGACCACACGGCCACCGGGAAATTGAACGCCGTGATGATCCCAATTGCGCCGAGCGGGTGCCACTGTTCGTACATCCTGTGCGACGGCCGCTCAGAGTGCATGGTTAGGCCGTAAAGCTGGCGCGATAAGCCCGTAGCGAAGTCGCAGATGTCAATCATCTCCTGGACTTCGCCATGTCCTTCAGGCCGGATTTTCCCCATTTCCAGGCTAACCAGGTCGCCCAGCGGTTCTTTCATCTCACGCAGGCGGTTGCCGAGGTCACGCACAACGTCGCCGCGTCGCGGCGCTGGCAGGTGCCGCCACACCTGGAACGCCTCCACCGCCTTGTCCACAACCTGCTCGTAAATCGCCGGTGTCGGCTGGATCACGGAAGCAATTTCCTCGCCACTGGCCGGGTTATACGAGACCAGCCGCTCGCCGGCCGGATCCTGCAGCCAACCGTCTGGCCCGGTACACGCGCCGGCGTTTACGTCGTCAACCTTGAGTTTCTGCAACAGTGCTTTCATAACGATTCTCCGGATGGGGTTAGGGCAGGGCGGCGCGCGCGGCTCCGATGCACGATAAAAACGCCCGTAAGCACGGTCAGTTCGCCCAGCGTCTGCGAGGTGGTAATCTCCTCGCCCAGCAAAGGCCACGCCAGCAACGCCGTGACGACCGGTTGGCCTGGGCCAACCGGCGAGACAACAGACGCCGGCAGGTAGCCGAGCGCGTAGCTAAAGGCAAACTGGCCCCCTACCTGGACGATGAGGCCTAGCGCCAGGAAGTTCAGATAGGTAGAGCCATTGTAACCGGCGAGCGGCTGGTCGAGAACGACCGCAGCGATCGCCAGTGCCACGGTAGCGCTCACCGCACCAAGCCAGAAATTGCTCAGTGCATCCAGCCGTCTCCGGCTACGCTGCGTAACGAGAAAGTAAGCGCCGTAGAAGATGCCAGCTATGAGACCGAACAGCGTCCCCAGACCCGGTGCGGGACCACGCTCCACGTCGACGCCAATGATCACCGCCGCCCCGCCGACGGCAATAGGCAGGTCGACCCAAAAGGGCACTGGAAGTCGCTCGCGAAAGAAGATGAGTGCACCCAGACCCACCCAGATGGGCGCGGTATTGCCCATCAAGGTCGGGTTCGTAGCGCCGCCGAGAAGCACTCCCGTATTCCAGAAGATGAGGTCACTGGCGAAAAAGAGACCGCCGGCGAGGGCAATACCAACCTCGCGCCGCGGCAAGACCGAACGTTCTCCTTGCCGCCGCAGAAAAGGCAGACCAAGCACCAGGACGGCAATCGCCATGCGATAGAAGCCTGTGACCGCTCCGGGCGCATTCGCCCAGCTCACGAAGATCGCCGAAAAGCCAATACACAGTAGGCCAAACGCGAGGGATAGGTAAGCACGCAGCGAATCGGTCATCGAGCGTTCTTATACAGCAGCCAGCGTCGCACGGCAAACGCGATCCTCGCTTGCTATGCAGCGCTGGCTAAGCAAGATGTTACCGAATTTGTAACCTCTATCTGTATCCCTGTACATGGAATGCCCGCTCACTCGTGCCATACTGAGGGCGAACAGAGGGTAACATCAAGGACAGGCGGCCTCAGTAAAGGAAACGGATTCCTCAAACCGCGCATTGCCGGTACGGGTGAGCCCGGTTCTCGTCGTGTGACCCCGGCAGGCCTAGAATATGGAAGAAAGGAAGGAAAAAATGGACGACAAAACAATTACGAAATCAATTACTGTAAACGGCAGCGTAGATTACGTCTACGGCCTGTGGGAGAATTTTGAGACATTCCCCACCTTCATGGAAAACATTGAAGAGGTCAAGGATCTCGGCAACGGGCTCTCCCACTGGGTCATGGAAGGCCCATTAGGCACACGCCTCGAGTGGAAGGCCGAAACCACGGCTAAAGAGACGAACAAGCGCATCGGCTGGAACAGCAAGGACCAGGACGCAGACGTGAAGACGAGCGGCCAGGTTCTCTTCAACGCACTGCCGCAAGGACAGACGGAAGTCACGGCGACAGTCCATTACGAACCCAACAAAGCCGGCCTTGCCGGCGACGTCGTCGCTGCCCTCTTTGGGCGCCCAGAAGAGCGCCTCGAGACCGATCTGCGAAACTTCAAGGATTTTGCAGAAGGACGCGTCGACCGTCTCGATCCTGCCAAATCGTAATCGCGACACCCAATAGATAACTCACGCACCCAAGGGCGCCCGCACGGCGCCCTTTTTGTTTTTTCAGAACCATTAGTAAACTAATAGCCAAACGACATCCAGCAGCGGAGAACGAGCGGCGATGCGAACCCTGCGGCAACGACTAATCACCTTTCTGGCAATGCTCACCTTCGTCATCGGGATGGGTACACTCTATTACCGCCTCGTCGAAGGCTGGAGCTGGGTAGACAGCCTCTTCATGACGGTGATTACCCTCACGACGGTCGGCTATGGCGAGGTGCAGCCGTTGGATCCCGCCGGCCGCCTTTTCACCGTTGTTCTCATCCTGCTGGGAGTCAGCGCCGTTGCCATAGGTTTTGGTTCGCTCGGCGAATATGTCTTGGCCTCGGGGCTGCTCGAGCGCATAAGGGAACGTGGCATGATGCAAACGATAAATAAACTTGAGAACCATGTCATCGTCTGCGGCGCCGGCCGTGTCGGACGGACCGCTGTAGAGGCGTTGCGCGACATGAACAGACCCTGCGTTATCGTCGACAGCAACTGCGAGCTCGTTGAGGAGATCCAGGACGGCGGTGGCGTTGCGCTGTGCGGCGACGCCACGCGCGACGAAACGCTCCTCAAAGCGGGCCTCCAGCGTGCAAGCGGCCTGATTGTGAGCACGGGGAGCGATTCCGATAACCTCTTCATCGTCCTCTCGGCGCGCACGCTCAACCCCGACATCTTTATCGTCTCACGCAGCATCGATGCTTCCAGCGAAGCGAAGATGCGTCGTGTCGGCGCAGACAAGGTCGTCTCGCCGTACCAGATCGGCGGGCGGCACATGGCCAACGTCGTCCTCCGGCCCCACGTCACCGAATTCCTTGACGTCGTAACCCTCGATAGTGGGCTTGAACTCTGGCTCGAAGAAGTGTACGTTGACGCATCATCACCGCTGGCTGGGCGCACCGTGGTGGAGAGCGACCTGCGCCGCGAGACAGGCGTCACGCTTGTGGCCGTGATGGACGCCGAAAAGGGCGAAATGCTGACGCCCGACGAGAAAATGCGCATAAAGCCCGGCGATGAGCTCATTGTCCTGGGCACGATGGAGCAGTTGGAGCGTCTCACCAGGCTCTCCGGAAGCCGTCTTGGCCATCACTCGCGCCGGCCGGGAGCGCCGGCCGCTACGGGAGGAAGTAGTGAGCACTGAGAAGAAGAAAAAGGCCGGTCGCAACACCCACCTCATCCACGACGGCAACAGGCACAACCCCTCACCCGCCGTCGCCTCACCCATTTACCAGAGCGCTACCTTCCAATTCGACAGCCCCGAAGCCATCGCCGCGGCGATGGTCGCCGAGGCCCACCCCCAGTTCTACGGGCGCTACGGCACACCCAATACCAAGCAAGTAGAGGCGACCGTCGCCGGGCTGGAAGCAGCCGAGGCGGCCTTAGCTGTGGCTTCAGGGATGGCCGCCGTATCCCTGGTCCTGCTCACCTTTCTCCAGCACGGCGACCACATAATCGCCCAGAAGACACTCTACCCGACGACGAGTAAGCTTATCCACCACAAGCTGCCAACCCTCGGCATCGAAGCAACGCTGGTCGATCAGCAGGACACCGCTGCCTTTGCCGCCGCGATTCGCCCCGAGACCCGGTTGATCTACATGGAGAGTCCGGCGAACCCCACCTTATCATTGACCGACCTGGGTGCAGTCGCGGCTATCGCCAGAGAACACCGCCTCATCTCAGTTGTTGACAACACCTTTGCTACGCCATACAACCAACAGCCACTCACGTTGGGGATCGACCTCGTCCTCCATAGCGCCACCAAATATCTCGGCGGACACTCAGACCTGGTCGCGGGCGTCGTCGCCGGCCGTACGCACCACGTCTCCCGTCTTTGGGAGAACCACGTGATGTTTGGAGGCGTGCTGCACCCGATGGAAGCCTGGCTTCTGCAGCGTGGGCTACAGACATTTGGCCTGCGCATGAGGCGTCACAACGACAACGCCCTAACCGTCGCCCGATTTCTGGCTAGACACCCGGCCATTGCTACAGTATATTATCCTGGGTTATCCAGTCACTCCCAACACACTCTGGCCCGGCAACAGATGCCGGGTGGCTTCGGAGGCATGATTACCTTCGACCTGAAAGGCGGACGGCAGGCTGGTTATCAGCTACTGCAGCGGCTGCAGCTTATCACCCTGGCCGTCAGCCTCGGCGGTACCCACTCGCTGATCACCCACCCGGCGAGCACCGTCTCTATGGTGCAGTCCGATGAGGAGATCGCCCAGAGTGGTGTACAGCCTGGACTGGTTCGTCTTTCGGTGGGACTGGAAGATGCTGACGACATCGTGGCCGACCTGGAGCAAGCGCTAGAGGATCTCTAGCCACAAGGGTAAGCTGCCATAGGAATTCGCTCAGAAAGCGTCTCCTTGGCTTGAAATCGTCGCTTTGGGTAGGTAGACTACGACATTAATATGTCAACTACCATCTGGCGAAAGGTGAGACAGTGAACGTGTTAGAACCCGAATACATCACGATCTTGGAGGGGCCGACACCGGAGTTTCAGACAACCCCCTACATGTGGATGCAGTCGGTTTACGAAGGGCCGGTGGATGGCGCCGTTGCCCAGTGCGAGCTGCGCACGATGAATGGCGAAGACATCATGGAGCGGTGTGATCAGGCGTGGAGTGAAGGGCGGCCCGTGCGCCTCGACTTCCCCGACGATCTGCGCATGCGCCAGGAAGTCGACGTCATTGCCATGCGCCTGCGTGACGTTGATGAAGGTACCGTCCTCGTCTTGTGGGTCCGCTGGCCCCTTGAGGAAGAAGACGAAGAGGAAGAGTACTACGACGAGTAAGCCGGCTCGCCCGCGGCGGTCCGGTTCCGGTGGTGCTATGGCCTACGTAACGATTGAGACCAGTGTAGAAGACGGCGTGGCCACGGTTATCCTGAACCGCCCCGACCGCCTCAATGCCTTCAACGACCAGATGATTGCCGAGACGGCGGAGGCAGTGCGTGCAGCTGGCCGCGACAACTCCGTGCGTTGCATTGTGGTGACCGGTGCCGGACGCGCCTTCTCCTCCGGCCAAGACCTGACCGATTTTCAGAGCCGCGGCGACTCCGTGTCCATCGGTGAGCATCTACGTCACGGCTACAACCGCTTGATCGCCCGTATTGTCGCACTGGAAAAGCCAATCATCGGTGCGATCAATGGCGTTGCCGCCGGCGCAGGCATGGGCGTTGCGCTCGCCTGCGATTTGCGCCTGGCGGCGGATACAGCCAGCTTCATCCAGGCCTTCAGCAAGGTCGGACTCATCCCCGACAGCGGCTCGACCTGGATGCTGCCGCGCCTCGTCGGCTATGCGCGCGCCTACGAAATGGCGGTTATGGCCGAGCCGGTCGATGCGGCCAAGGCCCTGCAGTGGGGACTGGTCAACGACGTCGTACCCGCCGCGCAGCTACCCGAGGTTACCCAGGCGTGGGCGCGCCGCCTCGCGCAGGGTCCCACGCGCGCCTTCGGCCTCACAAAACGAGCCATGCAGCGGGCGACGGCGCTGACCCTGGCGGAGGCGCTCGAGTACGAAGCGATGCTTCAGGAAGTAGCTGGACGCACGGCCGACCATCGTGAGGGTGTGACCGCCTTTCTCGAAAAACGCCCGCCGCACTATCGCGGCGAGTAAGATGTGACAGCCGCCGGGAACGTCTCCCGGCGGCTGTCTTCCCGGAGGACGATGGAGATACAAACCGTCGCGATCATCGGGGCGGGAACAATGGGGGCGGGCATTGCCCAGGCGACAGCCCTCGGCAGCTACCGCGTGATCCTCTACGATATTTCACACGACCTGCTGGAGAAGGCAGCCGACCATATCTTCGCCCTCATCGACAAGGGTGTCTCGCTTGGCAAGGTAGAGGAGGAAGCCGCAGCGATGGCCCGTGACGCCCTCAGCCTGACGACCGCGTGGCATGACGTCGCGGCTGCCGATCTCGTCATCGAGGCTGTGCCAGAAAAGCTCCCCTTAAAACAAGAGATATTTGGCCGCCTCGACGGGCTCGTTGGCGACCATGCCATTCTTGCCAGCAACACGTCCAGCCTCAGTATCAATGCGTTAGCGGGAGCGACCAACCGGCCGCAGCGCCTCGTCGGGCTCCACTTCTTCAACCCGGCCCACATAATGCGCCTTGTCGAGATCATCCGCGGCGACGATACGAGCGAGGAGACGCTTGCCGCAGCCGCAGCCTTCGTTGCTCGCCTGGGTAAGACGGCCGTACACTGCGCGGATACCCCTGGCTTTATCGTCAACCGTGTCGCTCGGCCCTTCTACGGCGAGGCATTCCGGCTCCTCGGCGAAGGAGCCGCCGATGTACCCACAATCGACCGCCTGGTTGAATCGCTTGGCTTTCGGATGGGCCCGTTTACCCTTGTCGACCTCATCGGCTGTGACGTCAACTACGACGTCACCCGAGCTGTCTACGAGGCATACTTCCACGAGCCGCGCTACCGCCCGCATCCCCTGCAGCGGCGCATGGTGGAAAGCGGGCGTCTAGGTCGCAAGAGCGGGCGCGGCTTCTACAACTACACTGGCTGAAACCAAGCTCTGGCAGCGTTTCCCTGAGAGCGGTCACGGTTGCGCGGCGACGTAGAGCCTGTTGCCCGCAGTGACAAAAATCCGTAGCGGGCTGTCGGCCACATCAAAATCGCTCATCTGCGCGAAGAGTTCCTCGCCCGTCCGGGGCTCCACCGCCTTCCATTGCGCCAGAAACGTTCCCCCAAGGCTGAGCTGCACGATGCGCCCGGAGCCGGGATCGGCGATGAACACAGACGAATTGAGACCGCGACCGATGATCTTGATCCGCGTCGGAGCCACGAGCGGCGTATCAAGCCCGTTCTGGTAGAGCGTGGTTTCGTCCCACAAGAGACTGTCCTGACCGTAGCGGCGCACCCGCCCGTCACCGTAGAGGACGATAACACTCGCATCCTCGCTGTAGATTGCGGCGTCGACCGCTTGCTTCAGATCCGGCAGGCTCAGGGTGCGCTGCGCCTCATCCACGTAAAAACCATCGGACTCCGGGAAGTAGCGCCAAAGCTGGCCGGCGCCCCGGTCGAGCACGTAGAGACGCTCATTGAACTGGGCAATCGCCACCGGCTCCAGCCATTCACTGGCCAACCCAAGTGGCACAGCCCGTAGATCGGCGAAGGTGGGGCGGTAGCTGAGGAGTGCCCCCCGGCTGTCAAGCACGACGAGACCATCGGCCGTCACCTGTACGCCGCGCGGGCGCCAGGCCATATCGACGAGCGGGCCAACAATGTGCGTGCCGATCACCTGCGCATCGAAGATGATCCGCTCCGGTTCTTCGCTCACGAACGTCGTGTAATCTTCCTCGGTCTCGTGCACGTAGATGCTGTTGTTGGCCCGGTCGAGCGTGTAGAGATCGCCGTTAAGTCCCTCGCGCAAGACGATTCCGCCCAGCCGTATGTCCTCGCTGTACTCGTAGAGCTGCCGCGCCTGTAGCCGGGTGACATCTTCCAGGCGATCCAGCGCCTCCAGCGCCTGTCCCCTCATGCGGTTGACCTCGTCGTTCCCAGGGCGCAGCCCCTCGGCCGCCGCTGCCAGCCGCAGCACCTGCATATAGTGCGCCAACTGCTCCTCGGCGCTCGCGCTCTCCGTCGCCAGCATCAGCGACGTCTGCATGTCGCGCCGCAGCTCGCTAAAGCGGGTCACCCGGCCGCGCTGGATGTAAGCGCCCCCGACAATCACCGCCAGCAGGATCGGGATGAGAATGGCGGCGAGGAGAGGGAATGTCCAGCCGCCGGTTTCCTCGCTCTGCCGACGCGGGTTAGGCGGGCGCAACCGGTGCATAAGGTCCGCCAGCCATCCTGTCGCGCGCGAAAGGCCACGGGCCGTCTGGGCGCCTGCCCGCCGTGCCGTGTCCTCTACCTGCACGGCCGACGGTAAATCGAAGCTGGAACGCGCGCCCGCGGAACCGGCCGTGCCCGGCCCCGCAGCGGGCTGTGCACCCTGTGTTGGCCCAGCAGTTCGTGCAGGCCCTGCACCTTGTGCAGGCCCTGTCTTGGGGCGCGGCGTTGCCGCCGGCCGGGGCGACCTGCTCGGCGGTGCTGGTGTCTCATGAACCTTGAGTCCCGTTGCTGTGTCCGGTAGGTCGATGGTCGTTTCATCGGCGAATTCGATCAGCAAAACAGAGGCGCTGCGGTCCCCGACGATATCCACGAGATGGGGTAGGCTGTCTTCGACCGTCGTATCGACGAGGACCGGCTTCATCGTCTCGCTGGGAATATCGGTGACCGATTCGTCGGCGAGGAGGAGCATGTCGCCTGGCTCCAGCCAATTGTGAAAATAGCGCAGGTCGAGACCCGCACTGCGGCCGAGTGGCGCCGTGCGGTTGGGCAGGCGTGCGGGCAGGCGCTCAACGCCGAAGTTCCGCCCAATCAGCGCATATGACACCCCTGCCTGAACGAGGAACAGCTCCTGCCCGCGCAGCACCGCGCAGCTCACCGCACCTTCGCGCGCCGGCCCCGTTCCGCTCATGTTCAGCCGCAGCAGTAGCTCGTTCGCTGCCAGGATAGCACCGCGCAGCGCGGCGGTTACACTGCCCGGGGTTGCGAAAAAGCGCAGCGCGACAGCCTCCAGCAAATCCTGAGCAAGGCTCGACGTTGTTGACGCGTCTCCGCCGAGGCTGAGGTGGATAAAGAGCGTGTCGTGGCTGCGGCCCCTGGCAGACTTCGCCGGTGCCGCTTGGGCGAGCAATCCTGGCACTTCGGTGCCATCTTGCAGGGCGCCGTTCACGATGTAGAGCTGGCTGGTGACTGGCTGTAATTTCATGTTGCGTTACTTCCCCAAGACTGGACATAATCATAGCACGCCCGGCGCAAGGCGACAATTGGCGGTGCTCCCCAGTTAGCAGTAACATGGCCCGACGCTGACCCTATCGTCTGACGTAATGGAGGATGCAATATGAAAGTGGTAATCGCCGGCGAAATGCCATTACTCGATGAAATCGGCGCACTGTGCGAG
>JAVVFG010000015.1:0-23836 GCA_032260445.1 Anaerolineae bacterium | reverse complement strand
GGCGGCGCGCTCTCTGCCGGCAAGAGAACAAACTGTGGCGGGAACGGGGTCGCCGATTCGCCGGCGCCGGCGAGGTAGATGTCAAGTTGCTCCTCCGGCCGTGCCTGCCGTGGCGCGGCGATACGCGCTACGGTGTGCGCGCCAGCCCAGACCCGCAGCGGCGTTCCGCCCGCCAGCTCTGTTGCCGGCGCGATGGGCACGGTTACGGCTGTCTGCCACTCGAGCTCGTCTCCCGGCGTAAACGGGGGAGCCAGCGCTACCTGCAGGTCGAAGTCGTGCGCCGATCCCAGTAGCGGCCGGGGCAACAGATGGTAATCGGCGACGACCTCTTCCCCTTTCCAGGCAACCGTCGGGTAGCTGTTGCCGGCCGGGTGCTGGCCTCCCGGCGGGAGCGGGCGCTGCGCTTCCCCTGCGCCGGCCCAGCGCGTGTAGACGTAGAGCGGCTCGCCCACCGTCTCCGTTGCCTGCCAGTAGAGAGTCAGGGCCGTTGCCGCTGGGTCGACCGCCGCGACCGGCTCTACCTGGTAGCCGGCAAGTCGAACCGGGCCGAAGGCCAGGTCAACTTCGGTAGCCTCTGCCGGCAGCGTCTGCTGGGGCGACCGGCTTACTTCGAGCAGTGGCCCGGCGCTGCGCAAGTGGTATTGGCCCTCGAGCCCGGGCAGGAAACGAGCAAGGTAGACCGGCTGCCCGGCTGCCAGGCGCGCCCCCAGCTCGGCGCGGTACGCCGCTTCGTCCGGCAGAACGGTAATATGTAGATCGGGCCGGTACCCCTCCGCCTGCTGCAGATAGTACAGGGGCGGGAACTTCTCGCTGTCGGCGAGGATAGCCGCGCCCTGCGGCAGCGGCTGGGCGAGCACGCCCTGGGCCCAGGTAACGCGCTCGTCCGGCTCTGAGCGGTCGATCTCCGTCCAACGGCCGGCGGCGCAGGCCAGCAGCGGCGCCGCGAGCAAAAGCGCCAGGACGCTAGCGGGTAGCAGCCCGCGGCGCCGGTCAAGCCAGCCCCACAGGGCAGCCAGCCCAACTCCCCACCAGATCGCCATGAGCATCTGCGCTGGCAGCAAAAAGACGTTGAGGTCGGGCACGTAATAGTTGAGCGCGTAAAAGACAAACGCCAGCCAGGTCACAAACAGAATGAGTACAGTGCGCAACGCGCGCCGGGCGAGCCAGATGAATCCCAGCAGGGCGACGAGCAGCAACCATGCCGGCTGCCACTCGGCCAGCAGGAGCCGGCCGACCACCGTATAGCGCGTGGGGTCGTCCAGCCAAGCGCGCAGCTGCAGCGCACCCTGGAAACGACCGCCGATCACCCAATCGACGAAGCGGGCGAGCCCCATCGCCTCGCCGTTGACCGCGGCCCAGCGCAGGGGCAGATAGAGATAGAGGAGCAGGGGAAGCAGCGCCGCGAGTAGGAGCCGCGGTATCATGCGCCACCACTGCCGCCGATCCCAGCGCTCGCGCTGGCCCACAAAGTAGAAGGTGAGCACGGCGGCAGGTAACAGAAGCGCCGTCGTCAGATGGTTGGTGAGCCCGAAGCCGAGGAGCACGGCCAGCGCTATGAGCCAGCGGGAGCCCGGCGCTTCGGCCTGGAGTAGACGCACCATGAGCAAGAGCGCCGCGACGACGAGCAGGCTATGCAGGGTGTAGACTTCTGCTTCAACTGCCTGGCTCCAGTAGGTAGGTGCGAGGGCGAAAACGAGAGCGGCGAGCGCGGCCGGCACCTGGTACTTACCCAGCCGCCACAACAGCACGAAGAGGAGCAACACGGCGAGCATGCCAAACAGGGCGGTCGCCACGTTAACGCGCGCGGCTACCGTGCCCCACGGCAACCAGGTGAACGGCTTGCTCAGCAGCAGATAGAGGGGATAGCCGGTAGGATGCGCGATACCCAGGGCGGGTACCGTCACCTGAAACTCGAATGTATCGGCGCGCCCCACGTGCCGCCCCAACGTGAGCAAATAGACCGCGCCAACCAGGACAGCCAGAAGGAGTGCTGCCGGCCAGCGGCGTTGCGTCAGCAGGCGCAGCGAGAGAAGGAGCGCCAACCAGAGAGCCAGTGCCAGAAGAAAGCGGCTGCGCGCAAGCTGCACGACCGGGTCCACCAGAAATGCGAGCGCGAGAAGGAGCGGGAAGAGGGGCGCGATTGCCGCCTCTGCGCCAGCACGGCGGGCGAGCCAGCCCCACGTACCGAGGGCGAGCGCGCCGCCGAGCAGGGCAAAGAGGACGGCTGCCGGCAGTTGCCCCAGCCAGATTGCCCGCGGGAAGAGCGCCTCGTACAGCACGCGGCTGGCACCAAGGCCGCCGCTCAGGCCGCAGATGAAGGCAGCTCCTGCGGCGATCCAGCCTGGCCAGTTTGCTCTCTGCATCAGGCCATTCTACCTGCGGCGCAGCATCTTGACACGAAGCGGGCGCTGTGATACTGTTGAGTCGTCAACGACTTTCGGCGAGGGTTTCACATGGCGCACATAGAGACACTGTATACCCTCATCAAAGACATCTTCTTCCTGCTGGATGATGGCGACCAGCAGCTATTCTCCCGCTATGATCTGACCGGCTCGCGCTATTACATCCTGTATCATCTAGGCGACCAGCCGGGCCTCTCTGTCAGCCAGCTCAGCTCCATCATGTTTTGCGACAAGAGCAACATCACGCGGCTCGTGCGTGCCATGGAAGAGGAAGGCCTCGTTTCCCGGCAACCACACGAATCAGACGGCCGTTCCCTGCGCCTATTCCTTACCGACCAGGGCGCTGCCCTGCGCGCTGAAGTCTCTAGCGCGCACCTCCGGCTCAACCAAGAGCGTTTTGGTCGCGGGCTGCCAGAGATAGATCAGGGTGATTTATTGAGTTGTCTCCAGCAGCTAAAAGTGAGCCTCGAACGCGATCTCGGGCACACGGTCGTGTAAAAGATGGGGGAAAAATGGGGGACTATCCTACTTTTTACCTCCAGCCGGAGATGTTAGGTTAACGTAGGCGGGACTTAGGCAGACATTAGTCTCACGGTAACGGAGACGGAGGCCGGATTGACCCTGAGCCTATGCGATGGGACAGGCAGAGCCTCCTACCCCAGGACAGAGCCGCGCTCTGTGACCTAGCAAGGAGGTGGTGCGATCGATTTTAGCCGGCAAAACAACCTGGTGTTTTCCTGGCCCAACCGATTACGGCATCGACCCTGTGAAAGCCTAGCCTGTGGGCCAGTCAAAGCAAACTACTGTTAAGAGTGAGGAGAACAATGCACACAAAGAAGTGGTATATCCTGTTGGTACTGCTGTTGCTGGGCGCGCTGGCACTTGTTGCCTGCGGCGGCAACAACAACACGGTCGAAGAGCCCGTCGTAGATGAGGGCGAGGTTGTAGAAGAAGTCGAGGAGCCGGTCGAAGAGGTAGAGGAGGAAGTCGCCGAACCCGAGCCGACCGATACCCCAGAGCCTGAACCGGTCGAAGAAGAGCCGGTAGAAGAAGAACCTGAAGTCGCCCCGGCAGAAGACGTGCTGGTTATCTGGTCCGACGAAACCCGCTCCGGCGTCTTGCAGGCCCTGGGCGAGGAATTCGAGGCCGAGTATGGCGTTGGTATCCAGGTTGAGCAGTACGGCTTCGGCGACATTCGTGACAACTTCAAGGTCGCCGGCCCGGCTGGCGAGGGCCCAGACATCATCATTGGCGCGCACGACTGGCTCGGCGAGCTGGTGATCAACGGTCTGCTGCTCCCGATTGATCTCGGCGATAAGGCTGATCTATTCCTTGAACCTGCGGTCCAGGCGTTTGTCTACGAGGGCGAGCTCTACGGTATGCCTTATGCCATGGAAAACGTCGCCTTCGTCTACAACCCGGAGATCCTGGCGGAAGGTGGTTACGATGCTCCGCCGACCACGTGGGAAGAAGTCACGACAATTGCCGCTGACCTGGAGGAACAGGGCCTGGTCGAACAGGGCTATATCCGCCAGGAAGGCGACCCCTATCATTACTTCCCGATCATGACGTCCTTCGGCGGCTACGTCTTTGGCCTGACGGAGGAAGGTTATGACGCGACCGACGTCGGCATCGACAGCGAAGGCGCGCTTGCTGCCGCCGAGTGGCTGGGCATGATGGTCGACGAAGGCCACCTGACCCCAGGTGTTGACTACGACGTGATGCACGAGACATTCGAGAGCGGGAACGCCGCGATGATGATCACCGGCCCGTGGGCGCTCCCTCGCATCCGCGAAAGCGGCGTCCCGTACGTGGTCACGGGCATTCCCGGCGCCACGCAAGAGGCACAGCCGTTCCTGGGCGTTCAGGGTTTCATGGTCAGCGCGTTTAGCGAGAATGACGTCCTGGCGCAGGCGTTCCTCAGCGAGTTCGTTGCCACCGAAGAAGTGATGCAGGCGATCTACGATGCCGACCCGCGTCCTTCTGCATTCCTCCCAGTCTTTGAGGCGATCGAGAACGAGGACATTGCCGGCTTCGCTGCGGCGGGCCAGAACGGTCTGCCGATGCCCGCCATCCCCGAAATGAGCGCGGTATGGACAGCCTGGGAGAACGCGATCGTGCTCGTCACCCAGGGTGCGGAAGAGCCGGAACCGGCCTTCACAACCGCTGCGGAACAGATCCGCACGACGATCGAAGAGTCGGCTGGCAGCTAAGTGCTACGAGAGTACGCAATTGCCTGAGTAATTGGTCATGGGGGCACGGCTGCAGCTGTGCCCCCTTTTGCAGTCTGAGGGGAAGGCGATGGACGTAGAACAATCCGCTGAGAAACCACGCCCTGGCTTTTTTACTTCCGTACCAAGCCTGATCTTCCGGCTCTTTGCCTTGGCGGTTATCGACGCATTTGGCATCTGGTTCATCTACCAGTTGCTGGCAGACGGGCTACTGCCATTGGCGGTCATGCTGGGTCTGATCACGCTGGCAATCAACATCATCTTTTTAAACGAGCGCCTATACCCGCTGCGGTGGATGGCACCAGGCCTGGCCTTAATGACACTGATGGCCCTCTACCCTGTGCTGTTCACCATCTATACAGCCTTCACTAACTACAGCGACGGGCACATCCTGTCTAAACAGCAGGTGATTGAGCGTCTTGGCCAGGATTACTTCTTGCCCGAGGGCGGTACGGCGTACAGCTACACGGCCTTTCGTTCCGCCGCCGGCGAGTTTCAGCTGTGGCTAACCGATGCGGAAGGCAACAGCTTCCTGGCATTGCCCGGTGATCCGCTAGTTCCCGCGGCGGAAGTGGACGCAGAGCTGGACGAGGAAGGGATTCCGGTTGCCCTCGACGGTTATGAGCGTCTGGCGCGGGGGCAAACTCTGCGATATTTGCAGGAGCTAAGCGTGTTCTCTTTCGGTGAGGAGCCAGACGCGGTGCAGGTGCGCAACCTAAACGAGGCTGCGCCGCTCGTACAGCGTTACGTGTATGATAAGGAGCAGGATGCGATCGTGGACCAGCGCGATGGTAGCGTCTACTTTGCATCCGAAGAAGCGGGCTCATTTATTTCCGAGGATGGGAGGGCGCTCGTCCCCGGCTATCAGGTCACGATCGGCGCCAACAACTTCCAGCGCCTGTTCACGAGCTCTGCGCTGCGTGGCCCGCTGATCCGCATCTTCATCTGGACGTTTGCCTTTGCCTTCCTGACGGTTGTGACCACGTTTGCCCTCGGGCTGTTTGTGGCCCTCGTCTTCGACGACCGCACGATGGTGGGCCGGCGGCTCATCCTCTCCCTGTTGATCATCCCGTATACGATACCGTCGGTGATCAGCGTATTGATGTGGCGCGGGCTGCTCAATCCCCGCCTGGGGATCATTAACACGACGCTACAAGATCTCATATCTTGGGCGCCAGCGTGGACGTCCGACCCGACCTGGGCGAAAGTGGCCATCATCCTCATTAACCTGTGGCTGGGTTATCCCTACATGATGTTGATCACCAGCGGCGCTCTGCAGGCGATCCCCAGCGACATTTACGAAGCTGCTGAAGTCGACGGCGCCAGCATCTGGCAACGCTTCTCGAGCATCACGCTGCCGCTCCTGTTGATTTCCGTCGGCCCGATCTTGATCTCCTCCTTCACCTTCAACTTCAACAACTTCAACGTGATTTACTTGTTCAACGAAGGCGGGCCGCCCATCGCCGGCACGCCAACGCCAGCGGGCCACACGGACATCTTACTCACGTATGTGTATCGCCTTGCCTTTGCCGGCGGCCGGGGGGCGGATTACGCGTATGCAGCGGCCGTTTCGCTGATCATCTTCTTGATCCTGCTGGCGGTCGTTCTCGTGCAATTCCGTTTCACCCGTGTCTGGGAGGAGGTATCTGAAAATGTCTAGTCTTACACGCATGCGTTCGTCCCAGAAACGGCAGCGGCAGGTGCGCCTGGTGCTGGGCTACGTGGTGGCGGTCCTGGCGATTGCCTTCGCGCTTTTCCCGGTCATCTGGGTTGTCTCCGCCTCCATTAACCCGAGTGGCTCTCTTGCCAGCCAGGAACTAATCCCGCCAAACGCTTCGCTTGAAAACTACCAGGTGTTACTCGGCGGCGACCCACGGTTCCCCTTCCCGCTGTGGATGTGGAACAGCTTTAAGTTGGCGGCGATCACCTCGGTTCTGGCGGTGCTGATTACCTCGTTAAGCGCTTATGCCTTTTCACGCTTTCGCTTCAGCGGGCGGCGTAACCTGCTGCTGACCCTTTTTCTGGTGCAGGTCTTTCCGAACTCGTTGACGATGATCGCCCTCTTCCTGCTACTGGTGCAGCTAGGCCAGTACTTTCCCTCGCTCGGCGTCAACTCACATGGCGGTCTCCTTCTCGTCTACCTGGGTGGTGTCATGGGGATCAACGTGTGGCTGATGAAAGGCTTCTTCGACTCGATCCCGCGCGACATTGACGAGTCGGCGATGGTCGATGGCGCCAGCCATTGGCAAATATACTGGATGCTCATCTTTCCCCTGGTGCGACCGATCCTCGTCGTCGTCGGCATCCTTACCTTCATCGGCGTCTACGGCGACTTCCTGATCGCGCGTGTCATGCTGACGAGTAGCGAACAGTACACCGTTATGGTCGGGTTGTGGGTCTTTATTGCCGACCAGTTCTCGCAGAACTGGGGCATCTTTGCCGCTGGCGGGTTGATGGCGGCGATACCCATCGTCATCATCTACCTGCTCCTCCAGGATCAGATCGTCGGCGGCCTGACCGCTGGTTCCGTTAAGGGCTAACATACCAGTTCGCCCTATCCCCTGCGCCACAGAGCGCGTGCCGGTTTCCCGACAGCATACGTGCTCTGTAGCTTCCTTTGCCCTTTGCTACAGAGAGTGATACCCGATGAACGAATTCATTTTTGGTACCCTGGCGACTTCAGAAAAACGGCTCGAGTACGCCCGCCAACAGGCGCGCGGCGTGCGGCACGGCGGCCGGGTGGAGCCGCGCGTGCCGGCGGCCGGCGACGAGCCATCGCTGACGGTAACCACCGAGCTGCCGCGCCCGATCGAGCGCGTCGTCTGCCACATCCTGGAACCAGAAGCGGCGGATGTCGAGCTGCAGCCGCTAGACGTCGAGTGGGATCTCTTCAACTGGTCCTACCGCCAGGTGTGGCGCGGCCGTCTACCGGCCGCGCCAGACGGGACCATCGTCCGCTATACGATCACGGCATATCCGGCTGACGGCCGTCCCGTCGCCGCGGACAACGGCGCGCGCTTTGCCTATCTGGTCGGCGCAGCTAGGGCGCCAGCCTGGGCCGAAGAAGCGATCATCTACCAGATCTTCCCCGACCGCTTCCATCCTGGGCACGGGCGTACGTGGAACGACGCTGGCCATCTCGGCGACATCCATGGGGGCACACTCGCAGGAATCATCGAGAATCTTGACTACGTGGCCGATCTGGGCTTCAACTGCATCTGGCTCAACCCCTTCTTCCCCGACGCTACGCATCACGGCTACCACGCCACCGACTATTTCCAGGTCAACCCGCGCCTCGGCACCTTGGAGGAAATGCGCGCGCTGGTCGCCGCGGCTCATAACCGTGGCATCCGCCTGCTCCTCGACTTCGTCGCCAACCACTGGGGCAGCAAACACCCAACGTTCCAGGCGGCGCTCACCGACCGCGATAGCGAATTTTACGACTGGTACACGTGGCGGCAATGGCCGGACGATTACAAGACCTTCTTCGGCGTGCGCGACCTGCCGCAGATCAACGTCAACAATCCCGAGGCGCGCCGGCATCTGCTGGACGCCGCCGTCTTCTGGCTGCAGGACGTGGGCTTCGACGGCTACCGGCTCGACTATGCGCTGGGGCCAAGCCACGATTTCTGGGTAGATTTTCGTGCTGCCGTTAAGACGGCCAAGCCCGACGCCTGGATCTTTGGCGAGGTAGTGGAAACGCCGCCCGTCCAGCTAAGCTATGTCGGCGAGCTGGACGGCACCCTCGACTATCTGCTGATGCAGGCCCTGCGTGACCTCTTCGCCTTCCGCACCATCGATGTCGCGGCCTTCGAGAGTTTCCTGCAGCTCCACGAGGCCTTCTTCCCCGCCCACTTCAGCCGCCCGACCTTTCTGGACAACCACGACGTCAACCGTTTCCTCTGGCTCACCGGCGGTGACAAACGGCGCTTGAAGCTGGCAGCGCTGTGCCAGTTCACCCTCGCCGGCCCGCCGATCGTTTACTACGGAACGGAGACCGGCGTCTCGCAGGAACGCGACATCGTACAGGAGCACGGCCACATCCAGGAGGAAGCGCGGGCGCCGATGCTCTGGGGCGACGACCAGGATACGAAGCTGCACGACTTCTATCACTGGCTCGTCCACTTCCGGCGCGACCACCCGGTGCTGTGGCGCGGCAAGCGGCGCACCCTACACGTCGACGCCGGCGACGGCATCCTGGCCTACACGCGCGAGGATGACCACGAGCGGCTGCTGATCGCCCTCAATGCCGGCGATGAGCCACGAACCCTGCAGGTCGCGGGCCTAACCATCTCTCTCGACGCGTGGAGCGGGACGGTACAGCCACTGCCGCTTTAGGCTGGATGAGCGCCGGCGCGCAGCGCCGCCTTTCCGGTCAACCGCACCGCCCGAGCGCCGCTGGCTAAACAGCAGCTAGCGCGCCCCAACCTATAGCCAGGACCACAGTCTTCCCCTACAATGGTCCTGTAAAGACAGCAGGCCGTTTTCCAGTATAATGAAGTTGGCAAACGCGGCTGACGGCTGCCTTCATAGCAATTGTAGACGTATCATGAACAACAAGAGCACCATCCTCATCGTTGACGACCAAAAAGTCATGCGCGAGACGATCGGCATGCTGCTCGCCAAGCAGGGCTACGAGCTGGAGTTTGCCGGCGACGGGCCGACCGCACTGCGCAAGGCAGCCGAGCTTATTCCCGACGTCATCCTGCTGGATATCATGATGCCCGGCATGGACGGCTACGAGGTGTGCCGCCAGTTGCGCACCCACACCGTCCTCGCAGAAGTGCCGATCGTCATGGTGACGGCGCTCAACGACCGCAAATCGTGGATGAAGGGCATCGAAGCCGGCGCCGACGATTTTGTCTTCAAGCC
Source organism: Anaerolineae bacterium (assembly GCA_032260445.1). Lineage (GTDB taxonomy): Bacteria > Chloroflexota > Anaerolineae > Promineifilales > Promineifilaceae > JAAYYY01. Next base: position 14,331 of record JAVVFG010000015.1, on the reverse strand, counting down.
GTTCGACACCGTTGAGCTGCGCACCCGTGTCCAGAACATCACCCGGCTCAACCGCTACCGCCGCCTCGTCGTCGAGCGCGTCAAGTTCGACTGGGTCCTCGACCAGGCTGACGAAGGCTATCTGGTGCTCGACAGCGCCGGCAAGATCGTCTATGCCAACCCGCGCGCCCGGCTCTACCTGGAGCTGCCGCTGGACGACCTCGGCGCCACCCCCGTAGATTTCCTCAAAGAAGCGGCACGTACCTACCACTTCGAGCCCAACGATGCCTGGGAGACCTGGCCGAACGCACCTGTCGGCGAGGTAGCCCGCTATCTGGTGCGTCCAGAGTCGGCCAATGCCAAGCCGTTCTGGCTGCGGGTCAGCAATCTGAATCTGCCGGCGGGCTCCGGCGTGCAACAGGTCATCGCCCTGCGCGATGTCACGGAGCAGATGGAGCTGCAGCGCGACGTGTGGCGTTTCCAGTCGATGATCCACCACAAGCTGCGCACGCCGATCGCCGTGATGATGAACAGCCTTGAGCTCATGGCGCGCCATGCCGAAAAGCTCCAGCCCGAAAAGACAGCGGAAGTCGCCGGCCGCGCCCTCAACGCCGGGCGGCGTCTGCAATCAGATATCGAAGACATCCTCACCTACCTGAAATCGCCGGGTTTTGCCGAGCCGGGCACCGGCTTCAACGTGGCCAATCTGGCGACGATGGTGGAGAAGATGGCGGCCTCGCTCGAGATCAACTCCATTGCCCTGGCAGGGTTGACCAAGCTCGGGCCAACTCGCCTGCGCCTTTCCCCGGTAGCCATGGAGACGATCCTGTGGGAGGTGCTGGAAAACGCCAAGAAGTTCCATCCGCAGAAGAACCCCGAAGTGCAGGTCTTCGCCTTCCTAATGGATTCTGGCGAGGTGGGTGTCTGGGTCGGCGACAACGGGCAGAACCTCTCGCCGGAGCAGCTGGCGCAGGTCTGGTCGCCCTACTACCAGGGGGAGAAGGGCTTCACTGGCGAGATTTCGGGGATGGGGCTGGGGCTGGCGATGGTCGCCACGATTATCTGGGGTGTCGGCGGGCGCTGCCGCATGTACAACCGGCCGAACGGGTCCGGGGTGATCGTCGAGCTGATTATCCCCGTCGAAGAGAAGCGCCCAGAGAGGAGAGGCCCCCTTGTTATCCCCGGGATCGGCGCTATTCGATAATCGTGATCGGTATGGCGTAGGGCGCGGGGAAATTGCCGTCGTTGCGCACGACAACGAGGCGGAGGACGTAGGGGCCCGGGGGCAGGGCGTACGTGTGTAGCTCTTCCAGCAGGCCGTTCACCACCGGCTCGCCGTGCGTTGTCCCCAGCGTCGTCCACGCATCCGGGGCGCGCCCGCTGCCGATTTCCACCTTGTAATATTGGTATCCCGTGTCGAATCGGGCCGTGCCCAGGATCTGCACGATACCGTTGACCCGCTGGCCCGGCGACGGTGCGGTGATATGGTAGGAGGAGCCTGTAAACCCACCGCCACTGCCTGCCGGGCTGCTGCCGTTGCTGCTGACAGGCTGCCCGCGCGCGGCGCGTACGACGCTGGCCGGGCAGGCCACCGACGGCGCCATCTGGTAGCCGCCCCCGTAGCGCTGCAGCCAGAGACGCGCCCGCACCTCGTCGGGATAGTAAGGAGGCACGGGCAGCAGCAACCGCTGCTGCACCCCCTCGAGTGCCCCACGGCTGTTCACCACGCAGCTCGTCGGCGTGGGCGGCTCGTACCCATTGGTCAGCGGCGGCTGGTGGATCGCTGCTGCAGCAGTGGCTGGCAGAGGTAACACGGAGACCGTCCACGCCCCCGGATTACTCTGCGTGTCGGGCACATAGCCCAGACGCGGGATACCGTGGAGCGCGCCACCGGTGAGGAAGAGGTCGCTGCGCGTGGCGCTGCAGCTACTGCCGCCCGTACCGCGCGGCAGGCAGACGTCACGCTCCTCCAGGCCGGGCGGGCGCTCGAATTCAATCGCCGGCGGCTCGCCCCGCGTATACAGGCTCGTCACCAGCAGCGGATCACGGTAAATGCCTTCGAGGATCGCCCGCCACACAGGCGCCGCGCCGCGCAATCCGCTGGAATTGCGCATCGGATGGCCGTCTGTATTGCCGAGCCAGACGCCGACGACGGCACCCGGGGTGTAACCGACGGTCCAGTTATCGCGAAAATCGTTCGTCGTACCGGTCTTCACCGCCGCCGGGAAGGGCGGGTTGAGCGGGTGGTTGGTGCCGAACCCCGGGATGCGCGCCACATCGTCGTCGAGGATATCGGTAATGACATAGGCGATGCGCGGGTCGAGCGCCCGTGTCGCCGGCAGCCGGTCGCGCGCGACGTCATAGACGACCTGGTCGCGCCCGTCGACGATACGCAAGACAGTATGCAAGCGGGGCCGCTCGCCACGGTTAGCCAGCGTAGCAAAGGCATGTGTCAGCTCGAGCAGCGGCACCTCGCCGCCGCCGAGGGTCAGGGTCAGGCCGTAGAATCCGGGCGATTCATTGAGCGAGACGACCCCCATCTTGCGGGCGGTGGCAATCATCGTGCTCACGCCGATGTCCCGGATCAGATGGATCGGCGGGATGTTATAGCTGTTTGCCAGCGCGTCGCGCAAGAGCAGCGGGCCGTGATAGCGGCCATCGTAGTTCACCGGCACGAACTCCCCACCGTTGCCTGTATCCAGGGCAATGGGCACATCCCACAGGACGTCGCCCGTCGTCCAGCCCCGCTCCATTGCCGCGGCGTAGGTGATCGGCTTAATCGCGCTGCCCGGCTGGCGCGGCTGGAGGGCCACGTTGACCTGCCCGTCAATCGCCTCGTTAAAGTAGTCCAGGCTGCCGACCATCGCCAGGATCTCGCCGTCGGCGGGCCGCAGGACGACAGCCGCGCCGTTGTTCACGTCGTGCACGGCGGCCCGGCTCGCCACTTGCTCACGCAACGCTGCTTCGGCCAGCGTCTGGATTCCCAGATCGAGGCTGGTGGTAATCTGCCAGCCACCATGAATCAGGGCATCAGCGCCGTAGCGCATCTCCAGCTCGCGCTGCACATAGAGAACGAAATGAGGAGCATGCAGCGCGGCCAGGTTGACTTCTTCTTCGACGGGAATCAGAGGGGCCAGGCGCAGCTCGGCGGCGCGGGCGGCCGCCAGGGCGTCGTCGTCGATCATCCCTTCAGCCGCCATCAGGTCGAGCACGAGCTCTTGTCGCGCCCGCGCACCGGCAAAGTTAGTGTAGGGATTCAGCTCGACCGGCGCCTGCGGCAAGCCGGCGAGGAAAGCGCTTTCCGCGAGGGTCAGCTCGGAAGCCGGTTTCGCGAAATAGGTCTGCGCTGATGCTTCGATGCCGTAGGCCAGATTGCCGAAGTAGATCTCGTTGAGGTACATCGTCAGGATGTCCTCTTTGCTGCGCTGCTGCGTGAGGATAAAGGCAAGGAAGACTTCGCGTACCTTGCGCCAGTAACTCGTCGCGACCCGCTCTTCATAGTCGAAGGCGATATGGCGCACGAGCTGCTGGGTGATCGTGCTCGCGCCCACCGGCCGCGTCTCTTCATTGCGCAGATTGCTGACCAGCGCGGCAACAATCGCCGGGGCATCGAAACCGGGGTTCCGCCAATACGTGTCGTCTTCGACGGCAACCGCGGCGTCGATCGCCGCCTGGGGAATCTCGTCGTAGTCCAGCCAGCGCCGTTTCTCCGCCGTCTTCAGCTCAAAGAGGAGCTGGCCATTGCGGTCAAAGAAACGTGGCGTGCCACCTGCCCCCGTGCCTTGATAAGCGACAACCTGATCGATCGCCCCGGCGAGCTGCCCGCTGAGATAGATGTAACCGCCAAGCGCGGCGATAAAGGCCAGCATCAGCGCGATGAGCCCAAGCTGGAAGCCGAGGATCAGGAGCCGGGCGCCACACCCTAGCGTGCGGCGCACGCAGCCCGGCCGTGCTGCTGGTGCTGGAGCGGATGTGGGCGTGCGATCGGCAGGCATGATCGTATAGTAAACGGTACCAGGTGCCTGGCCAAATAGGGCCTTTTTCCCACCTCTGGTAGGGAATATCCCTATGGAGGCTCCACACGCTTTGTGCGATCATGTAAGGGGAACGCGTGTGGGGAGACGTGCCGTACCTTGCTGCACTCGTAACCTGCAGGCGGAACGCCTGGATTGGGCGAGATACAAGTGAGATGATCGTCCGGGTAAGGAACCCGGAGAAAAGGGATAGAATCATGACCCCTGCTGCAGAAATGAGCACGCCCCCTGCCCGCGAAGAGGCAGCGGCCTGGACGCGCGAACTAACGCGCAAGTTTGGCGAGGAGACTGCCGTTTCTAACGTCAGCATGACCCTGCCGAAAGGCAAGATCTTCGGCTTTATCGGGCCGAGTGGCTCGGGCAAGACGACGACGGTGCGCCTGCTGACTGGCGCGCTCCGCCCCACGTCCGGCGAGCTGGAAGTGATGGGCGTCGACCCCGGTCGCTTCCGCAAACGCCACCGCGCCGACATCGGCTACATGGCCCAGCTGTTCGTGCTCTACCCCGAGCTGACCGTCTGGGAGAACCTGAACTTCGTTTCCTCTCTCTACGGCGTACCGCTGCGCCGCAACAAACGGCTCCATGAGGTCCTCGACTTTGTGGAAATGGATACGGACCGGCGCAAGCTCGCGCGCGAAATCAGCGGCGGCATGCAACGGCGCCTCAGCCTGGCGGCGACCCTTGTCCACAAGCCGCAGCTCCTTTTTCTGGATGAGCCGACGGCAGGCATTGACCCCGTTCTGCGCCGCAAGTTCTGGGACCATTTCCACGAGCTGCGCGACAATGGGCGCACCCTCTTCGTCACCACTCAGTATGTCAGTGAGGCCACCTACTGCGACCTCGTGGGCGTTCTCGCCGAAGGACGGCTACTCATGGTCGACACGCCCGAGGGGCTGCGCCACCGTGCCTACGGTGGCGATATTGTCGACCTGGTTACCAAAGAACCACTGGGGATCCGCTACGTGCGCCAGTTGCGCGAGCTCCCCTTTGTGCAGGGACGACCGCGACACGTCGCCGAAAACCATGTCCGCCTCGTTGTCTCTGAGGCGGCTACCGATGTCACCGAGCTCGTTGACTGGGCGCGCGCACAGGATCTGGAGGTTGAATCTGTCGAGGAGTACCAACCGCCCTTCGACGACGTTTTCGTTGAGTTGGTAAAGGAGAACAATATCGATGCGTAGTCGCATACGCAGCATCTGGTATTCAATCATTCGTATCTCGGCTTTTCTGCGCAAAGAAATCGTCGAGATTCTGCGGCAGCCGCGGCTCGTGCTCACGCTGATCCTTGGCCCCTTCCTGATTCTTCTCCTTTTCGGCATCGGCTACCGGGTCGAGGCGACGCCGGTGCGCACCATCTTCGTCGTCGATCCCCAGAGTCCGGTGCGCGACGTCATGACCGAGTACACCGAAGGGATTAACCCCCTGCTGGAGACGGTGACCATCTCCGACTCCCTTGCCGAAGCGCAGGCAGAATTAAGACAAGGCAACGTCGACCTAGTCGTCGCCGTGCCCGCGGATCCTATCGCACAGATCAGCAATAGCGAGCAGGCGGTCTTCGACCTCTACCACCGCGAAATCGACCCCTATCAGATCAGTTACATCGAGGCGTTTGCGCGCATCTACACCGATGAAGTCAACCGGCGTGTCCTCGCCAACGTCGCCGCGCAGGGGCAGGAAGAAACCGCAGGCACCCAGGAGATCGTCGCCGAAACCAGAAACTCCGCCACTCAGATGCGGGAAGCGCTCGAAGCAGGCCAGGCTACCCAGGCGATGCAGCACCGCAATAACCTCGTCCGTGGCGCCGGGCTCCTCGCGGCCACTGTGGGCGCGAGCACCAACCTGATGGCCGGTCTGGAGCAGGACGATGGCAATGGCAGCAATGCGGCGGTCATCGCCGAGCGTCTGGAGCAGATTCAGAGTGACGTCAACGCCCTCGGCAGCTTCAGCGGAAATGAAGAGGATTTGAGCGAGGAGATTGAACAGACGCGCCGCATCGAGGAAGAATTCGCCGAGCTCGAAGAGCTGCTCGAAAACTACCGTTCAATTTCACCAGGCGTGCTCGTCAGTCCCTTCCGCAGCGAGCTGATGAACATCTCGCAACCAGAGCCGGCGCTGGCCGACTTCTACGTCCCATCGGCGCTGGCCCTATTGATCCAGCATTTGGCTGTCACTTTTGCGGCCCTTTCAATCGTCAGAGAGCGGGGCAGCGGCACGGTGGAATTGTTCCGCGTCTCGCCCATCTCCGCCTTCGAAACGCTGCTGGGCAAGTACCTCAGCTACTTCATCTTCTCGCTGTTGCTTGCCGCCGTGCTCAGCGCCCTCATCCGCTGGGGGCTGCAGTTCCCCATGTTGGGCAGTTGGGAGAATCTCGCCGCGATCATCTCCGCCCTGATCTTCGCCGGCCTGGGCTTGGGCTTCGTGATCTCGATTATCGCCCAGACGACGAGCCAGGCGGTGCAGTACTCGATGATTATTCTCCTAGCGAGCATCTTCTTCAGCGGCCTGTTCCTCGGCCTGGAGCTGCTGCGGCCCGCTGTTCAGATTGTCTCGTGGATGCTGCCGGCGACCTACGCCACACAGATGCTGCAGGACGTGATGCTGCGTGGTAGCTTCACCCGGCCGGACCTGCTGCTGGCACTGTCGGCAATCGGCGTCGCCTTGTTCTTCTTGGCGTGGGCCTTGCTGCAACGTACAATGGCACGGCGGTGACCTGACGGTTGCAGCGCCATCATCGACATCTACGCGGAGGACGACGCCTGTGCCTGAGCGCTGGGAGAAGTTGCAGGAGGCGGTAGCCGGCGCGGAACGCGTCTTGATCTTGCTGCATGACGATCCAGATCCTGACGCGGTTGCCAGCGGCGCTGCCTTACGCTTTCTCTTAGACGAGGCCCTCGGGATCGATAGCCAGATTGCGTATCGCGGCGTCATTGGCCGCGCCGAAAACCGGGCCCTCGTCGACTATCTCGACGTCGCGCTCGAGAACCTGCCGCCGCAGCCTGTCCAGAGCGAGTGGCCGGTTGCCGTGATCGACACCCAGCCCGGCGCCGGCAATAGCCCCATTCCCGCTTCCTACCCCACCTGTATCGTCATCGATCACCATAGCGAGCGAGAACAAAAGCACGTTGTCTTCGCCGACGTGCGCCCCTGGATTGGCGCCTCGACGACCATCCTCGCCCAGTACCTGCGCACAGCCGACCTCATTCCCGGCACGCGCCTGGCGACGGCTCTCTTTTACGGGATCAAAACGGATACGCGGGCGCTCAGTCGCGACACGAGTGCCGCCGACGTTGCCGCCTACTTCTACCTCTTGCCCTTTGTTGACATCGATGCCGTCGTCGAAATCGAAAATGCCCAGGTACCTGCCGGCTATTTTCGCAACCTTGCCAAAGCCATCAGTAATGCCCGCGTCTATGATGGCCTCATCTACTCCTATCTCGGCGAGACAGACTATCCTGACCTCGCCGCCGAAGTTGCCGATTTGCTGCTCCGCCTTAAAGGCGTGCGCTGGGTAATCTGTCTGGGCGCCTTTGAGGATGAGATCTATCTTTCGATCAGAGCCAGCAGCGGGGAAGTGGATGCTGAGAAGATGGCCAAGGCGATTGTCGCCGGCGAGGGCACCGCCGGTGGGCGAAGCATGCTGGCCGGCGGGCAGGTGCTGCTAGACGGGCGCGAACCCGAGGAGCTCGCTGCTGTGCTGCGCCAGCGTGTCCTTGATTATCTGGAGATTCCTCCAGGCACTGAGGGCGAGTCGCTGGTGACATGATCAACCTCGACACCCTCTTTTCCGATCTGCTTTTCAGCCTGGCTAACCTTACCTGGTTCCAGTTACTCGACCTGGTGCTCGTCACGGTTGTCTATTACATCCTGCTCAATCTGCTACGCCGCAGCCGTGCCACGGTGTTGCTGCGCGGCACACTATTTGTCGTCGCCTTCTTCTTCATCATCACCGTCTTTCTGCCGCTCCCCACATTTGATTACCTCATCCAGATTGCCCTCATCGTCATCCTGATTGCCATCCCGATCATCTTTCAGCCAGAGCTGCGCTTCCTGCTCGAGGAGCTGGGCCGCACGATCGGCAGTTTTACGTTGCAGGGCGCGACTGGCGAGAGCACATTATCCTCACTCGTGCGTGCGGTCGGCAACCTTGCCGAACGCCAGATCGGCGCGCTGATCGTCCTGGAAGGCGAGGATGACCTCCAGGCCGTGCGCGAAACGGGTGTTTCCGTCGGCGCTAAGGTGACGAGCGAGCTGCTGCAGAGCATCTTCTACGATGGCACGCCGCTCCACGATGGCGCGATGATTATCCGCGGCGAACGGGTCGTCGCCGCTGGCTGTGTGCTGCCGGTCAGCAACCGCCAGCTCTACGCCGGCACTCGCCGCCTGGGAACACGCCACCGCGCTGCCGTCGGGCTCACCGAGACAAGCGATGCGCTGGTGCTGGTCGTGAGCGAGGAGACCGGCGAGATCTCCATTGCCCACCAGGGACGGCTGGAGAGTGACGTGGACCAGACCACGCTCCGAGAACAGGTCTACCAGTACTACCGGCCGCCGGAAGGGGCGCGACAGGCAAGCCTGTCGTTGAGCCGTCTGTGGGAGCGCTTTGCCGACTGGTGGCGCGCTTCGACAAGACCAGCATCCAACGGCGCCCTCTCGAATTCGGCGATGTTGCTCCTGGCGACTCTGCTGGCACTGGCGACGTGGATGTTTGTCATCCAGCAGACCAACCCGATTGTCGAACAGCGCATCGAGAATGTCCCCCTGCGCGTCGAGGAAGCTGGCCCCAATCTGCAGATGATGTCGGAACTGCCCGACACCGTCACGGTGGTCGCCAAGGCCACCGATCGCATTATTCCTACGCTCGGTCCATCCAGTTTCCGAGCACGGGTCGATCTCAGCACGCTGGACGTCGGCCTGCACCGGCTTGAAGTCGACGTCGAGACAGAAGCGCGGCCGGTGCAGATCGTCTCAGTCAGCCCGGCTCAAGTCGACGTGCAGCTCGCCGGTATCATTACCAGTAGTGTACCAGTGCGCGTCATCGCCTTAGGCGAAGAGACGTTGTCTCCTGCGCTGGCAATGACCGGCCTGCCGCAGTCCGAGCCGGCCGAGGTGCAAATCACGGGTGCCGAACCGCTGGTCTCTAGCGTTGACCACGCCAGGGCCGATATCTCGATCGGCGAGGCGTCCGGTTCGTTCCAGCGCCTGCGCCCGCTTACTCTGGTGGACGAAAACGGGAGCCCGGTTAGCGGCCCGGCCATCAGCCCGGAGCAGGTACAGGTCACTGTCGACATCGTACGGCGCGCCGATGCCCGTGATGTCGGTGTGCGCGTCGTTACCGAAGGTGACCTTCCCGCCGGTTACCGGCTCAGCGGCCTGAGCGTCACGCCAAGCGAGGTGACGCTGATTGGGCCGGAGGAACAGCTCGGCCAACTGGCAGCCGCCATCTCGACATTTCCAGTCAACATCACTACGGCCGTGGACGATCTCCGCATTCAGGCGCCGCTCGACCTGCCGCCTGGTATCGAGGCCCTGAATAGCGTTGGTGAGCCGGTACGTTCTGTGCTCGTGCACGTCGACGTCGAGCCGCGCATGGCAAACTGGCTGCGGCAGCGTGCCGTGGTAATCCAGGGTGAGCACCCACTCTCGCTGGAGATTTCGCCGACCGAGGTCAACGTGTTCCTCAACGGACCCGTACCCACGCTGGAGGAGATTGACGCCAGCCCCCGTCTTCTCCAGGTGGTCATTAACGCAGCGGAGCTAGAAGATCTGCAGCCGGGTGAGTCGGTGGAGATTGCCCCGGAGGTGATCCATCCCGAAGGCATACGTGTGCAGCTCGAACCGGATCTGGTAACGGTCACCGCCCGCTGACAATGTCTGAGCTCCCCATCCAGTTACAGCGGCTGTTTCTCATTGCCCTGGCCCGCTCGTCAACGATTTCCTCGCCGGCATCAGCTTCATCTTTGAGGATAGGTTCGACGTCGGCGAGAAGGTCGAAATCCTCGGGGTGGAAGGAGTGATTGAAAAGGTGACGCGGCGCATCACGATGCTGCGCGCGCCGAGCTGACCTTGCGCACCAAGGCAAAGTTTGGTCACGGCGCCGAAATGCGCCCGCGCCTTCTGGCCTTTGTGCGCGGGCAGCTGAGCAAGGCGGGCGTAACCCTCCTCGACTGACCGCCAGTTCTGGGCGGCTGGCTCCACTCCCTACTCGATGGTCACCACCACCGTGTCTGGATCGCCGACGTAGTTGCTGTCACTGCCGACCACAATCAATCGCAGCGTGTACGTGCCCGGCGGGAAGGCGTCGGCGTGCAGCGTCTCCAGCTGCCCATTGACCACTGGCGTGTTATGCGTGTCCCCCAGCGTGAGCCATTGACCGTCAGGCGTCCCGAGCTCCAGCTTGTAGAACTGCACAAGAGCTGGATCGAAGTCGGCCGTGCCGAGGATGGGCACGATACCGCTGACCGCATCGCCGTCCCGGGGACTGCGGATGCGCCACACGGCAAGCTCGCTGCCGCGCCCGCTATCCAGCAACTCCTCGCTGCACGACACGCGCGGCAGGATGGCCAGCCCGGTGCTCGCGGCCCACTCATAGGCCCCTTTCAGGCTTTCCGCGTTGCGCGGCGGCTCGAGGTAGACGCCCGGCAGCGCATCCGCGGGCAGCGACTCGACCGGAGTGCCCGCCGGGAAATAACACGCTTCCGGCGGCGGCAGATCGTCATCCGCCCCGAGCGCGGCCAGCAGCTCCTCAGGCAGCTCCGCCGGCAACGCGGCAGCAAGCAGTTGCCACACGCCCGGGTCCACCTCTTCCCAGGTCACCACCGGCTCCGGCGGCGGCGGTGTCGGCGTCGCCGTCTCGTCCAGCACCAGGAACCATTCCTCGCGTCCCGGCTGGCACTGCTCCGTGCCGGGCACGACCGAGTTAAGGTTGCAAAGGGTGCGCCGCTCCAGTCCCGGCGGCGGCGTATACCAGTCGGGCGGCTGGGTGCCGTTCACCGCTAGGGCCTTACGTAACGCCGGATCGGCATAGACGGCCTGCATATAAGCCGACCACAGCGGCGCTGCGCCTGTCAGCCCGCTGATGTCGATCATCTCGCTGTTGTCCGTGTTGCCCGTCCACACACCGGCGGCCAGGCCGGGCGTGTAGCCCAACGTCCAGTTGTCGCGGAAGTCATTGGTGGTGCCCGTTTTCGCCGTCGCGGGGAAGGGCAGGGCCAGCGGGTTGTCGCGACCCATCGCGGCGACCCGCGCCTCGTCGTCGTCGAGAATGTCGCTGAGCATGAAGGCAACGCGCGCGTCGAGCACCGCCTCCGGCGCCGGCGGCTCGTACTCAAAGAGCACCTCGCCATCGCTGCGCGTAACGCTGAGAATGGCTGCCGGCGCCACGCGATTGCCTCCGTTGGCGAGCATGGCGTAGGCGCTCGTCAGCTCCAGTGGGGATAGCTCGCCGCCGCCCAGGGTGAGCGACAGCCCGTAGCGCGCCGCATCATCGCCCAGGCTGCGGATGCCCACCTGCTGCGCGAATTCCAGCAGGCGCGGCACGCCAATGTCCTGCAGCACCAGCACCGCCGGCACGTTGTAGCTGTTAGCCAGCGCGTCGCGCGGTCGCATCGGCCCGTGGAAGGTGCGGCTGTAGTTCACAGGCGCATAGACGTTCCCGTCGAGCTGCGGGTAACGGACCGGCACGTCCCACAGCAGATCGCCCAGCGTCCACGCTGGCGCTTCCCCATCCGGCCCTGGCGAAAGGGCCGCCGCGTAGGTCAGCGGCTTGATGCTACTGCCCGGCTGCTGTGGCGACAGCGTCACGTTGACCTGGCCATCGATCGTTTCGTCGCGGTAATCGACGCTGCCCAGCATCGCCAGGATCTCGCCACTGCCCGGCTTGAGCGCCACCAGCGCCGCGTTGGCCATGTTGTGTTCTGGGCCAACCGCGGCGATGTGCTCGCGCGCCAGCCGCTCCGCCAGCTCCTGGAAGTCAAGGTCGAGGGTCGTCGTCACGCGCAAGCCGCCATTGGCCACAACCTCCGGCCCGAACTGCTGTTCGAGGAGCTGGCGCACGTAGACGGCAAAATGCGGCGCCTCCAGACTGACCTCCTGCGGGGCAAAGGACAGCGGTGCGAAATAGGCTGCCTCCGCTTCCTGCCGGCTGATGAAGCCTTCGTCGACCATCAGGCTGAGGACCAGCCACTGGCGCTGCCGGGCGCCCTCCAGATTTGTCAGCGGATCGAGCTCGACCGGGCTCTGCGGCAGCGCGGCAAGCAGGCTGATTTCCGCCAGATTCAGCTCGGCTGCCGGCTTGCCGAAGTAGGTTTGCGCCGCCGCTTCGGCGCCGTAGGCCAGGTTGCCGTAGTAGATTTCGTTGAGGTACAGTTCGAGGATCTCGTCCTTCTCGTAGCGCCGGTTCATGATCCACGCCAGGACGATCTCCTTGCTCTTGCGATCGTAACTAACCGCCGCGCGCTCTTCGTAGTCGAAAACAAGATGGCGCACGATCTGCTGCGTAATCGTGCTCCCACCCACCGGGCGGCTGTCCGGATTGCGCACGTTGGCGATCAGCGCCGCCACCAGCGAGGGCGCGTCGAGCCCGATATTCTCGTAAAAGGTGTCGTCTTCGACGGCGATCGTCGCCTGCCGCAGCAACAACGGGATCTGCTCGAGCGGAACCTGCGTCCGCTTGCCCTCCCCGAAGATTTCCCACAGCAGCTCTCCATCACGGTCGTAGATGCGCGTCGTCTCAAAGACCTCGCGCTCGCGTGCCTCGTCCAGCGCGACAACGCCCTCTTCTATCTCCGCGTTGAAGCGCGCATAGACCAACGCAACCAACCCGCCGGCGACAGCCGTCCCACCCAACAGGAGTAAAAAAAGCGTGAGGAGAACGAGCCGGCTGAGGCAACTGCACCCCCGCCGCTGCTCTGGCGGCGCGGGCGGCGGCTGGTGATAGGGCGATGTCGGGTAGTTATAGCTCATCTGCTCTCCAGTAACTTCCTCAAGGCGGGACGGGTGCCGCCCCACCTTGCTCAAGTGTATCGCCTCGAGGTAGCAGATGCCGGACGCCGGTCAGACGTTAAGGTGACGTTTAAGCAACGTACCCTCTGCGCGCCGCCGTTTGACACACGCAGATCTGCGCTATACACTGTCGCCAACAACCGATACGGCTCATCGAGAGAGGCAGAGGGACCGGCCCAAAGAAGTCTCGGCAACCACCGCCCCGGCGGCAGGTGCCAATTCCGGCAGATGCCAGCCAGCAGGCTGGCTCTGGAAGATGAGCGCCACACTTGGCCGCTCGCCTTTCCCTCTCCGGAAAGGCGTTTTTGTTTAGGTAAGGTTCGATATGACAGTGACTGAGCAATTGCGAAACGAACTGGAGCAACGGATTCTGGTGCTAGATGGCGCCATGGGGACGATGATCCAGAGCTACGAATTGGACGAAGCCGACTTCCGCGGAGGGCGTTTTGCCGGCTGGCCCCGCGATGTCCAGGGCAACAACGATCTCCTCAACCTGACCCAACCGGACATTATCCGCGCCATCCACCGCGCCTACCTCGAGGCCGGCGCCGATATCATCGAGACAAACACCTTCAACGCCACGGCGATTTCGCAGGCCGATTACGGCATGGAGGCGCTGGCTTACGAGATGAACCTGACCGCAGCGCGCCTGGCAGGTGAGGCCGTGGCTTCCTTTGCGGATCCAGACCGCCCGCGCTTCGTCGCCGGCGCGCTTGGCCCGACCAACCGCACGGCGAGCCTTTCGCCCGACGTCAACAACCCCGGCTACCGCAACGTCACCTTTGATGAGCTGGCGGCGGCCTACTACGATGCCGCGCGCGGGCTGCTCGACGGTGGCGCCGACCTCCTTCTGATTGAAACGATCTTCGACACGCTCAACGCCAAGGCGGCGATCTTCGCCATCTTGCGCCTGTTTGACGAGCGCGGTGAACGCGTGCCGCTGCTGATCTCGGGCACGATCACCGACGCTTCCGGGCGCACACTCTCCGGGCAAACGCTGGAGGCATTCTGGTACGCGGTCCGCCATGCCGAGCCGCTGGTCGTCGGGCTCAACTGTGCGCTGGGCGCGCAAGAGCTGGCGCCCTACATTGCCGAGCTGTCGGCGCTGGCCGGTACCTTCGTCAGCGTCTACCCCAACGCCGGGCTGCCCAACGCGTTCGGCGAGTACGATGAGGGTCCGGAGGAGATGGCGCCGTGGCTGCGCGACTTTGCCGAGCGCGGGCTGGTGAACATCGTCGGCGGTTGTTGCGGCACCACGCCTGCGCACATCCGTCATTTTGCCGAGGTGGTCGCCGGCCTGCCGCCGCGCACCGTGCCC
>JAVVFG010000014.1:0-24002 GCA_032260445.1 Anaerolineae bacterium | reverse complement strand
CTCAGTATCGCAACCTTGCTTCTCCTGCCGTTTGCCGCACGCCGCAGTAGCGAGCTGCAACGGCTGCCCCGTCGCGGCTGGCGGCTCGCCCTGCTGTCCGGCATCGTCCTCGGCCTTCATTTCGCCGGCTACATCTCCTCACTGCGCTACACCTCCATCGCCGCCGCCACCGTCCTCGCTACGAGCACCCCGATCTGGGTCGGGCTGGCGGCGCCTTTGCTCCTCGGCGAGCGTCTCAATCGCTACGCGGTTACCGGTCTAGCCCTGGCCCTCACCGGCGGCGCCGCCATCGGCCTAGGCAGCGGCGGTACGGGCAGTCATCCACTCCTCGGCAATGGCCTGGCGCTCAGCAGCGCCATCACTGGCGCCATCTATCTCCTTATCGGCCGAGACCTTCGCCCCCGCCTCTCCCTCGTCTCCTACACGCTCATCGTCTACGGGATGGCTGCCCTGACCCTCTTAGCCCTCACCCTGCTGACCGGCCAGCCGGTGTTCGGCTATCCAGCCCAGCTCTACCTTCTCTGTCTTCTCATGGCCCTCTTTCCCCAGCTCCTCGGCCATTCCTCCTACAACTACGCCCTCGCCTTCCTTCCCGTCGCCTACGTCTCTATTGCCGTGATTAGCGAGCCCGTCGGCGCCAGCCTGCTTGGATGGCTCCTCTTCGGCGAGGTGCCTGGGCTCGCCACCGCGTTCGGTGGCGCCCTCATCGTCACCGGCGTCCTCCTGGCAAGCCGCACCTGACCAACCCCAGCCGGCATTGCATCTGGTTTCTCTAACTTACATCATGCGCCGAGCCAACAGGATTCTTACAGTCCTGCTCTAGAGTAAGGTTGGCTCTAACCGGAGCGGATAGCATCCGATGCCCGTTTAGCGCTGGCGACTAAAATCGAGGACACAGATTCACATGGGAAGAGCCGTCGGAATCGACCTGGGAACAACGAATTCGGCTGTGGCGGTGGCCGAGGGTGGTCACGTCACCGTAATCACCACGAGCGAAGGTAAACGCCTGCCCTCCGTCGTTGCCTTTAACCACGGCGGCGAACGGCTGACCGGCCGCCAGGCTCGAGAACAAGCCGCGGCCAACGCCGAGAACACGATTTTCGCAGTGAAGCGCCTGCTCGGCCGCGCCTACGACGACCCCGAAATCAAGCGCCAACACCCCCAGTTTGCCTGCCGCCTGCGCCCCGGCCCGCGCGGTGACGTGCGCATCCACGTGCCTGCCACCGGCAAGATTGTCTCCCCGCAAGAGATCGCCGCACAGCTCCTCAGCCGCCTGCGCCATGAAGCCGAAGCCTACCTCGGCGATGTAGTCCACGACGCCGTCATCAGCGTACCTGCCTATTTCGGCGAGCCACAACGCCAGGCCGTGAAAGACGCGGCAACCATCGCCGGCCTGCGCGTCGAGCAAATCATCAACGAGCCTACCGCCGTCGCCCTCAACTACGGCTTCGCGCAGCAACACGCCGAAACGATCATGGTCGTCGATCTCGGCGGCGGCACCTACGACGTCTCGATCCTCGACGTCCAGGATGGCGCCATCGCCGTCCGTGCCAGTAGCGGCGATACCCGCCTCGGCGGCACCGATTGGGACAGCGTGATCGTCTCCTGGCTGGCCGGCTCCTTCTTGCGCCAGGAAGCGATTGACGTCCGCCGCGATCGCCAGGCCATGCAGCGCCTCCGGGAAGCGGCCGAAGAGGCGAAGATCGTCCTTTCCACGGAAGACGAAACCGAAATCTCCCTGCCGTTTCTGGCCAGCAGCAGCGACGGCCCGCGCCACCTGCGCCGCCGGCTGACACAGAAGCAGTTTGAGACGTTGGCCGAGCCACTCGTCGCGCGCCTTGCCCTGCCGGTGCGGCGCGTCCTGACCGACGCCGGCCTCGACGCCAGATCACTCGATGCCGTCATTCTCGTCGGCGGTTCTACCCCCATGCCTATGGTCCGCCGCGCTATCGAAGAGGTCACCGGCGTCACCCCACAGACCCCGCCGCAGCCCGACCAGGCCGTCGTCCGCGGTGCGGCGCTGCAGGCCGCGGCCCTCGCCGGCGAGATCGCCGCCGTGCGCGTGCACGAGGTTACCCCGCTCAGCCTCGGTCTGAAGACGGCCGGCAGCATGATGTCCGTCGTCGTCCCCCGCAACACGCCCATCCCCGTGCGCCGCTCCCAGGTCTTCAGCACCTCCGAGGACGATCAGACCACGGTCGAGATTCACGTCCTGCAGGGCGAGCGCCCGATGGCTGCGGACAACGAGACGCTCGGCGTCTTCCGCCTCGAAGACATCCCCGCCGCGCCGCGTGGGATCCCGCAAATCGAGGTCACATTTACCATCGACGAGAATGGCCTGCTCCACGTCGGCGCGCGCGAGCTGATCTCCGGCACCGGCCAGACGGTCACGCTGGCGACTACCACCTCGTTAAGCGCTGCCGAAGTTGCCCAGATGGTGCGCGAAGCAGAACGCTGTGCCGCCCTCGACATCCGGCAGCGCAATCTGGTCGAAGCGCGCACGGCTGCCCGGCAGCTCTTGTACCGTGTTGAGCGTCTTGACCCCGCTGATGCCAGCGTCGCCAACGGCGCGCTCCAACGCCACATTGAGCGTTTGCGTGAAGCCATCCAGGGCAAGGACGCAGCCACCATACGCCGCCTCGCCGCCGAGGTCCAGCAGGCCAGCTCCGCTGCCGCTCCAGAGATACTTCATTAAGCCGGCACTCCCCCTCAGACAATCCGCATCCCCCGTCACCCACAGTTCCCTTCGTGCTACGATAGGCTATAATCGGCCATCGTGGTCACCATCGGCATCAACGCCCATCTCCTCTCCGGCGAGGCCGGGTACCGGCGCGCCGGCATCCATCATTACATCGCCCAGCTCTTGCGCTTCTTGCCGGCTGCGGACGGCAGGCGTTACACCGTCCACACGCGGCAGCGCCCCCTGATAGACCGGCCAGACATGACCTTCGCCGGCACGCGCTGGCCCACAGAGCGCCGCTGGGCGCGCATCCTATGGGAGCAGCTCGCCTGGCCCTACGCCGCCTGGCGGGAGCAGCACAACCTGGTACACAGCATGGCTTTCGTCACCCCCCTCCTGGCCCCCGCACCTACCGTGGTCACGGTCTACGATCTCAGCTTCGTTCATTATCCGCGGCAGTTTCCCACCTTGCAACGGCTCTATCTGACGACACAAACACGCCGCTCCTGCCGCCAGGCCCGCCGCGTCGTGGCCATCTCCGCTTCTGGCCGCGAAGACATTATCCGCATCTTAGGCATCGCCCCGGACAAAGTGGCCGTCGTGCCCCCGGGCGTCGACGACCACTACCGCCCCCTGCCGGGCGCCGCCATCGCCCGCTTTCGCCGCGAACAGGCGCTGCCCGAGCGCTTTGTGCTCCATGTCGGCACGTTGCAGCCGCGCAAGAACCTCCTCATCCTCCTTGAAGCCCTGGCCCAGCTTGAACGCCCCGACCTGCCCCTCTACCTCGTCGGCGGCAGAGGCTGGTACTACGATGAGATCTTTGCGCGCGTCACCGCCCTCGGCCTTCAGCAGCAGGTCCATTTCGCCGGCTATGTCGATGACGGCGTCCTCCCCCTCTGGTACAATGCGGCATCGCTCCTTGTCTTCCCTTCGCTCTACGAAGGGTTTGGCATGCCCATCCTGGAAGCGCTTGCCTGTGGCACGCCCGTCGTCGCCGCCTCCTCCTCGGCGCTTCCAGAAGCAGGTGGCGACGCAGCTCTCTACTTTGAGCCGCGTGACGTCGCCGGGTTAGTTAAGCAGATGTTAGCGGTTCTCGACAACCCGGAGCAGGTAGCTACAATGCGCCAAACGGGCTTTCTCCACGCCAGCACCTATTCTTGGGATGCCGCGGGACGGGCCATGGGCGCAGTCTACCAGGGCGCGCTCGAGTCCGATTGGTGACAGCCATCCCAAGTGCCAGAGGATAGGAGAGACGCAACTAACAGCATGAATCGACGCACCATTCGTTCGTGGACCATCGTCGGCGACCTTCTGTTGATCAACCTCGCCTTCGCCTTCGCGTACGTGGTCCGCTACGAGTTCCAATGGCTGTTTAGTACAACCTACCGCGCCCCTTACAGTAGCTACCTCGGCCAACAGGCGCTTCTCACCCTGCTCCTCACCATCATCTTTGCCCAGAACAAGGTCTGGCGCCGCCGCCGGGGCGAAGTGTTCATCGACGAGATCTTCCGCCTGAGCTACGCGACGGCAACCGGCATCGCCTTGATGATGGCCTTCACCTTCTTCTCGCGCCCTCTCGCCTTTTCCCGTTTGCTGCTCGTCTGGGCGCTCATCTTCATTGTGCTCTTCCTTACCGTTGCCCGGCTCCTGCGCCGCATCTTCCTGCGCATGCGCTACCAGCGCGACAAGGGCGTCGACCGCGCCCTGATCATCGGTTCCGGCGAGGCCGGTCGTGGTGTGATGCGCACACTCCTCGCCCGTCCCGACCTCGGCTACCGGGCCGTCGGCTACCTCGCCGATGGTAATGGTGAAAACAACATCGGGCTCGGCCGTATCCCCCATCTCGGCAGCATGCACGATCTCGACTACGTTCTCTCCGAATACCCAGATCTGCACACCGTCTTCATCGCTCTTCCGGCCGAGCGCCACGGCGATATGACCCATCTCGTGGAGCTGTGCCAGGCACATGGCGTGCAATCGCAGGTCGTACCCGATCTGTTCCAGCTGAGCCTGCACCGCGTCGAGTTCAACAATATGGCTGGGATCCCGATGCTGAGCGTGCGCGAGGTCGGTATGAGCCCGGCGGCGCAAACCGTCAAACGCGTGCTCGATGTCACTGTCGTCTTGCTCCTGTCGCCGGTTGCCTTGCTCGTCGGCACTGTCATTGCCATCGCCATCAAGCTAGAATCGCCGGACGGGCCCGTCTTTTATACAGCCGAACGCGTCGGCCAAAACGGCAGCCGCTTCCGTATGGCCAAGTTTCGCTCCATGGTCATCAATGCCGAGGAGCAGAAAGAGGCGCTGCAGGAGTACAATGAAGCCTCCGGCCCGATCTTCAAAATCCGCAACGATCCGCGGCTAACCGAGGTAGGTCGCATCATCCGCCGCCTCAGCCTCGACGAGCTGCCGCAATTCTGGAACGTGCTCAAGGGCGATATGAGCCTTGTCGGCCCTCGCCCCCCGCTTCCCGCCGAAGTTGACTGCTACCAACCCTGGCACCGCCGGCGGCTCGAAGTCAAAGGTGGCCTCACCGGTCTATGGCAAACGAGCGGGCGCTCCGATCTTACCTTCGACGAGCAATGCCTTCTCGATATCTACTACATCGAAAACTGGTCGCTCACCCTGGATATTCGCCTGATCCTGCAGACAGTTCCCTATCTCTTGCTGGCGCGTGGCGCCTACTGACGCGTTCGGCTCAGTCTTCTTCACCACCGGGTAACGTCGGCTGCTCCAGACGCACCAGCTCGCCATGAACGTTGATGATGACGCGAAAGCCCATCATCCCCAGCATATCGCGTGCCTGGGGCGGCAGCCCCTGCGCCAGAATCTGATCGACTGTCACGTTGCGCACCTGTGACTCTATCGCCGCCTTCGTCATCAGGTCATCGCTGCCCAACATCTGCAACATCTGCGCCACGGCAAGGTCCTTATGCTCCTGTAGCTGCTCCACAAAGACGCTCAGAATCTTGCGGTCGACCTCTTTCGCGTCGATATGGCGCAGGAAACCGTCGTCGTCGATTACATAAACCGGCTCGCCGCCAACCGTCGCTGTCGCTACCGGGTTGTCATACTCGTCGACAATCAACCCCGAAAAGAGTGCTTGATGTGCCACCTTGCTATCCTTCGTCCGGAACCACCTGACTCACTCGCTAGCGTAACCTTGCTACGTAAAATATACCTAATAGTCTGAACGAAAATGCGTCTACTTATGGTAGAATAAGAACTTACGTTCGACCGCAGCGCGCCCTGCGCGCCAGGATGAGGACTATCACGATGCCCGAATTTAGGTTAGTGTCTCCCTTCCAGCCCACTGGCGACCAGCCGGAGGCCATTGCCAAGCTGACAGAAGGTTTGAACGCCGGCTACCGCTACCAGACCCTCCTGGGGGCGACCGGCACAGGCAAGACGTATGCCATTGCCAAGGTCATCGAAAACGTCCAGAAGCCAACGCTGATCATTGCCCACAACAAAACGCTGGCAGCCCAGCTCTACAGCGAGTTCAGGGAGTTCTTCCCCTACAACGCTGTCTCCTACTTCGTCAGCTATTATGACTATTACCAGCCCGAAGCCTACGTGCCACGGCACGATCTCTTCATCGAGAAAGAGACACAGATCAACGACGAGATCGACCGGCTGCGGCTGTTAGCCACCTCGAACCTGATGAGCCGCCGCGACGTGATCATCGTCGCCAGCGTCTCCTGCATCTACGGCATCGCCAATCCCACCGCCTGGGGCAAAGTCTCTGTCCAGCTTGAACGCGGGCAAGCGTACCGGCGCGACAACGTCTTGCGCCACCTCGTTGACATCCAGTACGAGCGCAACGACCTCGAGTTGCGCCGCGGCGTCTTTCGCGTTCGCGGCGATACGCTGCAGATTCTGCCCGCCTACGCCGAGACAGCCTACTCCGTCGAGTTCTGGGGCGACGAAGTCGACCGCATCAGCGAGTTCAACCCGCTCACCGGCGAGGTGCTCGCCGAACACGTCGGCGTGGAGATCTTCCCCGCGAAGCAGTTCATTACCGACGAGGCCAAGCTGCGCCAGGCGATTCTCGACATCGAGGAGGAGCTTGAAGAGCGCCTTGCCTACTTCCGCGAGCAGAAGATGTACCTCGAAGCGCAGCGCATCGAGCAGCGCACACGCTACGACCTTGAGATGCTCAAGGAGATCGGCTATACCAGCGGCATCGAGAACTACAGCCGCCACATGGACCAGCGCCAGCCAGGCGAGCCGCCGTGGACCTTGCTCGACTACTTCCCCGCCGAATACCTGCTGGTCATCGACGAAAGTCACATGACCATTCCCCAGATCCGCGGCATGTGGGGCGGTGACCGCAGCCGCAAAGAAACCCTCGTCGATTATGGCTTCCGCCTGCCCAGCGCGCTCGACAACCGCCCGCTCAACTTCGAAGAGTTTGAGCGACGTGTTAACCAGGCAATCTTCACCAGCGCCACGCCGGCCGAATTCGAAGAACAGCATTCAGACCAGATCGTGCAGCAGATCATCCGCCCCACCGGCGTGCTCGATCCCGAAATCGAGGTGCGCCCCGTGCGCGGGCAGGTCGACGATTTGCTCGGCGAGATCCGCAAGCGTACTGAAAAAGGGCAGCGCGTCCTCGTCACCACGCTCACCAAGCGCATGGCCGAAGATCTCAGCGACTATCTCCTCGAAATGGGTGTCAAGGTCCACTACCTGCACTCTGAGGTGCACACCATCGAGCGCACCGAGATCTTGCGTGACCTGCGTATGGGCGTCTTTGACGTCGTCGTCGGCATTAACCTGTTGCGCGAGGGTCTCGACCTGCCCGAAGTGTCGCTGGTCGCCATCCTCGACGCCGACAAGGAGGGGTTCTTGCGCTCAGACAAGGCCCTGATCCAGACCACCGGGCGCGCGGCGCGCCACGTAGAAGGAAAGGTCATCATGTACGCAGATAAAATCACCGATTCGATGCGACGCGCCATTGACGAGACCAATCGCCGCCGTGCCGTCCAGGAAGCCTACAACGAAGAACACGGCATTGAGCCGCGCAGCATCGTCAAGGCCCTGCACGACCTCACCGACGACATCATCCGCGACCAGGTACACGAAAAGGAACGCGAGTTGGCTCTCGCCGACGAGCGTGCTGTCTATACGACCGCAGCACAGATGCCCAAAGCGGAGCTAAACCGTCTCATCGGCGAGCTGGAAAAGCAGATGAAGGCAGCCGCCGCCGCGCTGGAGTTCGAAAAGGCGGCCATGTTGCGTGACCAGATCAAAGAGATGCGCCAGACGCTCGCGCTCAAAGAAGCGGACGCCGAGGAACTGCCCGCCTGGGAGAAAATGCGGCGGCTGGACGAGGCCGGTATCGAGTACAGCGCCGACTGACCTCGAGTGCGCTGCCCTGCGCTTATGGCGCTCCAACCCGCATCGGCTACAATATCTACATGGAAAACATTCTTACGCGGGAACAGGAAGAGCTCCTCAAGCGCACGCGCGATGTCCTCGCCCGCCTGCGCGACCTCATGGCCGATGCCGGCGCCACCGAACAGGACCGTGCTGCCTTAGCCGAGTCTATTCGCCAGCTCGACGAATTCTTTCTGCTCGTCGTCGCCGGCGAGTTCAACAGCGGCAAATCGGCTTTCATCAACGCCCTCATTGGCCGCGCTATCTTGCAGGAAGGGGTCACGCCGACCACAAGCCAGATTCACGTCCTGCAATACGGCGAGGAGATAGGCAAGATGCCGCGCGAACAAGGCGTCTGGGTGCACACGGCGCCCGTCGACTTGCTGCGCAACATCAACATCGTCGATACCCCCGGCACGAACGCCATCTTGCGCGAGCATGAAACCCTGACCGCGGAGTTCATCCCTCGCAGCGATCTCGTCCTCTTTGTCACCTCCGCCGACCGGCCCTTTAGCGAAAGCGAGCGCGCCTTCCTCACCCGCATCCGCGACTGGGGTAAGAAGATAGTGCTCATCGTCAACAAGATTGACATTCTCGATGACGACGCTGCGCGCGAGAAGGTCGTCAATTTCGTACGCAATTCCGGGCAGACAATGCTGGGCGATATCGCCGGCGTCTTTCCCGTCTCGGCGCGCCAGGCGCAGCAGGCAAAGGCCGGCCAGCCCCAGCTATGGGAGCGCAGCCAGTTTGAAGCCATCGAAAGCTACATCCACAACACCCTCGACGACGAAGGCCGTTTTCGCCTTAAGCTCCTCAACCCGCTTGGCGTCGGTCATCGCCTCGTCGAGCAGCAGCTTGAGATAACCGAAGCCAACCTGCAGCTACTCAAGGACGACAGCGTCTTGCTAGACGACATCGACCGGCAGATGACCTATTACAACGAGGACATGCAGCGCAACTTCAGGGCACGGTTGGGCGAGATAGACAATATCCTCTTTGAGATGGAGCGGCGCGGCAACGAGTTCTTTGACGAGATGTTGCGCCTGGGTCGCATTCCCGACCTTATCCGTAGCAAACAGATCGAGCGCGACTTTGAAGAACAGGTCGTCGCCGACACCCCGCGGCAGATCGAAACGCGTGTCGCTGAACTGGTTGACTGGATGGTGGAGCAAGATCTGCGCCAGTGGACGGCAGTCGCCGAGCATCTCACCGATCGTAAGAAGGATCAGGCAGCGCGCATCGTGGGTCAGGCAGGCCCGCGCGAAGGGACCCTCGCCTACGACCGCACCCGTCTCATCGATTCCATCGGCCAGGCAACGCGACGCGCCATCGAAACCTACGATGAGGAGCGCGAAGCCGAGGAGATCGCCGGGGCGGCGCGCCAGGCTGTCGTCAATACCGGCCTTGCCGGTGTGGGCGTGGGGCTGGGGCTGGCGGTAGCCATCGCCGCCCATGTTGCCGTGCTCGACTGGACCGGGATCATTGGCGGGCTCACTGCCGCCACCATTGGTCTCCTCATCCTTCCCGCCCGCCGCCGCCGGGCCAAAGAGGAGCTTGCCGCCAAGCTTGCCGATCTCCGCGAGCGCCTCATGAGCAGCCTCACGAAGCAGTTCGACCGCGAGATGCGCCGCAGCACGCAGCGCGTTGAAGATACCGTCGCCCCCTTCTCCCGTTTTGTGCGTGGCGAGAAGGAGAAGCTGGAGAGCCAGTACGACACCCTCGTCGAGCTCGAAGCGCACCTGCAGGGTCTCACCCGCCAGATCGGCGCCTGACCAATCCTGACCAACGCAACGCAAAGGGCGCTCCGGCGATCAGAGCGCCCTTTTTCGATCGTCCCCACCCGCTCGAGCGATTAACGCCCGCGATTCCCCTGGAACATCGGCCACAGCACCCCGCCAATAGCGCCGAAGAGCAGGCCGGCGAAAACCGAAATACAAACAGCAACTAATAAGCTGCCAAGCCCAAAGCTGGTTGCCTCCATTGGCATCCCCTCAATCCCTTCGAGCTGCTGGAAGGCCGCCGCCACGCCACCAGTTGCCGCACCGACAACGCCGTTGATGACGGCATAGACAAACCCGGCAAAACCACCTGACAGGGCGCCACCGAGTGCACTCTCACCCAGCGTCTCCTTTCCTGGCGTGAAATAGCCATAGAGCATCCCCGTGGTGACGGGCAGGGCGAACCATGCCAGGCAAAGCAGTGGCATGAGCAGGCAGTTTAAAAGTGGGATCGCGCCGAGCAGTGCCAGAAGCAGGGCTATCGCCGCTCCGATACCACCTGCCTTAATCACGCTATTCATGTTGAATGTCATCACAAATCCCTCCTCTAGCTGGAACGATGAGAAACGAGCCGCCGGCGCCGGCGGCGAATAAACCACGCGATGATAGTGGCAAAGAGGATAATGAGTAGCAGGCTAACCACGATGGGAATGAGCACTGATAGCACGGAAATAAGGACGGCGACGAGATCTTCCAACAGGCTGACAAACCAGTTCCCCGTGCCCGCCGTGCCTGCCGTCACCGCCGGGCGCACCGTCGCTTTCGTCGCGTGCACCCCGCCGGCCAGCACGAGCCCGGCCGCCAGCGCCAGTACCGGGCTGATTTCCGTCACCACCTCGGCGTTCGCCGCAAACAGCAGCGCACCCGCCGCTGGCCGGATCGCCGTCTGGATCACGTCATTCACCGTATCGACCGCCGGGATCTTATCCACTGTCATCTCCACCAGGAGCAAGACAGTGATCAGGCCAATCGACCACCAACTACTCACGAGATCGTAGGGCGCCGCTAGCTGCAGCAGCGGCTCCTCCAGCGGAAAGCGGGCTGCCAGCGCGACGATGAGCAGCGGGATGTAGGCATTCAGGCCGGCGCTGCTGGCGAGCCCAAAGGCAGCGCCAATCCCACCCAGCGCAGTCACCACATTCATCTGCTGCCCTCCTCTGCGTCTCGACCTACAAGCCGGGAAAGCCCGTCATCGTACCCGTCAGCGCATACCGGCCGATGCCGATCAGCGCGATCTCCATCATCGCCAGGACAACGCCCGCAGCCAGAAACGGCGCGACCTGCCGCCACCGCGTGGCCCACCCATCCCGCCGCGTCACGATCAGCAAGAACATTATGTTTAGCACGGCGATGATCAACACCACCGCCGCCGCGCTTACAATAGCCAGTACGTACGAAAGAGGCGGCAAGTTGCTCAAAACCAGTGCGATGGTCACGAGCGCCACGACGACGATGCCTGCCAATTCGCGCAGCGAGGCCACCGACGGATGCCACTTCGGCTCCCGCCACAGCGTTTGTGCCAGCGCCGGGGCGACCACCAGACCCATCGCCAGCCCGGTGCCCATGCCCGTGAGCAGGCGCAGCCAGTTACGCGGTTCGTACAGATGCGGCGCCTCGGGAGAGAAGTGGGCATACGAGTTCACGCCGTCAACGCCCATCGCGGCGATAAACGAACCCAGCACCAGCAGCACCGGCAGCGGCGGCAAGCCAGCGCGCCGTCCCCGCCCCGCCAGTATCAGAATGCCAAACGCAAGACCCACCCCCAGATATGTGCCCGTACAGCGGGCGCACAACGGAAACTGCCGCCCGGCGACGGTAAACGAGCGTTCCGTGATGCGGTGGCAGATAGCATAACCAGCGTAATCGCCGGTCTCGAGCAACGGGTCGTGTGCAACACGACTCGGGTCGCTGACATTGTAGAAACCCAGTAGCACTAAGACCCCGGCAATGAGCAGCAGGTACCACCAGCGGGTAGGTACTCGGGTGGAGAATGGATACGCTTTGACTCGGTCGGCTTCGCTGTTCTGGTTCACGGTCCGTCAAGATTGCTCCAGGGTATTTCTGACGGCATTATAACAGAATTGAGGTATGATAGGTGCTTGCAAGCAGGCTAGGTGACTGCGACCGGCTCTGCCGGTTGAGGAAAGTCCGCACTCCATAGAGCATGGTGCCGGCTAACAGCCGGGCGGGGTAACCCGACGGCAAGTGCAACAGAGAGAAGACCGCCTAAGTTGCTTCTTCCAGGAAGCAGCCGGCAAGGGTGAAAGGGTGGTGTAAGAGACCACCGGCAGCGACAGTAATGTCGCTGGCTAGGTAAACCCCACCAGGAGCAAGGCCAAGCAGGGCGTTGTCTCTCCGGAGGCAGGGAGTTGCTCGCTCCCCATCGTCCAGGTAGGCTGCGCGAGGCGACCAGTAATGGTTGTCCCAGATAGATGGTCACCGCCACAACACCTGTGCAGGCAGGTAGTGTGGTACAGAATGCGGCTTATCGGCCAGCTTGCAGCTAGACATGCCGAGGCGGCAGATGGGAAGTGTTGTTCGCGACACTTGCTCTCTGCCGCCTTTTGCGTATAACATCGAGTGGAACGAATCCAGGAAAAAGATGATTCACGTTAACTTTGTCTGTTTAGGAAATATCTGCCGTTCGCCAATGGCCGAAGCCGTGTTTACGAGGCTGGTCGCCGAAGCCGGGCTAGAAGATGAGATCGTCGTCGACTCCGCCGGCACCGGCTCCTGGCACATTGGCGAGCCGGCCCATCCCGGCACGCGCCGCGTGCTGCAGCGCCACGGCATTGACTACACTGGCCGCGCGCGCCAGGTAACCCGAGAAGACATGCACCCGGACCATTACGTCATCGCCATGGACCAGAGCAACCTGGACGAGCTGCGCCGCCGCTACGGCGGCCATCCTCGTCTCTACCGCTTGCTTGACTTTGCTGGTAACGGCGCCGAACGCGACGTGCCTGACCCTTACTACACCGGGAACTTCGATTACGTGTACCGTCTTGTCGAAGACGGTGCGCGCGGGCTGCTGGCGCACATCCGCCAGGAAGAAGGCGTGTAACCGCAGCACCCTGCCAACCTACAGGGGTGGAGCGCTAATTGATTGCTTGTCTGGAGGAGACGCGAATGGAACGTGAAGTCATTGTCGTCGGCAGCGGGCCAGCCGGCTCGGCTGCAGCCATGGCCCTGGCCCAGAAAGGCTATGACGTATTGGTGCTGGATCGGCGGCCCTTTCCCCGCGATAAGGTCTGTGGTGACGCCGTACCGGCGGGCGCCCTCGACCTGCTCTTTTCCCTGGGCATGGAGGAGAAGATCCGCGCCGCCGGTTTCTACTTCATCGACAAGATTCGTCTCGTCTCCCCCAAAGGCTACACCATGGACGCCGACCTCGAAGAGGAGCGCCACAAAGCCCGCTCGGCTATCGTGCCCCGCATGCAGTTTGACGCCCTCTTACACGAGCACGCCATTGCCAGCGGTGCCGAGTTCCAGGTTGCCCAGGTCAAAGAGCCGATCGTCGAGGACGGGACGGTGCGCGGCGTGCGCGCCCGCCTCAATGGCAGCGTCGAAGAAGTGCGCGCGCCGCTGGTCATCGGCGCTGACGGCGTCACCTCCGTCATTGCCCGCGCCCTTCGCCCCGACGAACACGAGGATAGCCACCGCGCCGTTGCCCTCCGCGCCTACGTCGAAAACATCGAGGAATTACCACACGAGGTCGAGTTTTATCTTTATGACGAGATATTACCTGGCTATGCCTGGATCTTCCCCACCGGTGAAGGACAGGCCAACGTCGGCCTCGGCATGCGGCTCGATAAGTTCCGCGAAGAGGGCTGCAGTCTCAAGGAGATGCTCGACCGCTTCCTCGACATGCCGGCGATCCGCCCGCGCCTGCATGTGGACGCACAGGTGAACGACGTCGCCACCTGGCAGCTCAACTTCGGCTCGCAGCCGCATGTCCAGCGGGCGTACGACGGTGCCATGCTCGTTGGGGATGCCGCCGGCCTGATCAACCCGCTCACCGGTGGTGGCATCGCCAACGCGATCACCTCCGCGTGGCTCGCTGCCGCCACCGCACACCAGGCTTTTCTCAAAGAGGACTTCACGCGCGAGTCGCTGCGCATTTACGAAGATTTCTGCGATCGCCACATCTGGCCAACCATGCGTCGCTCCTACATTATCCAGCGCACGCTTGACCTCGCCCCCGCCATCGTCGACTGGATCATCAAGCGCGCCCATTCCGACAACGAATTCGCCCAGACCTTCATGACCAAGCTATAAGCAAAAGCCCCCATCTCGCGATGGGGACTAGAATTTCGTGGAGGTGCGCGCTCAGCCCAATGGCGCGGTCGTGTACAGGTAATGCGCCAGCCGGGAGGGAATATCGTAGATGGGCACGTCCTTACTCAGCACCCCATCGGCACCCGCTGCCAGGCTGCGCTCATGCGTCGCCTCCCGCCCATCGGCCGTATACATGACGATGCGCACGGCGCCATCATGCTCGGCGCGCACTTGCTGGCATACCTCGATGCCGGACATGCCCGGCATCATCAGATCAAGCAGCATCAGATCCGGGAGCTCTTCCCGTAGCATAGCCAATGCCTGCGGTCCACTGAAAGCCCCCTTCACGTCGAACCCGGTCGTTTCGAGGATGAGGATGCATAACTCGACAAAAGAGTTGTTGTCATCAACCACGAGGATCTTTTTCTGTGCCATATCCGCATTGTAGGCCGGCCCCTTGCGGGCGCCAATAGTTCTCAAGGACCATTCCAGGAGGTAACCATGAAACTGCTCGTTCGTCTCATCATCAACGCCATCGCCCTCTGGGCCGCTGTGCAGCTCGTCCCCGGTTTGGGTTATGACGGGGCACCCCTTACCCTCGTATTCGTCGCGCTCATCTTCGGCGTGGTCAACGCGCTTGTCCGCCCCCTGATCACGCTCCTCACCTGCCCTCTGATTGTCGCCACCCTGGGGCTGTTCGTGCTCGTGATCAACGGCATCATGCTTGCCCTGACAGCATGGCTCTCCCGGTTGTTCGATCTCGGCTTCTACGTCGAGAACTTCTGGGCGGCGCTCCTCGGCGCGCTGGTCATCAGCATCGTCAGCGCCATCCTCAGCCTCTTCGTCGCCGACGACGACCGCTAGGGTTCGGCCCAGGCAACAAAAAACCTCCCTGGGGCCAGATCCGTCCCAGGGAGGCAAAGAAAACGTGAAGAAAGCGGATCTTTAGCTCATCGCATAGGTGTACGCAACCGGCATTGGCGCCCGCCGCGCCACCACATTCCGCGCCTGCGGCCCCTTACCCATGTCGACGAGGTCAAACTCTACCCGGTCCCCTTCATAGAGATTGCGGTAACCTTCCCCGTCGATAGCTGAATAATGGACGAAAACTTCTTGCCCACCATCGTCCGGCCGGATAAAGCCGTAACCCTTGAGCCGGCTAAACCACTTTACGGTACCCATGTCTCTGTGCATCTGTTCCTCCGCTAGGGATCCGACCGCACCACCTTTCGTGCCTCACGAGAGACACCTCAAGGGGAACTGGCAGCAGTTGTTGCCATTCAGCAAGTTAGTTACATTACCACTACAAAAGGCAGATACACTAATAACATGCGCGGAGAGGGAAGTCAATCAAAAAAGTGCCCGCGCGGGCGCTTTTTTCGCCATTTTCACGCCGCAGCCCCTGCTCAAGGCTGAGGGAGCAGCGTCGCTTCCAGCCAAAGGCTATCAGACAGCGTATTCACGAAACCAACGCTGCGGGCAAGCTGTAACGAAGCTTCATTCGTCGACTCCACATGGTACAGCGGCGTCCGCCCGGTCTGCAGCAGGTAGTTGGCGAGCGCCGCGACCACGTTCCGTCCCCAGCCGCGCCCGCGCTGCTGCGGTTCGGTGTAGACGGCAATGTCGGCAAATCGCGGCGATTGCCAGTTCAATGTCGCCGAGCCGGCCACATCACCACGGCTGCCACCGCTTGTCGGCCGGACGATGAAGCGTGGCAACCCGTCCGGTGTATCGCTGCGCGTGACGAGCACATTGACCTCTGGCTGGAACCGGCTCGAATCCAGGCGAAAGAGGTGCAGTTGTTGCTCCCGCTGGATCTCGAAGAACGCCGACAGCAGCGGTCCATAGCTTGCCGGCGCCTGGATGAATAACGACGTACCAGGCGCCAGATTGTCGTAAAACATCTCCGCTGCCTGCTCCGGATGTTCGGGCAAGCGCAACGTTAGCAGCGAGCGGAAAAGATCAATGCCAGTGCGCGCCAGCGCCAGATAGCCGAGCGCCCGTTCGGCATCAGCGGGATAGGGAATAAGCTGCACGCGGTTCTCGGGATGGTGAAACGCGTAATAGACGGCTGTGGCGTCGGCGGCGGCCGTCTGATCGAGTAAGGGGCGGATAGCGCGGCGCGCGGCAGCCAGGCTCATCGTCTTTGCTACCTGTCCCCAGCGCTCCGCTGCAGAGCGAGCAGGGCGATGGCAATCTCTGCCTCGACAGCGGCGCTCACTGCCTCACGATGTGGATCGTATGTCTCCATACTCTCGCGCTGCTCCAGCACGTTGCCGTCGACCGCCAGAATCGCCGCCGTCTGCACGACGCGTAGGCTGCCGGTCACGAACAGCGCCGCACATTCCATCTCCACGGCAACCACACCGGCCGCAGAGAGCACCGGATAGGGCGTAGCGTGTGGCGTTTCTACACCAGGATAAAAGCTGTCGTTGGTGAGGACGATGCCGCTGCGCACAGCGTGCCCCTGCTCTGCAGCCGCGTCCAGCAGCGCACTAGTCAGGCGCACGCTGGCAACGGCCGGATAGCCGTCCGGAACGGTGAGCCGGCCGTAGCCAGTCCGGTCTACGGCAGCCGTCGCCACGACGAGATCGCCGGCGACCATTCCCGGTTGCATGGCGCCACAGGTGCCGATGCGAATGAGCCGCCGTGCGCCTGCCGCCACCAGCTCTTCAAACGCGATGGCCGCCCCGGGCGCACCGATGCCATGTGAGCAGACGGCGACCGGCATCCCCGCGACCATGCCGCGATAGGCGCGATATTCCCGGCGCTCACTCAGCAGACTGGCCTCGTTGAACAGATCAGCCGTGAGCGTCGCGCGCTCAGGGTCCCCGCAGACGAGCACGGCGGGCGGCACGCCGCCCACAGGGAGACCGGTAATCGGAAGATGTGTCGTGTTCTGGTTCATCGTCCTGAAGGGGTGAGCACAGCCATGCGCCGTGCCCACCCCCGAGGGGCTAGAGATACGATTTTTGGCCTGCAGGCTTGTTGTCAAGGATCTCTTCAATACGCGCCATGACCTCTTCATCGAGCTGCTCCACCACCTCGAGCGCTCGCATGTTGTCATGGATCTGTTCGGTCCGCGAGGCACCAGTAATGACTGTACTCACATCGGGGTTCTTCAGCGTCCATGCAATTGCCAGGCGCGCCATGTTCGTCCCAAGCTCTTCGGCAATGGCGCTCAGCCGGCGAACCTTCTCTATCTTCTGCTGGCCTTCTTCACTCTCAAGCTGTTTGCGCAACCACTCGTACCCTTCTAGATTGACGCGCGAATCCTCAGGGATGCCCTCGTTATATTTGCCGGTAAGAAAGCCAGACGCGAGCGGCGACCAGATCGTCGTCCCCAGCCCGTACTGGTGGAAGAGTGGCTCAAGCTCGCCTTCCACCCGCTCGCGGCGGAACATGTTGTATTCGGGTTGTTCCATCGTCGGCGGTTCCAGATAGTAACGATAGGCAACCTCATAGGCCTCGGTGAGCTGGCGTGCTGTCCACTCGGACGTACCCCAGTAGAGGACTTTGCCCTGGCGCACCAGGTCGGTCATCGCCCGCACCGTTTCCTCGATCGGCGTTTGGAGATCCGGCCGGTGGCAGAAGTAGAGGTCGAGATAGTCGACCTGCAGCCGCCGCAGCGCCTGGTGGCAGGCCTCCGTCACGTGCTTTCGGCTCAGCCCTTGTTGGGTCGGCTTCGCATCAGAAACTGAGCCCCAAAAGACCTTGCTGGACACGATGTAACTATCCCGTGGCCAGCCGGTCTCCTGAAGCACCTCGCCCATAATTCGTTCCGACTCGCCGAGGGCGTACACTTCAGCATTGTCAAAGAAGTTCACTCCATAATCGTATGCTGTAACCATCGCCTCTTTGGCCCGGTCGACGTCCAGCTGGTTGCTGAACGTCACCCAAGAGCCATAAGACAGCGCGCTGACCTGCAAGCCAGATTTGCCTAGACGGCGATATTTCATCTCCATACTGCTACACTCCTTGTTTCCGATGTTGAAGATGGTCGATCTCGTAGTGGGGCGGAAGATTCGCAAAATATGCGAAGGCGCCCTCGTTCAGTTTACCGTATTCGCCGTTGTTTGCCACAGCCGGTATCTGTGAGCTGCGCAGAAGGAATCGTTGACACGGACGGCGGTCACCTTATAATCATAGCTATCAGTAGTAGAAGCAGTGGATAGGGATGACCTTCGCACGACGGCTCGCGTTCCGGTATTCAGCAGCGCACGCCCTTCAGGGTGGCAATATCCTATCGCGTAGCAGGTTCCGATGCTGAGGCGAAGTCGATACAGGCTCAGAGAACAGCGCCCCGCATGGAACGCCCCCCATGCGGGGCTTTTTTGGCGGCCAAGTGACAAGCCTCCAGATCCAACGTGATTCTGTGAATCATATGCGAAGCTACAAGAGCGTGCCGTCGCTGACCGCAGATGGCCTACATTCTGATCACAACCTAAACCGTGGAAACCTGGCAAGCTCCGCGGCCAGGCGCTATCTCGGCGACGTGCACAGCGTAGGAGGTGTATGTGGAGAAGCTTGAAGTCTATCAACGCCTGCTGGGCTATTTAAGACCCTACTGGAAGCAGGCCACCATTGGCTATGTGGCCATGCTTGCCGTCACACTGCTCAACCTCTTCGTACCCCAGATCATCAAAAA
Source organism: Anaerolineae bacterium (assembly GCA_032260445.1). Classification (GTDB taxonomy): domain Bacteria; phylum Chloroflexota; class Anaerolineae; order Promineifilales; family Promineifilaceae; genus JAAYYY01. Next base: position 5,239 of record JAVVFG010000014.1, on the reverse strand, counting down.
TGCTATCGATCGCGGCCTTGCGGAGGGCGAGGCGTCGGCTCTGTTTCTCGCCGGTGGCGTCATTCTCGGCATTGCCCTCGTCCGCGGCGTTGCCGGTTTTGCCCAGCGCTATCTCGGCGAATGGCTGACACACCGCTTCGCCTACGACATCCGCAACGAGTTCTATGACCGCATGCAGGCACTGCCTTTCGCCTTTCACGACCGCACCCAAACCGGCGATTTGATGAGTCGGGTGACCAGCGACATCACCGAAACCGAGCGCTTCGTTGGTATCGGCATGATGGACCTTCTGGCGACGGTCATCCTGTTGGTCGGCGTGGTCGTCGCTATGCTCCTGGAAGATCTACGTCTCGGCATTTTGGGGCTGCTGCCGATGCCTATCTTGGTCGCAGCCACGATCCGCTTCGGCAACGTGGTTCGCCCGCGCTTCAAAGAGATTCAGGAGCAGATGGGCGAGCTGGCCTCGACGATGCAGGAAAGCCTGACCGGAATCCGGGTCGTCAAAGCCTTCGCCCGCGAGCCGTACGAGATTGAAAAGTTCGATCACGGGAACGAAGCCTGGTTCGAGCGCCGCTTCGGGCTCATTCGGGTCTGGGCCAACAATTGGCCGTTCTTCACCTTCTTGTTGGCGATCAGCATCTTCCTGCTGCTCTGGTTCGGCGGGCCACGCGCGCTTGCCGGCGAGATTACGATTGGCTCGTTATCGGCGCTGATCTTCTACGTGTCCATGTTGAACGGCCCCGTGCAGCGGTTGGGCTTTCTCGTCAACCTCGCCGCCAGCGCAGCCGGCAGTGCAACCCGCGCCTTTGAGATCATTGACATGCCCGATGAGATTGAGGATCGCCCGGGGGCGGTCGCGCTGCAATCAATGCGCGGCGAGGTCACCTTTGAGCACGTCAGCTTCCGTTACCACGATGGGCCCGAAGTACTGAGCGGCGTCAGCTTTCACGTCGATCCCGGACAGACAGTAGCCCTGATCGGGCCAACGGGCTCGGGTAAGTCGACGATCATCAACCTGATCCCCCGCTTCTACGACGTTACTGGCGGACGCATCCTGGTAGACGACCACGACATTCGCGAGCTCACCCAGGCCAGCCTGCGTGATGAAATCGGTATGGTACTGCAGGATAGCTTCCTCTTCAGCGATACGATCGCCGCCAACATTGCCTACGGCCGCCCGGACGCCAGCCAGGAAGCAATCGAACGGGCGGCGCGCGCCGCACGCGCGCATGATTTCATTCTCAGCTTCCCAAACGGCTACGAGACAGCGGTTGGCGAGCGCGGCGTTACGCTCAGCGGCGGCCAAAAACAGCGCATTGCCATCGCCCGCGCGTTGCTCACCGACCCGGCCATCCTGGTCCTCGACGACTCGCTCAGTAACGTCGATACGGAAACCGAACACCTCATCCAGGAGGCGTTAGCCGAGCTTATGAAAGGGCGCACCACGTTCGTCATTGCCCAGCGGCTCGTCACCCTGAAGGCTGCCGACCATATCCTCGTGCTCGACGGCGGGCGTATCGTTCAGCGCGGCACCCATGAGAAGTTATTAGCAGAGGGCGGCCTCTACAAAGAGATCTATGACCTGCAGCTAAAAGACCAGGAGGCGTTTATGGCCCTGCAGGCCGAGCTAGGGGCGACAGGAGAGTAATCATGGTCCAAGAGAATGGGAATCGCCGCAAACGGCGCGAGCGAGACTTCGATCTGGCTTTAAGCCTGGAGGAACAGGAGCGACGCGCCCGTGAAGAGAAAATCCAGGACCTCCTGCCGGATGAAGATGAGCTGTTAGGTAAGGCTTACGACGGGCGCCTTGTGCGCCGCCTGCTGCATTACAATAAACCGTACGTGCGTCGCCTGGTCGCCGCCCTCGTGCTGATGGCGGTTAGCTCCTTGTTGAGTGTCTCCATTCCCTGGCTCTTCGGCCGGGCCATCGACGACGGGATTCGTAGTGCGTCGTTAGGCACGCTGCGCTTCTGGAGTGTGGCCCTGCTTGTCGCCGCCACTGGCGAATGGATTACCAACCGGGCGCGCATCGCGATCATGGCCTATGTCGGCACACGCGTTGTCGCCGACGTCCGCAGTGAGCTCTTTCGCCATCTGCATACGCTCTCGCTCAACTTCTATAACAATTATAGTATTGGTCGCCTAATGAGCCGCTTGATCAGCGATGTCGGCGTGCTCCAGGATTTCATCTCCTGGTCGCTGACCGGCCTAACACGCGCCACCTTCACCCTCGCCGGCATCATCATCGCCATGTTGGTGCTCAACTGGCAGCTCGCCCTAGTCACCTTTGCCGTGCTGCCACTCATGATCGTGCTCACCAACTATTGGCGCAAGCGGGTCCGCGATGCTTACCGGGCGACCCGGCAGCGATTGTCGCTAATCAACGGCTATCTGAACGAATCGCTGACCGGCATCCGCGTTACCAAGAGCTTTACACGCGAGAGCCACAATCTTGCCCACTTTAACGACCTGAACGCCTCCTACTTTGACGCCAACGTCGGGGCCACCCGGCTCTCCGCGATCTTCTTCCCGGGGGTTGACTTTATGGGCTCTCTGGCAACAGCGCTTGTCGTCGGTGTCGGCGGCTACCTCGTGTTGGGCGAAACGCTGACCGCGGGCACGCTCGTCGCCTTCGTGCTCTACGTGGAACGCTTCTTTGAGCCGATTCGAGAGCTGGCGCAGCGCTACAATACCTTTCAGGCGACGATGGCAGCCAGCGAGCGGATCTTTAACCTTCTCAACAGCCAGCCTGATTTGGCCGATGCACCGGATGCTTACCCCCTACCGCCTATCGAGGGACGTGTTGACTTCGAGCACGTCGCCTTCGGTTACAATGACGAAGAGACGGTTCTGCGCGACATCAACCTGCACGTAGAGCCGGGACAGCGGATCGCCCTCGTCGGCGAGACGGGTGCAGGCAAGAGTACGATCATCCGCCTGCTAGCGCGCTTCTTCGATGTCGACAGTGGGTCGCTTCGGATTGACGGGCACGACATACGCAAGGTAACGCGCCCAAGCCTGCGGCAGCAACTAGGTATTGTCCTACAGGATACCTTCCTCTTCTCCGGCACCATCGCCGACAACATCCGCTACGGGCGGCTGGACGCCAGCGACGAAGACGTCGAAGATGCTGCACGCGCTGTGGGCGCCCACGACTTCATCATGCGCGCGCCCGATGGTTATGCGACAGAGGCTGGCGAGAACGGGGTCAATTTGAGCGTCGGACAGCGCCAGATGGTCAGCTTCGCCCGCGCCCTCCTCGCCGACCCGCGTATTCTCATCCTCGACGAGGCCACGAGCAGCGTGGACACCGCAACGGAAAAGCAGATCGGGCAGGGCTTGCGGCGCTTGATGGAAGGACGGACCAGTTTCGTGATCGCCCACCGCTTGAGCACCATCGTCGACGCCGACCTGATCGTCGTGATGGACGAGGGGCGCATCGTCGAACAGGGAGCCCACGAGGAGCTGCTTGCCCGCGGCGGTCGCTACTACAACCTCTATACCATGCAGTGGGCCGCCCAGGATGAGAACGGCACGCCGGCCACGCAGTTCAGCGCCAATTAGAGCGGGGGACGCCTAGCTCTCAGTTCCCGAAGCTGATCCCCACATCGTGCGCCGTCAGCAAGACGTCACTGTCCAGAGGGACAGTCCGGATGCGCTCCGTGGCATCGGCGAGGGGCACGTGGCGCACGTCGGGCGGGTCAAGGGCGACCATGATGCCGCTTTCGCCCGCATCGATGGCACGGACGGCGGCCGCGCCGAATCGCAGCGCCAGCAGCCGGTCGCGGGTGGTCGGGCTGCCGCCGCGCTGGAGATGGCCTAACACGATGACCCGGGTCTCCTGCCCGGTGAGCGTCGCCAGCGCATCGGCCACTTTGTAGCCAACGCCGCCCAACCGCTCGGCGCGCCCCACTTCGCGGGACTGCACCGTCAGCTCGCCGCCAACCGGCTTAGCCCCCTCGGCGACAACAACGATGGAAAAACCGTAGCCGCGCTGGTTACGCTCTTCCACTTTCTCTGCCACCTTTTGGATATCATACGGGATCTCGGGGATCAGGATCACGTCAGCCGTGCCCGCGACTCCGGCATAAAGGGCAATCCACCCAGCATAGCGCCCCATTACTTCGACCACCATGACCCGCCCATGCGCTTCAGCGGTTGAGTGCAGGCGGTCGATCGCGTGTGTGGCGAAGCTGGCCGCGGTATTGAAGCCGAAGGTGACCACGGTTCCCGCCAGATCGTTGTCAATCGTCTTCGGCACGCCGACAACTTTCAGTCCTCGCTGGCTCAGTTGGTGCGCGATGCCCATCGAGCCATCCCCGCCGACGGCGATATGCGCATCGATGCCGTGCGCGGCAAAGGCTGCCAGGAGCTCGTCGGTCCGGTCGACTTCCACGACTGTGCCATCCGCTGCCGTGACGGGATAGCTGAGCGGATTGCCGCGATTGGTCGTTCCAATAATCGTCCCGCCGAGATGAGTAATGCCGCGAACGGTATCGCGTGTCAGCGGAACGAGACCATTCCCTCCGTAGCGTTCCGGGGTAAGGAGTCCATTGTAGCCGTCGCGGATGCCAACGCATTCCCAGCCGCGCTCCTGGCAACCAAGGGCGACAGCGCGAATCACCGCGTTCAGACCCGGAGCGTCGCCACCTCCGGTGCCAATCGAAATACGACGAACGGTCATCTCTCCTTCCTCTGTCTCACTTATGGGCGGGTAAAGGAATGCGCGCGGCTACGTAGGCTTCCGTCTCATCTGATAAGACGGCGAGCGACTTCGAGTTGTCAAGTCTCCAGTCAGCCATCTCAATACACGTGCGGATGTTGTGCCCGTGGGCCGGTTCGTCTTTGCCCGCCTCACCCAAAATCATCCTTCGCGCTGCATCCCTCTGGCGCACGAATTCGTCTGGTTCGTCAAAGCGCGCACGCGCGGCAATACGGTTCACCAGAATCTCGAGTGGCGCTTCGACGGCGACGAGGTCAAAATGAGGAGCGAGCTCGCGCTGCAACAAGGCAACTTCTTCCGGGTTGCGGATGGCGTCGATAATCACAACTAGCGGAATATCGTTGGCTATCTTCTCCAATTCCTGCCGCATCTTGGTAAGCACGAGCAGCGACAGGACGCCACTGCCGTGCTCGAGACGCAGCTCGTTGGCAATTGCCCGCAACGTGGGCCGCGCCACGGCAACCCCCCGCCGGCGCGCTTCTTCCCGCAGCTCGTCAGAAAGGCTGTAGTAGCGGG
>JAVVFG010000013.1:0-24020 GCA_032260445.1 Anaerolineae bacterium | reverse complement strand
GGTCGCCGCGATTGATCAAGAGATCGACGCCGTCCAGCAGCTTCCGTTCGCTATACTGCTTGCTGACATGTTCCAGTGTAACCAGGTTCATAAGATCCTGAACGACGTCCGCGAACTGTCCCCCGTGGACCGAATTGCCAGCATGGCTGCCCCGGCAGTCGCCCGTTCAGCCATTCTGCTGGTTGCTGACGTGTTCCAGCAGCCGCGAAGCGTAGGCCAGCCCCTCGTCATCCTCCTCCATCCCTAGAATGCCACAGATCGCCGCAGGCGCTAGATCGTGCCCACTTTCCTCCGCCGCGGCTGCCAGCTTATAGACGATGCTCGCCTCGTAGCGGAAGGCAAGATCCTGCGCACACGCGACTTCCGGAACCAGCCGCATCAGCCGCTCCCGCGTCGGAATCGCCTGCTGGTTCGCCTCCACCTCAAAGACCCGTGACTGCCACAGTATCGCCTGATATTTGGAAAGCACCGTCGTCGAGAGCTGCAGCTCCTCACAATCGTCGAGAACCGAGTCAAACACATTCGCCAGCTTGAATGGCGTCTCCTCCACCATCGCGTTGTACAGCGCGGCAATGATCTCGTGCCGCCGCGACGCATCCGCAACAAAGCGGTAGCGCGGCAGGCCCGCGCGGCGCGCAAGATCCCCGTTCGGCATCTCCAGCGCCGGAGCGGGCGCCGCCGTGTAAGCTGCTCCAGCTCCCACACCGGCCGGGAAGACCGTAATATCACCCCCGCCAGGATTATGAACCACGCTGACCGCGTCCGGAATGGCATGTAACAGGTCGACGAGGCGCGAGAAACCGTACTCGCTCTCGTCGAACGTCACCGAGAGATGCCGCCGCAGCAGCGGCTTGATCTGCGAGCCCTTCAGACCTTCGGGTCGCTCGCGCAGGATCTGGCGCAGCGTCCGGCGCACCGCGTCGAGATGGCCATCGCCCGGGACGTCCGCGACGTGCCCGTTCGCCAGCATGTCCTGACGGTACGTATGCGCCAGGGCTCCATAACGCACGAAACGATCACAGAGCGCGGCAAAATCGTTACTCACCGCCTTGGCAGGAGAGACGCCGACCACCGTCTTGCCGTAGCGGCGCAGTGTCTTCAAGACGTGGATAAAATCGCGATCGCCGGACACGATGACAAACGTATCCACGTGCGGTAACGTCCACACCGTCTCAATCGCATCCACCGCCATCTTCACGTCGACCGCATTCTTGTATTTGCTCGCGTGCCGTTTGGCAAAGACGTGAATTAGGTCGATACCCAGCCGGTACAGATCAGCCTGAAACTGGTTGATCTCGCGGAAGCGCCAATCGGCGTACGCGTTCGCCAGCACCACTTGCCCGTACTCCTCCGCTAAGCGAAAGAGCAGCTCCGGCTCCACCTCGTCGGCAAAATTGGTGCCAAACGTCTCGTGCAGCCCGTAGACAAGGTTCTCAAAGTCGATGAACAGGGCAACTTGTTGTTGCTCGCTCTGTTCCATACGCTCACACCCTCCTGTCTGCCCGCATTAGCGGGCAAGAAACCAGACGCCGGGCCAGAACAAGCCCCAGAAACAAAACGGCCCGGACTACCGGGCCGCCATCTCCACCGGGGTGACATACCCGTTAAGATAGTGCTGCAGAAAACGGCCGGTGTAAGAGCTGTCGATTGCCGCAACTGCTTCCGGCGTGCCCTCGGCGACAATCATGCCGCCGCGCTCACCACCTTCTGGGCCCAGGTCAATAATATGGTCCGCTACCTTTATGATATCCATATTATGCTCGATGATCACCACCGTGTTGCCCATATTCACCAGCCGGTTCAACGCCTTGATCAGCTTGGCGACGTCATGCGTATGCAGCCCCACCGACGGCTCGTCGAGGATATACATCGTACGGCCCGTGGCAATCTTAGAAAGCTCGCGGCTCAGCTTGACCCGTTGCGCCTCACCGCCGCTCAACGTCGGCGCTGGCTGCCCCAGGTGGATGTATCCCAGGCCGACGTCAACCATCGTCTCCAGCCGGCGGCGGATTGGCGGGATGTTCTCGAAGAACTCCAGCGCCTCGTCGATAGTTAGCTCTAGCACCTCGGCGATATTCAGCCCCTTATACCGCACCTGCAGCGTCTCGCGGTTGTACCGCGAGCCCTTACAGATATCGCAGGGCACGTAGATGTCCGGCAGGAACTGCATCTCAATGCGGTTCTGGCCCTGGCCCTGGCACGCTTCGCACCGCCCCCCTTTCACGTTAAAGCTGAACCGGCCCGACTTGTAGCCACGCACCTTGCTCTCCGGCAGATCGGCGAAAAGCTGGCGGATCGGGTCGAACAACTTCGTGTAAGTTGCCGGGTTCGAGCGCGGCGTGCGCCCGATCGGGCTCTGGTCGATCTCGATCACCTTATCGAGATGCTCCAGCCCTTCGATCGTCTCGTGCTGGCCCGGCAGCTCGTGCGAGCGGTAGAAATGTTGCGATAGCCGCTTGCTCAAAATCTCGATCAGGAAGCTGCTCTTGCCACTGCCGCTGACTCCCGTGACGCACACAAACTTGCCCAGCGGAATGGAGATATCGATTCCCTTGAGGTTATTCTCGCGCGCGCCGTGTACCACCAGCTCCTCTCCCGTCCCACTGCGCCGTTTCTCCGGCACTGGTATCCGCAGCCGCCCGCTCAGATAGGCTCCGGTGAGCGAATCGTCGTTTGCCGCGATCTCCTCTGGCACCCCCTCGGCGACGACACGCCCACCATACTTGCCCGCGCCCGGCCCCAGGTCCAAAACCCAGTCGGCAGCGCGGATCGTCTCCTCGTCATGCTCCACCACCAACACCGTGTTGCCCAGATCGCGCATCCCCTTCAGCGTCTGGATCAGCCGCGCATTGTCGCGCTGGTGCAGGCCAATGCTCGGCTCGTCCAGGACATAGAGCACGCCCATCAGCCGGCTGCCAATCTGCGTCGCCAGCCGGATCCGCTGCGCCTCGCCGCCGCTCAGGCTCCCGGCCGAACGGCTCAGCGTCAGATAGTCCAGCCCCACATTGTTCAGAAACTCCAGCCGGTCATGGATCTCCTTCACGATCGGCGCGGCAATCATCTGTTGCCGTCGCGTCAACGGCGTATCCTTGCCCTGAATATGTTCGACCCACTCGATGGTGCGGATGACCGCCATGTCCGCGACTTCGCCAATCGTCACCCCGTCGATGTCCACGGCCCGCGCTACCGCATTGAGGCGCGTACCGCCGCACACCCGGCATGGCCGGTTGACCATATACTCCTCTAACTTGCTGCGCACGTAATCTGACGTCGACTCCTGGTAGCGCCGCTCCAGGTTGGGAATGACGCCTTCAAACTGGGTGCGATACTTGCGTACAGCGCCTTCACGGTTGACGTAGCGCACGTTCAGCTTCTCCTGCCCGCTCCCGTAGAGCAGCACCCGCACCTGGGCGCTGTTCAGCTCGCGCACCGGCACGTCCAACGGGATCCCAAAATGGTTCGCCGTCGCCTGGATCAATTGCCAGTAGTAGCCGCGTTTGTCATCGGTGGGCCAGGCGACGATGGCTCCCTCGCGCAGACTCAAATCCTTATTCGGCACCACCAGCTCCGGATCGATCTCTTTCTTCGTCCCCAGACCCTGGCATTCCGGGCAGGCACCGTGCGGGCTGTTGAAGCTAAAGGTGCGCGGCTCGATCTCTGGGATACTGGTGCCATCATACACACAGGAGAGATGTTCCGAGTACAGCCGGTCCACTGGCTTTTCGCGATCGCTGACGTCGTTGATGATCACCACACCCTGCCCGAGGCGCAGCGCCGTCTCGATCGAGTCCGTCAGCCGCGAGCGATCGGCCTGCGCCTCCTCGCTCTCGTTATCCGGCGCGAAGCGGATAATCAGCCGGTCGACCACAGCCTCAATCGTATGGTTCTTGTAGCGGTCCAGCTCGATCTCTTCGTCCACCTGGCGCAGCTCGCCGTTGACCCGCACGCGCACAAAGCCCGCCTTGCGGATGTCCTCGAATACTTGCTGGTGGTGCCCCTTCCGATCTTTGACCAGCGGCGCCAGCACCTGGATGCGGCTCCCCTGCGGCATGCGCAGAACGCTGTCGACGATCTGCTCTGCCGACTGCGGCTGTACCGGCCGGCCACACTGCGGGCAATGGGGCGTGCCCGCGCGCGCGTACAGCAGCCGCAGATAATCGTAAATCTCCGTCACCGTGCCCACCGTCGAGCGCGGGTTGTGGCTCACCCCCTTCTGGTCAATCGAGACCGCTGGGCTAAGCCCTTCTATCTGGTCCACCGCTGGCTTTTCCAGCTGCCCAAGGAACTGCCGGGCATACGCCGATAATGACTCGACATAACGACGCTGCCCTTCGGCAAAAATGGTGTCGAAAGCCAGCGACGATTTCCCCGATCCGGAGAGACCGGTAACCACCACCAGGTGGTTACGCGGAATCTCGACGTCGATATTCTGCAGGTTGTGTTCTCGTGCTCCACGCACGACGATATTTTGTAGTGTCATTGTGGGTCTCGTGCTTGTGAGACAAATCTTACCAGAACATCTATTCTAGCATAGTCGCCACTCAATCGCTATTAGAATCTGATGTGACGACATTAAAAGAAAAGCTAAAGCTCCGAATCGGCGCGAATGTCAGCACACCTCAGTTCTTAAGGAGCAGCCGGATCTCCCCATGACGCAGCAGCCGCGTGCTGCGCGTCGAAGCCGGCTCCAGCGGCGCGGCATTCACGTCGACCGCCGCCATGCCGCGGCTCGTCAACACCCGCAGCGGCTCCTCCGCAATCGCCGCCGTTACCACCGGGCGCCGCGAGACAAGCACACGGCCCTTGTGGTTCGCCTTCTCTGGCACATGAACACTCGTCACTGGCAGGCGCCGCGCATGGCCGTCCTCGGTCATGACGAGCAACTCGGCGCTCTCCGGTGCCGTGACCGCGGCGACGATCGTGTCGTCATCCGCGCGGTTAAGCAGCTGCATTCCTGTCCCTGGTATGGCCTCCAGGGGGTAGCCAATCCCCCGTCCGGCTGCCGTGAACAACAAGATGCGTTCTTCCCGCGCAGCGCCGCATACCGCTATCGGCCAGCCAGGCGGCGGCTGCTCGAACGTTAGCGGCACGGGCGCTTCGATCGCCTCCCGAATCAGCGCCGTTCGGAAGGCGCGCACGTAGCCGAGCGAGGTAGCCACCACCATACGCGCTGCATGCTTAACCACCTCCCAGTTGGCCAGCGCGAAAATCGCTTCGCGCGCCGCAAACTGGTACAGCTCCTCGAGACTCTGTCCCACCGCGGACAGCGCCTCTAGCTGGATAGCGGGCACGAGGAGGAAGCGGTAGCGCGACGTCACCAGGAGCAGCCTATCGTCGGGCGCCCCCACAACTGCGCCCATGAGTGACGGGAAGCCCGCGTGCGCTGTATCCGCCAGTTCTGCGGCGGCAGTCGCTTCGTCCGCCGCGATGGCCACGCGCACCTCGTTCTCGGCCGTCAGTAGCACAAACGCCGTCTGCCCCACATCATGCCCGTTGTCTCCCCCCTCGTAAAGGTCGATGCGCCGCTTTAGCACCTCCAGATTCACCGTGCCTACCTGTGGTCGCGCCAGGTTGCCGTTGCCCTCTGGCTGGCGGGCCACCTCTGTCTGCGTGAGGTCTTCCGGCGTGTACGCGTGCGCCGCGATCTTTCCCTCCCCGATCCCGTGTGCGATGATCCCCAGCCCGGCGGTCACACTGCCGAACGTGTCGATGGCGTGCAGCCGTTCCGCGCCAAACTTCTGCTGCAACATTTTCTGGAAAAGGGGGATCTCCGCGGAGCCGCCCGTGCGGATCACCGCGTCTATCTGCTCCGGGCGCAGGCCGGACGCCCGCACTGTCTCGTCTAGGTGCTGCTCGATGCGTAGATACTCGGGGCGGATGATGTTCTCAAACTCGCGGCGCGTGACCAGCTGCGTCACGTCAAAACCCGGCCCCTCGAGCCGGATCATGCCGCCGAAGCGCTCCGACAAATCGCGCTTCGCTTGCTCGACCGTATCGAACATCTGCAGTCCGTAGTTGCTCGATACCAGGCTGATCAGCGCACGGATGTCGCGCGGCCGTTTCGCGGTCTCCGCGATCTCCTCCAACACCCGCCGGTTCTGTGGTGTCTGCAGCTCTAGGATCGTCTGCCAGTTGGCAAATGTGTCGTAGATCCAGTGCGGGATCGGCATCTCTTTGCTGCCGTACGTACTCCCTTCGCCGAAATGGCGTGGCAACTGGGCCCGGACCAGCTTCTGGTCGAACACGTCACCCGCAAGCGGCACGCCCCCTGTCGCCAGCACATCGCGCTCACCGTTGCCCAGGCGCATCACCGTGATGTCCAGCGTGCCGCCGCCAAAATCAAAGACCAGGATATTCTGGGCGCGCTGCGTCAGGTTGGCATAATGATGCGCCGCGGCGATCGGCTCGCGCTGCAGATAGACCCGCTCGTAACCGGCCGCAAACGCCCCGCGTAACAACCGCTCCTGCGCCAGGGTGTCGTGCTGGGGATCGTCGGCGAAGTGCACCGGGCGGCCCAGCACCACCTCGTGCACGTCGCGCCCCAGCAGCTTCTGCGCCCGCTGCCGCGTCACGTAGAAGTAGAGTGCCAACAGCGCTTCAATCCGGTAGAAGAAGTTGCCGATGACTGTGCCCGTATACTGGTGGTCGCGCAGGTTGGTCTTGAAGCTGAGGAAGAGGCGCCCCGGACTCATCACGTCTGCCCACACATAGGCGTCGGTGACAAAATACATGTCGGCGCCGCGCACCTCAATCTCGCCCACCCAGACCCGCTCTAACTTCGTTGGCCGGCCGACGTTCTGCCCGAAGTAGCGGTCGATAGCGTCCCGGCCGATAAACACATCCTGCTCATTCGTGATGTAAAGTGCGCTGCGCACCACGCGCGGATTCTCGCTGGAAGGATCCAGCGGCAGCCGGCGTAGCTCCTGTCCATCGTACACCGCCATACCGGAGTTGGTGGTGCCGAAGTCCATGCCCACTATCATGACAGATGCCTCCTTCTGTTGACCTAACTAAATGTGGGGTCGGTGTAGCGTCCATAACCGGGGTCAGCGCAAACTCACAAGTCTACGGCGTAAGGATCCGTTCGTCAAGCAAAACCTTCTCGTTCGCGCCTGCCAAGAAGCTGTCCACACGGACCGCGAGCATCCTGCTCGCCACCTACTGTCCGGTTCTCATCAGACCTTTCGTAAACCCCTTCTCGCCAAACACAGAGGAAGCAACGAGAATGGCGGTTGACAAACCATCCCCTTTCTATATAATTTAGATATGACTAAAATAAAACTAATGGTGCACCTTAATTCTCACCAATCGACTTGTACCACGGTTTCCAACCGGAGTAGGCGATGAACAACCAGAAGAAGGGCGTTTCGCGCCGGGATTTTTTGAAGATAGGCAGCGTAGGAGTGGCCGGGCTGGCAGGGGTGGCTGGCCTGCGCGCCGTCGCTCCGGCGACACCTACGTCTGCCGAAAACCGCCAGACTCACGGCGGTGACGAGCACGCCGCCATGACTGTCGGGCAGGTCGACCATGAGCGCAATGGATTCTACCCGCTGGAACTCCTTTACGACTTTGACTACGGAACGCCAGGTGAGGAAGCGGGGCGAGCCGTGCGCGAGTGGAACATTGTGGCCACGGATCGCGAGATCGAGATCGCCCCGGGCCTTTTCTTTCCCGGCTGGGTCTACGGCAGCCCCACCTCCGCTGCCTCCCTGCGGGCAGGCCGCATCATTGGCCAGGTCCCCGGACCAACCCTGCGCTGCGTCGAGGGAGAGCGGCTGCGTGTGCACTTTACCAACGCTGGCACCCACCCCCATACGCTCCACTTCCACGGCATCCACTCAGCGCAAATGGACGGTGTTCCCGGCGTCGGTCGCGGCATGATCGACCCGGGTGGCACTTTCACCTACGAGTTTGAGGCCCGGCCCTTCGGCTGCCATCTCTACCACTGTCACGCCATTCCGCTGAAGCGCCACATCCACAAGGGTCTCTACGGCGCCTTTATCGTCGACCCGGACCCTGAGCGCCAGGAGGGTGCGGCGCAGGAAACGGCCCGCTCTCGCAACCACCGCTACCCCGAGAACGAGGCCGTGAATGAGATGGTCATCGTCATGAACGCCTTTGACACCAATTTCGATGGCGAAAACGAGGTATATGCGGCCAATACCATCGCCTTTGGTTACGTGAACGAGCCCATTCAAGTCCGCCGCGACCAGTTGCAGCGCCTCTATCTGATAAATATGACCGAGTTCGATCCCATCAATTCGCTGCACATCCACGGCAACTTCTTTGATTACTACGACCACGGCACAACCCTGGAACCCACGCTCAGGACAGTTGATACCGTGATGCAGTGCCAGGCGCAGCGCGGCATCGTCGAGTTTTCGTTCGGCGGCTTCGAGCCAGGTCTCTATATGTTCCATGCACACCAGAGCGAATTCGCCGAGCTCGGCTGGATGAGTTTCTTCGAGGTCATCGACTGAATCGAATGATGGCCCGCGCCCAAGGAGGCACGGATGGAAAAAGGTGACTCTCTGACGACGGTTGCGATTCCCAGGTGGCTACTGGGACTGCTTCCCCTGCTCTTACTGCTCAGCTTGATTGCAGCCTTCTTCGTGCTCGATCCGCTGGCCTTCTTCGCCGGCAGTTTTCCTCCTTTGGAAGAGCTTCACGTCCAACGGGTTACCTTTCCGGCAGAGGGGCATATCCGGCTGGAAATCATGAACGGCGGGCCGGACCCGGTAACCGTCGCGCAGGTACTCGTGGACGACGCTTACTGGCAGCACACCATGACGCCCGGGCCAACGCTGGCACGGCTGGAGCGGGCGACAATCGACATCCCCTACCCGTGGGTCGACGGCGAGCCGCTGCCGATCACGTTGATCACCGCCACCGGACTGACCTTCGAGGAAGAAGTGGAGGTTGCGGTGCGCTCGCCAGAGGTAGACGGTCGGACGTTGCTGGCCTACGCGCTGCTTGGTGTCTACGTCGGCGTGGTGCCTGTGGCGCTGGGCATGTTGTGGTACCCCTTCATGCGCCACGTCGACCGTAAGTGGATGAACGCCATCCTTGCCCTGACCATCGGCTTGCTTATCTTCTTATTCGTGGATACCGTCCTCGAAGCACTCGAGTTGGCGGCTGAAGCCCCAGGCGTCTTTCAGGGCGTCCCCGTTGTCTTCTTCGGCATACTGCTGACCCTCGGTGTCCTGCTCGCCGTCGGGCAGCGCGCGCGGATGGATTCGCCCCTTGCTATCGCTACGCTGATTGCCCTCGGTATCGGTCTGCACAACCTGGGCGAAGGGTTGGCCATCGGCGCCGCCTTCGCCACCGGCGCCGCAGCGCTCGGCTCCTTCCTCGTCGTTGGCTTCACGCTCCACAATATAACTGAAGGTATCGGCATCGCCGCACCGCTAGCACGCAACGAGCGTCCGGCGCTATTCACCTTCATTCTGCTCGCCATCCTCGCAGGCGCCCCGGCGATTCTCGGCACGTGGATTGGCAGCCTCGCCTTCTCTCCCTTCGTCGCCGCACTCTTCCTCAGCCTCGGCGCCGGCGCCATTCTTCAGGTCATCTGGGAAGTCGGTAAGCTGCTCGCACGCGACGCGAAGCGCGCCAACCAACCTGCGTTCTCCTGGCTCAACCTTGCCGGCCTGGCAGCCGGCGTGCTCGTCATGTACCTGACGGCGTTCCTCGTCAAGTTCTGACGGTCAGGCCAACCCGCTACTGCCAGGCGAGCGCTAGTAGTGGAAAACGGCGCGCGGCGCAGCCGGTGCACAAGGTTGCCCCTGGTGGAAGACCATCGTGCGCTGCGCGGGGAGGAGGAAAATCGAGGCAATCGTTGCGCTCTCATCTGCGCCGTGCGGGTGGCGGCAGATGGAGGCCGGCGGCGCGTCGTGGCTCCGCATCAGCGCCTCCGCCCACGCCAGATCGATCTGGCCCGCGCGCCCCGCCAGCGCCTGCGTCGCCTGTTGGTAGCGCTGGAAGCTGTTGCCGCGCAGCTCTTCTGGCTCCGTGTCCACAAACGTGGCTGGCATCTCCGCATCGTTAAAATGGTTCGTGTTCACCAGGATATTGCCTGCCGCCTCCCGCACGCTGTAGTGCGCGTGACCGGCTTCAAAACAGGCGATGTCGCCGCTCGCGTCCGCTAGGATTAGATTATTGCGCCCCAGACGCGGCGCCGCGCACAGGTAGTCCAGGGCGCTGCGCACGCGGCTGTGCTCCTCCAGCACGTGCATGGCGAGCGCATACATCGGCAGTCCCGCGCCGGTGTCCGTCGTCGACACGTGCGTATCGACCACCGCGAGCCCCGCTTCGTTGAAGCCGGCGACAAACACACCCGGGCTGCCTGCGCTGGTCACGTACGTATAGCGGTACCCGCCCTCCGGCGTAGCGCGGATAATCGTCTGCAGCGCCAGATGCTTGTGCGCGTAGTCGCGATTCTTCGCCAGGATCGGCCCGCCGTCGGCCGTTGCCGTCCCGGTCGCTGCCCACGTCGTGCAGCCTTCGGTAGTTCTGCCTTCCTCGGCCAGCCGTTGCCGTGTTGTCAACACGTCCCGCAGAAACGGCGCCAGGTTGTAACGCAGCAGCGCCTCGTATGGCAGATCTAGTCCTGCGGAAAGGCCGCGCATGACGGCGATCGTCTGCGGAGAATGTCTAGCCAACACCGCTGCCGTTTCGGCGATCAAGTCGCTGAACGCCGCATCAGCCCTATCGTCCGCCAGCTTCGACTCCACCGCGGCGATGCGCTTGATGATCGCCCCTCGCAGATCGGCCGCCTGGCGCCCATGCTGGAACCCCATCCCTACATGGTCGCCTTCCACCTCGAGGACACGTACGGCGACGTTAGGTGTAGAGCCAGCAGGCGACACGGTGACCTTCGACTTCTACCGTCGGCGGCAGCTCCTGCTCGCACTCCGGCCCCTTCTTAGCGAAACAGCGTGTGTGGAACGGGCAGCCTCGCGGCGGATCGATCGGGCTGGGGACGGCGCCCTCCAGAATAATGCGCTCGTGCCGCTTTTCCTTACTCACGCGCGGGATCGCCGCGAGCAGCGCCTGGCTGTAGGGATGCAGCGGGCTGTCAAACAGCGACTGCGTTTCCGCCTCCTCGACAATGTGGCCGAGGTACATCACTGCCACCCGGTCACTCAGGTAATGAATGACGCTGAGATCGTGCGCGATGAACAGGTAAGTCAGCGCAAATTCTTCCTGCAGCTCCTCCAGCAGGTTGATCACCTGTGCCTGGATCGAGACGTCGAGCGCCGACACCGGCTCGTCGGCCACGATAAACTCCGGGCGCACCGCCAGCGCGCGTGCGATACCGATACGTTGCCGCTGCCCTCCCGAGAACTGGTGCGGGTACGAGTGAATGTGTCGCTCGCTGAGCCCCACACGCTTCAATAGCTGCATCGTCTCCGCTTCTTTCTCCGCCGGGTCCGTAATGCCGCGCTGCTGCAGGGCGACGCCGATGATATCACGCACGGTCTTCCGCGGATTGAGCGATGAATACGGGTTCTGAAAGATAATCTGGGTGACGCGGAAGAAGCTAAATGGCTGCTGCCTCGGCTCTTCCGGTTCGACCTCTGCCGAATCGTCAAAGATCATCTGGCTCGCCTGCCGTAGCTGCGGCTCCTCGTCGCGCGCTTCGCCAATCTTTCCATCGCCGGCGACCAGCCGGTTGCGAAAATAGATCTGCCCGGCCGTCGGCGGGTGCAGCCGCGTCAACACACGCCCCAGCGTCGTCTTACCGCAACCGCTCTCGCCGACGAGGCCAACCGTCTCCCGCGGCCAGATCTTCAAATCCACGCCATCAACCGCCTTGACAACCTGATCTCTCTTTCCTGCCAGCAGCTTTGCCAGCAGACTGGCGCGCACCGGGAAATACTTCGTGATAGCGCGCGCCTCAACCAGGGGCATGGCCATCGCCCCCGGCGCCCCCGGCGTCGTCTCTCTGCCAATTACCGTTGTGTCTTGTTCCGATACGGGCGGTCCACTCATCCTACTTCCTCTTCCGTGTAGCGCTCGCCGGCTTCATACTTAATACAGCGTGCGTAATGGCCCGGCGTCACCGCCCGCAAACGCAGCTCGGCCTGCCAGCACCCATCCTCGACGACCGGGCACCGCGGTGCAAACGCGCAGCCCGGCGGCAGCGAGGCCAGATCCGGTACCTCGCCGGGTATCGGGTCAATCCGTTGTGCGCGCTGGCTGATACGCGGCAGACAGCGCAGCAGCCCTTGCGTATATGGATGCTGCGGATCGCCAACAACTTGCTCCACCGGACCCCGTTCCACGATGCGCCCCGCATACATCACGGCGATACTATGGCAAAACTCGGAAGCCAGCGCGAGGTTATGCGTCACCAGAATAATGCTCGTCCCGTGATCGCGATTGATACGCCGCATCACCTCGATAATCTGCGCTTGAATGGTCACGTCCAGCGCCGTAGTCGGCTCGTCCGCAAGGATCAGCGCAGGTTCGCACACCAACCCGATCGCGATCAGCGCCCGCTGCTGCATGCCGCCGGAAAACTCATGCGGGTAGTTGCGGTAGCGCGCCTCCGGCGCCGGAATCCCGACCTCTTCCATTACTTCCAGAACCCGCCTCTTCTCCCCTTCCTTGCGCCTGCCACCCAACCAGCGCGGCCGGCGCCCACCGTCGAGCAATCCGTGCAGGCGCATCGCCTCGCGAATTTGCTCTCCGACCGGAAACACCGGATTGAGCGTGCTCTGTGGATCCTGGAAAATCATCGAGATCGCCCGCCCGCGCAGGCTCCGCATCGCCCGCCCCCGGAGGTTGGTCAGATCTTTTCCCTGAAAGAAGATCTCGCCCTGTTCGATCCGCCCCGGACGCGGCACGAGCCCGAGAATTGACAGAAGGATCGTGCTCTTCCCACAGCCCGATTCGCCCACGATCCCTAGAATCTCGCCAGGGGCAACGCGCAGGTTCACGGCATTCACCGCCGTCACCTCACCCCGTCGCGTCGGAAACACAGTGGTTAAATTGCGCAGTTCCAGGAGAGGTTCGGCTGCCATGCTCACTCCACCTTCAGCCGCGGATCGAGAATGTCGCGCAGCCCTTCGCCAAACAGATTCAGCGAGAGGACAAGCAGGACGATCGCCACCCCTGGCAGCGTCGATACCCACCATGCCGTGAGCATCACGTCCCGCCCCTCCGAGACCATCGAGCCCCACGCCGGTGTTGGCGGCTGGATGCCAAGCCCCAGAAAGCTGAGCGACGCTTCTGTGACGATAAAGAACCCCAGCCGCAGCGTCGCCAGTACAAAGACCGATTGGATGATATTCGGCAAGATCTCCGCCGCAATAATCGCATAGTTGCTGCGCCCCAATGCCCGCGCCGCCTCCACGTACTCGCGCGTCTTCTCGCTCATGATCTCCCCCCGGCTCAGCCGGAAAAACTCCACCCATCCCTTGAATGTCAGCGCCAGGATGAGATTCCCGAATCCCGGCCCGATAAACGCCATCATCGCGATGGCAAAGATCAGGAACGGAAACGCCATCAGCAGATCCGCAAAACGCGACAGCGCTGTATCGAGCCACCCCCGGTAATAACCCGCCAGCGCGCCGAGCACTGCGCCCACTGCAACCGAAACGGTGACTGTCAGTAACCCCACCAGCAGCGAGATGCGCGCGCCATAGATAACACGGGTCAGCAGATCCCGCCCCTGCATATCAGTCCCCAGCGGAAACTCCGCCTGCCCCCCTTCCACCCACGCCGGCGGGATCAGCCGCTGTCGCAGGCTGCCGATCTCCGGATTGTGCACCGTGATAGAGGGCGCGAAAATCGCCGCCAGCACGAATAGCAGCACCAGAATACCTCCGGCAAGGGCCACCGGATGGCCCGCCAGCTCCCGGAAGAACTCGGCCAGCCGGCGCCAGCGCAAGGTCCAGCGCACCTGCCACAGGTCACGGCGCGTTATCGTTTCGACAGGAGCAGAAGTTTGCATCGCAGGCCCTCACACGGCTCGTGATCATTGCACGTTATAAGTTGCGGCTACAACGTAATCTTCGGATTCAGATAGGTATACAGGATGTCCACGACCAGATTGGCCAGCACAAACGTCAGGGCATACACCATCACCGCCCCCTGGATCAGCGGGAAATCGCGGTTGAAGATCGCCTCGACGACCAGCCGGCCCAACCCCGGCCAGCCAAACACCGTCTCGATGATCATATTGCCGCCGAGCAGGACGCCGATCTGCAGACCGACGACCGTAACCGTCGGGATCAGCGCATTGCGCAGGGCATGCTTCACGACGACGACGCTCTCTGGAGCGCCCTTGGCCCGCGCCAGCTGCACAAAGTCCGAGCGCAAGACCTCGAGCATGCTCGAGCGCAGCACGCGCGCCACGATCGCCGCCACCGCCGCGGCCAGCGTCACTGACGGCAACACCAGATGCCGCAGCGCGCTCGACAGCGCCGTCCAGTTTCGCGTCAGCACGGCGTCGATCGTGTAGAAGCCCGTTATGCGCTCGAGGACGATCTCCGACCCGATACGTCCCTGCACCGGCAGCCATCTCAGCCACACCGAAAAAACCAGGATTAGCACGATCCCCAGCCAGAAGCCGGGCATCGATATCCCCACGAACGCCGCGCTCATACTCAGCCGGTCGATAAGCGAGTTCTGGCGCACAGCAGAGATAATCCCAATCGGAAACGCCACCAGCAGCGCGATGAGCAGCGCGCCGCCTGCCAGCTCGATCGTCGCCGGAAGCCGCGTGCCGATCAGCTCTGTGACCGGCCGTTTCTTCACGTACGAATAGCCTAGGTCCCCCTGAGCCGCGTCGCGCAAGAAATACCATAGCTGCTTTGAGATCGGCTCGTCCAGGTGAAACTCCCGCCGTAGCTGTTCGATCTCGCCGGCCGAAATCGTGCCACCCTGCCCCATCATGATGTCCACCGGATCGCCCGGCGTCATGCGGATGAAGATGAAGACGACGATCGCCACGCCGAGCATGATCGGCAGCGCATAGAGCACACGCTCAATTGTCTTGACTGCTCGCATGTGCCTCCTTTCTTGCGGTGGAGGAGGATGGGCGAATCTGTTCCCAGACTCGCCCTGATCCTCTCAACCCGCACGCTCAGCGGTTATGGGGCCAGACAGACGTCGTGGAGGTTGATCCGCCCGTCCGAGGCAGGTTCCCAGTTCTGCACCCGCTCCGAAGCCCCTTCGGCAACCTCGGGCAACACAAGGAAGACAGCCGGCGCTTCATCGTAGATGATCTGTTGCGCCTCGTCGTAGAGCTCATGGCGCGCCGCTTCGTCAGCCTCCAGCTCACCCATCTTAATCAGTTCGTCTACGCGTGGATTGCTATAGCAGGCGAAGTTGCCGCGCCCGTACGGCTCCCCGGTCACCACCGAATGCCATTTTGCCTCAAAGTGGCCGACCGGGTCGAAAGCCGAGTCGCCCCAATCGTCGAGGTACGCCTGGCGCTCACAGGCTAAGAGCTGGTCGCGGACAACGCTATACTCCCAGAAGCGTACGCCTGCGTCAATACCGATCTCGCGGAATATCGACGACAACGCCTCCGCCTGGGCCCGCCACATCTCAATCGTGTCCAGGGTAAAGGCAAACGGCTGCCCATTCCTATCCAGGATTCCGTCGCCATCGCTGTCCGTCCATCCCGCCTCTTCCAGCATCGACAGCGCCAGCTCCGGATCGTACGGGTAGGGCTCAAGCTCCTCGTTGACGAAGTTGTTGTACGGTGACAACGGGCCCGGCAGCGGCACCGCCCGTCCGCCGTAGATCGCTTCGATCAGCAGATCCTTGTCAATCGCATAGTTCAGTGCCTGGCGCACTGTCACGTCCTCAAACAAAGGATCGCTCACATTCAGTTGGATCCAGATCGGCTCCGTGCCCGGCGCCGTCTTCACCTCGATACCCGGTGTCTGGTCGAGCGTATCGATCAGCTCGTTGGGCACGCTTTGGATAATGTCCACCTCGCCGGCGAGAAGCGCAGCCGCGCGCGTCGACGCTTCCGGAATCACGCGGAAGATCACCCGATCGACACAGGCCGGGCCGGCCGGCTCAAGGTCAGGGGCACCGCCCCAGTAATTGTCAAAACGCTCCATCACAATCTGATCATCCAATTGCCCTTCGACAAACTGGAATGGCCCACTGCCAATCGGGTGGGCAATGAAGCCCTCCGTGCCGACCTCCTCCAGGTAGTCCTTCGGCAGGATCTGCTGGTGCACCATGAGCTGCATCGCCGGCGGCCACACCCCGTTGAAGTTCATGCGCACCGTATAGTCGTCGACCTTCTCGATCGATTCCAGCGGCGCGATGAGGCCCTTGCGAGGCGACGTGTGCAGCTCCGGATACTCTATCCCGTTCTCGTTAATGATCCGCTCGAACGTGAACACAACGTCGTCCGCGTCCAGCACTTCGCCGTTGTGGAACGTCACGCCCTCGCGAATCTTCACTTCCAGCGTCAAGTCGTCCAGCCAGTTCATCTCCTCGGCCAGCTCCAGATGGACGCCGCTCGTCGTGTCCCGTGTCACCAGGCCGTCAAACATGTTGCGGATAACCGTCTCCGAATTGCGGTCGCGGTGATCCGCTGGGTCCAACGTGGTCGGCGCCGCCGCCAGCGCGACGATAAACGTCGAGCGGCCCGGCGCAGCTTCCGGCGTCACGACGACCTCTCGCTCGACTTCCACAGGAACTTCCACCGTCTCGACAACGGTAATCGTCTCCCCCTCCACGATTCTCGTCACTTCAACTTCTTCGATAATCCTTTCGACCTCAGGTGTGCCCCCGCACGCGGCGAGCGTTGCCAGGGCAAGCAGCAGCGCGAATACGATGGCTACCCCTACCCACCGTGGTTGTTTTCTATTCATTTTTCTTTTCCTCCCGGATTACAAAGGCGTGACGACGGTAAACGTGGTGGAAGCGCAGGCTCTGGAACGGCGACTGGCTCGTTTCTCCTTAGGGACCCTCACCTCCTATACTAACACTATAATACGATATTTCTGAGACAGACTGGCGATCAATTCGGCGATTTCCTCCGATCTGAAGCCGCGCCCTCCTGCCACGGGCCGCTCCCTTCTCCTTCCCAGAGAGTTGGGAGCCGCCTGTGTCCAACACTAAGCGGCTACCTTTGCCGCGGCGACCGTCGCCGCCATCTGCAGCGGCACAAGCTCTCGGCGCATCACCCGCAGCGCCCGCTCGGGGTCGATCTGCCCATAGAGGCCACCGAGAATCGAGACGAGATACGACGCATCCAGCAAAGTGGGGCCATCCGGCCGCAGCACCGTCGGCTCCGCCGGGTCATATAGCGCGCCGCGGGCGATGAGACCCAGGTCTGCCAGGAGGTCGTTGTTGCCGCTGTTCATCTTGTGATAGATCGTCCCGCCGATCAGGATCGTCGTCACCGGCTGATTAAAGAAGTTCACGCCATACTGCATGAAGTACGTTTCCGTCTCCTGCACATAGCCCAGGTTACGCTTCGTCGCCACGGCCATAATCTCCCCGGCGAGGAAAGAGCGCGCCGCGTTCTCCAGGCGTGACTGCGGCATGTCCAGCGGGTGCGCAGAAACCCAGCTCAGGTAGCTGTCCAGGTCGACGCTGATCCCCTGCCCGTTCTGCGAGACGAAGAGCCGGAACTGGTCGCCCGCGGGCAGCCGCGCCTGGCTGAAATTCTCCGTCAGGAAGACGTCCAGATCGCGGCTCATGCGGCCATCCTGGAACCGCTCCAGCTCCTTCACGTTCTCCGCGTTGTAGCTGAGGCCATACTTCCCTTCCACGCGCCGGTACGCCAGCGGCGTGTTCGGCGTCTTCAAGATCGTGCGCTTCAGTCGCTTACGCCGGTCGTCGCCCGGGTAGACGTATAGCGGGTTGTCTTGCACGTTCGAGTAAAAGTCGGTCGTCGCCCCGCCGATGTCCAGGGCCATCACGTTGCCCAGCCCAGGCTCGTTGCCGTAGCCCTTCGCCAGCAGGTTGATGCCGCGGAAGGCGGCGCGTGGCGTCGGGATGAACTTCTCATCCATGTACGCCTCGACCACGTCGAAGCCCTTGCCGCGGATAATCACCGTCTGAAACAGCTCGCGGATCGCTTCGTTGACCACCTCAATGCGGAAGTCGTTCACCTCCGGCATCACGTTCGCTGTGACGCGGATGTCCACGCCGTTCTCCTGGAAGATGCGCTCGACCTCCGCGCGGCAATCTTGGTTGCCCGCGTAGATGACCGGCACGCCATAATCCGAGTAGGTTGCGCGGTGCGCCTGTTCGGCGAGCAACCGTGCGTTGTGGAGTTGCGTCGCGGTGTCGCCTCCATAGTCCACACCCCCAGCCAGGAGGATGATCTCCGGTTTGTCTTCTTCATAGATGCGCCGCGCCTGCTCGTCGGTCAGCTTGCTGTCATAGCTATTGAGTAGCTTGGCGCCTGCGGTCAGGGCGGCGATGTCTGCCGCAAAGCCGCTTTCTTCCTTGACCAGGCTCACGGTCACCATCTTCAGGCCACCCTTGGCGCTGGAGCAGGGCAGGCGCACGTCGAACTGGCTCATCGCCCGCTCCAGCGGCTCCCAGTCGCCCCGCTCCTGGCATGCTTCCAGCACGCCCATGCCGTTGGCCAACCCCACGCGGATATCATCCGGCGTCGTCGGCACATAGCTCAGGGAGAACGCCTCTGTTGCTGCGTCAAAGCGGCCGATCTTGGTGAAGGTGCTGCCGAAGTCGACGACTAGCGCCTTTAGCCGCTCCAGCTCGCTCTGCCGTACCCCGGCCCGCTGCCGCGCGGCGCCGACCACCACGTCGTCCATCGCTTCGACCTCGTCGACAATGTAATTCTCATCGTCGGCTTGCTGAATCGACTCGTCAAAATACCAGGGGAAGCGCTGCCGTACCCTGTCTACGCGCTCGAACTCGCTGTTCACCTTCTCGCCGTAGATCTCGTCGGCACGGCACATGCCGTCCACCACCTTCGTGCGGCAGGCGCCCGCCAGCTCGTAGCGCCGGTCGATCACCGTAATATGCGGCGCCTGGTAGAGGCCTGTCTGCAGCCCCAGGTCCATCGTGTCCGGGCTGATCAGGCCGCAGGTGCCGGTGCGGTAGCTGTCGTCGTCCACGAACGACAGCAGCATCGTCTCGTAATTGCGCTCCGCGTCTTCGCTCGGCTCCTTCGCCCACTCCCAGAAGTTGTCCACGGTAACCGGTCCGCCGTAGCCGCCGAGCAGAGCACCGTGGAGCAGGTTGTACGCCGCCCCTTGTTTCAGCTCTCGCCGGCGCGCCTGCACCGTCGGGTCCGACCAGACGTCGGGCACGTTGCCCTTCTTGAAGTCCCAGCATACCTGCTTGGTGATCTCGCACGATTCGATGATATCTTCCGCCTTCGCCTCGTGGTGCGCCTCCGGGAAGGAGACGACGTGTAAGATGTCGGGGTCCATGTACAGCTGCGTGTAGACGCCGAAGGCGAGGTGACCCTTCGCCTGGTGCAGATTCGGCGGGAAGCTGGGCAGCCCCGAGCGCGTCTCACGGATGATGTTGAAGTCATAATGGCGCGTTAGCGGCTCGATCAGTTCGTACGCCGCGCACATCTTCGCCAGGTCGTCCATCGCGCTGATTTCCGGCGGCAGCTCGAACATCATCTGCATCACGTAATGTTTGATCCCCATCTTCAGCGCGATGACCCCTACCAGAACGTGGTCCGTTACCTGCATGTCGTCGGAGGCGTAGCGCAGCCCCCATTGGTGCGGGTCGTTGATCTCCAGCGGCTTGCCCCGCTCTGCCCACCAGCGGATCGTCTCATAGTGCTCGCGGAAGCTGTCGCGGATGGAGATTGGGCCGCGCCCGTCAAGCTGGTTGTAGAAAAAAATGGGCACGGCGGGAAAAGCCATGTTCAGATGCTCCTCCCACAGCTCGGCCAGCGTCACCAGCTCGTCCGTCCCCGTGTAGATGCGCGTCAGCGGGAAATTCCCGCGCTGCGAGGCTGCCTTCAGCCGCTGCAGATCCTCGATCGTGCGGATCGGCGCGCCGCCCTGCCCGCGCAGATACTTGTCCGGATCTTCCTCGCCGCGAATGAACTTCGCCAGCATCTCCTGCGACGGCTGGTCCGGTGCCAGCGAGACGATCTCAAACGCTTCGGCCTCTGCCAGCTTCTCGATAGCCTTGATCGTCGGCTCCACCGTCTCCGCGGCGATGCCGATGTGCGCGCGGATCACCGGCCGGCCCTCCCGCTCGCGCACCTGCTGGATGCGCTCGACCAGATAGTCCGACCACTCGACGTGCTCCTCGTGGACCGTTCCGGTCCGCCCTTCGGCAAAATCCTCGAGCTGCTCCATCGTGATGTAGTCGTCGGCAATGAGCTCGAAGAAGCTGGCGAACGCCTCCCGATTCGCGTACGCGGCGGCGACCGCGTCCAGGTCGAAATGGCGCTCTGCCTCCGGCGTGAACTCGTCCGGCTCGACGGCAACTCCCGTCATCGCCCGCACCACGTTTGCCGCCGGGCGCAGCCCGCTGAACGCATAACGGATGCCGCTCTCGCGCGGGTGGATCTCATACTTCGTCGCCAGCTCGACAAACTCTGTGATCAGCTTGTCCACGTGCAGGTCGCCTAGGCGCATCGAGACGCCGACCACTTCCGGGCGCGCCTCGCGGATCTTGTTGATCACTTCCGGGATGGGCACGGCCGGACCGAGCTTGACGCTGACGTAGCCGCTGCCGCGGTCCTCCATCCAGTCGGCAAACCCCTCAACGCCGAGGTTGTGCACGCAGGCGCCAATCGCGCCGACCATCACGCGTCGTTTTCCTTCTTCATTCGAGAAATCTCGAGCTTTCATTGACATAATACTCACCTTTCTAGCTGTGCCCGATGGGATTCGGCTAACTGCGCCACCTTGTTCATGCCAAAAACCTGCGGCGCGCGGCTGCCGGCATAGGAATCGCCGTCGAGATAGCGATGGTTCAGTCGTTCTTCCGCCCATTTGATCACGCTATCCAGCGCCGGGATTGCCACCCCAGCCAGCCGCGCGATTCCGCGCACAACGACCAGCCCGTAAGGGACGTCTTCGGCCAGATACCGGGCGGTAAAGTCAACCCGGTAGCGACCGTCCTCTGTCGGCCGCGCCGGCACGCGCAGCCCGGCATACGCCTGGTTCGTGACGAAGGCGCTCGCCAGCGTGCTCTCGTCGGCAATGTCCCCCGCATAGGCGCGGCACACCCAGTCATAAAGCGGCAACACGTCGGCGGGCTCAAATTCAGCCACCGCCGTCGCCAGCACGGCGGCAACGCGCTGCACATCGTCGCTCATCGCCTGGAGCTTCTCTGCGGTGAAACCGTCAACACCTTGATAGAAGTGGGGGATCTCGTCGCGGCTGTACGTCGCCTCTTCCCGCCCATAACAGAGACCGTACATGATGCCTGGATGGATGATCTGTCCTGTGTTTGCCAGGGTGAGCGCCAGGAACGAGGAGATCGCATGGAACGGCAGCTGCAGCAATCCCGTCAGCAGCTCGGCCACGGCACGAGACTCGCTCGCCGGGAAAGCCGCCAGATCGACCACCGCCTTCGTCCCCAGGACGGTCACTTCTTCGCCGTAGCGGCTGGTGCGGCACGCCCAGGGGAGGGTCTGCAAACCGAAAAAGCGGGCAGTCTTGCCGGCGCGCCGCAAAATTGCCTCCGCCTGATAATCGAAACCACCGCGTGCCGGCAGCGCGCCAATGAGCGCATCGTCATCTAGATGCGGCGCAATCGCTTCCAGCGTCGGGCCGTGCGCAAAGGCCGGCAGCGCTAGCAGGATGAGCCCTGCTCCCGGGATGACCTGCGCCGGATCGCCGCTCGTGCGATGCGCCCGCCCAACTATCTCTCGCCCATCCTCAAATCGAATGCGCAGCCCGCCGTTGCGCGCCATACCCTGTCGCAGCCGTTCTGCTTCGTCCCCGTACGGCGCGTAGACGTTGACCTCCCAACCGGCGGCGTGTGCCAGGGGGATGAGCACGTGGGCGGCATTGCCGCCGCCGCATATCGTCACCGTCGCCATCCTTTACTCCTCCGTGAGCAGGCCGTGCTGCCGGTACATGTTATCGACGCGCCGGATCGCCGCCATACTGCGCTCTGGCTGCCGTGTCGCGATCCCCGCGCTCAGCAGATCGATCAGCGCGACAATCCCGCCCAGCGAGCGCCCGTGCGCTGCCCCCTCTGTGTCGGCGACGAGCACGTGGTTGGCGTAGCGCGTGATCGGCGCCACCGCGTTATCCGTCAGGGCAATACAGGTCACGCCCGCCTTGTGTGCGGCCCGCGCCACCTGGATCGTGCTGCGGATGTAGCGCCAGATGCTAATGCCAATGACCACGTCCCGCTCGTCCAGATGGGACAGCTCCAATACCGGTCGCATCCCTGCATCGGTGAACGCCCGCGCCGACAAGCCGAGCATTGAAAACGCGTACTCCGCCAGCACGGCGGCGCCCGAAGAGATGCCGCCGGCAAATATCCGGATGCGTTCTGCCGCGCACAACACCTCGACGATCCGCTCCACTTCTCCCGGCTCGGTACGCGCAACCGTCTGGCGCACATTGTCTATACTTACCTGGGCCACCCTCTCTCGCAGCCCATCGCGCAGCGCGCCATTGGCCACCCGTTCTTCCATCTTCTCTGCTGCCGTCCGGAACTGCGGGAAGTCCGCGCGCACAGCCCCCTGCAGGGCAGGATATCCGTCATAGCCGAGTGAGCGCGCGAAGCGAACCACCGTTGCCGCGCTCGTTCCTACACGTTCGGCTAGCTCGTCGGCGGAGGCGAAGGCAACAACCTCTTCCGACTCCAGGATGAAGCGCGCCAGTTTACGTTGTTTGGGGGAAAGAGTATCAAAAGCCGTGAGGATGTTTTCCCGTACCGCGGTTGTCATCTTCCTGCTTCCTCTCACGAGTCGTTACATCAACGCGCAACAGTCTAGCATGAGGGGTACACAATTGCAATATCAATTTCATAACGTTCAGATATGAAACGTACATTTCACTTAGATGGCCCCATTGCCTCTCTTGAGTCCGGCTGGCGACGGTGATACCATGCTAGCCATGGCAACCAGGCAACAGACCGGGCCATTAGAGCCCTCTCACACCTGCGTTCATCGTTGGCGCAATGACCACAGGGTGTACCATGGCTGAGAAACGCATCTGGCGCTGCGACCGCTGTGGCTTCGACATGGTCGAGCGCAATTGTAAGGTCACCTGTCCGAACTGTGGGCAGCGTTGGGACTGCAGCGACGTGACCATCTGGGTGGGTGACAGCCGCCCGCCTCACGAGCGCCGGCGACAGGGGGACGGTACACGCGATGCAGGCGCTGCTTCTCCAACAGGCTGAAACAGCCCGTCTCTTTGATCTCTCGCCCCTCGGCAGCCACGCGCAGCGCGTCCGGCGCTCTGCCGCTGTCGAAGGGACACAGCTCTGGTTGGCGGTCGAAGGAAGCCAGGCGTGGGGCTGCGCTCAGACCCTCCCCGTGCCCGGCCTGCCTGCGCTCAGCGATCTTGCCCTCTTCGTCGCGCCCTCGCGCCGCCGGCAGGGCATCGGTAGCCTGCTCTGGCAAGCGGTGCGCGCGGCGCTCGCTGCCGAGCCCGGCGTTAGCCGCCTCTCCGCCGGCGTCGATGACCGCCAGGAGCCCTTGGCCCGCTTTCTTCTACATCACCGTTTCTTCGAGGAACACGTCGAATGGGAAATGCGCCGCGATTCCCTCGACGATCTGGGCGAACCTGCCTGGCCCGCAGCTTACCGCCCCGCCACTTACGCGCGTGCCGCCGCTATGCGCCACTTCATTGCCATTTATGACGCTAGCTTCGCTTCCATGCCCTGGTACCAGCCCTTTAGCCCAAGCGAGGTGGCGGGGACACTGGACCGCCCGGACGACCTGCTCTTCGCCACTGCCGGCGGCGCGCCTGCCGCTGTCGTCTGGATGCGCAGCGAAGGCACCACTGGCGTTATCGAGCCCATCGGCGTCATGCCGGCGCACCGGGGCAGGGGGGTCGGGCGCGCTCTCCTCGCGGCGGCGCTACTTGCTCTCCGCTGTCGCGGCGCTATCGCCGTCCGTC
>JAVVFG010000012.1:0-24552 GCA_032260445.1 Anaerolineae bacterium | reverse complement strand
CGTCATCATCCTTGGCCTCACGGCCGGCCTGAGTGAAGAGCTGCTGCGGGCAGCCGGCTACTGGCTGCTGGCCGGGCGGCGCCGGCAGACCGGTTGGGGCGGTGCTGTGATGCTCGGCTTGGGTCACGGCGGTATTGAGGCGATGCTCCTCGCCGTGCTGCTCGCCGCCAGTGTCGCTTCGCTGTCGGCGTTGCAGGGCAGTGATCTCGCCGCATTGGCGGACAGTCCCGCGCAGCTAGCTGCTTTGGAGCGGCAGATGGACCTGTACACCAGTTCACCTCTCCTGGCTTTGCTACCGCTGATCGAGCGAATCCTGGCGATCAGCGTCCACGTCGCCTTTTCCCTTCTTGTCTGGCAGGCATTCCAGCGGCGCAACGCCCTCTACCTGTTGCTAGCCATTGTCCTCCACGCAACCTATGATGCGGTGCTGGTCTATGTCGCTCAACTGGTAACTAATCTATGGCTGATTGAACTGGCAGCAGCCCTCCTGACAGTCCCTGCCTGGCTCTGGATCATCTACCTGGCGCGGAAGGCGCGGGCAGAAGCAGTCGCCAGCCCAGCGCCATCCTTCGGCAGTCAGTGGCGCTTGTTCGTGGTTGCGCTGCAGAAAGAGCTGCTGCAGCAAGTACGGACGAAACGGCTTCTCGTCGTGACGGCCGTCTTTGCACTCTTTGGCCTTGGCTCGCCTCTTATCGCCAACTTCACACCGGAACTGCTGGGGACGATAGAGGGCGCCGAGCAGTTCGCGGATCTCATCCCAGAGCCATCGGCCGTTGACGCGGTGACGCAGTACGTGAAGAACATTACCCAGTTCGGCTTCCTGATCGCCATCCTGCTAGGTATGGGCGCCGTCGCCGGAGAAAAGGAGCGCGGCACCGCGGCGATGATCTTGAGCAAGCCGCTACCACGTTGGGCGTTCATCTTGAGCAAGTTCATCGCCCAGACCATCGTCTACCTGGTAGGCTTCGCGCTCGCCGGTATTGGCGCCTACGCTTACACGGCATGGCTGTTCGAAGCGTTGCCGGTCGGCCCGTTCTTCCTGGCGACCTTCGCGCTGCTGCTCTGGCTGCTCATCTTTGCGGCTGTGACACTGCTCGCGAGCACGCTGGCAGGGAGTACCGGCGCGGCAGCGGCACTGGCGCTTGGCGGCGCAATTGTGCTTCTGTTTGCGGGCAGTTTCCCGATCGTCGGCGCCTTTGCGCCAAGCGCGCTGGTGGCCTGGGCCAACCAGGCGCCACTCGCGGACGTGCCGGCGCAGGCAGGCGCGCTTGCAGCCGGCCTGGTGTTGATCGTTGTCTCTTTGGTGGGCGCCATCGCCGCGTTTGAGGTGCAGGAGTTGTAGCGCGGCTATCTACACAGCTGCGGGCTCTTGCGAATTTCACGTTCTGCCGTACCATCGTTCCGCTTGTCGACAGGGCGGGAATAGAATGGGAGAAGGTGATGGAAGCTATCGCACCGTTGCGAAGCCACCTGGAAGCGCGCTTACCCCACTATCTCGATCTGCTGCGGCAGATGGTGGCGATCAACAGCTTTACGACCAATGCAGCCGGCGTGAATGAACTGGGGCGGCTGACGGCCGAGGCGTTCGCATTCCTGGGGTTCCAGGCGGAATTCGTAACGTCGACGAATCCGGCGTACGGTCAGCACCTGGTGCTCACGCGGGCTGGGCGCACACCGTACAAGATTGGCTTGGTATCCCACCTCGACACCGTTTTCCCGGCTGCCGAGGAAGAAGCGAACGACTTCCGCTGGCGCGAAGAGGGCCAACGAATCTATGGGCCGGGCACCGTCGACATTAAGGGTGGCACGGTGATCATGTACATGGTCCTCGATGCCCTCCGCGCGGCAGCTCCTACGTTGTTCGCAGACGTCAATTGGGTGCTGCTCCTCGATGCGTCCGAAGAGGCCGATGGGGCCGATTTTGGTGCCCTGTGCCGCCAGCGGCTGGCGGGCGAGACAACCCTGGCCTGCCTGATTTTCGAGGGTGGTCTGGTAGAGAACAGTGGGGCCAAGGTGGTCGTTGCGCGAAAGGGGATGGCAGTCTACGAAGTGCGCGCTGAGGGGCGGGCGGCGCATGCCGGGACGTCGCACGAGCAAGGAGCCAACGCCATCGTGCAGCTTGCGGAGGCCGTCCAAAAGATTGCGGGCTTCACCGATTACGAGCGCCACCTGACCTTTAACGTGGGCACATTCAGCGGCGGCAGCGTCACCAACCGCGTGCCGCACGAAGCGATCGCCAGGGTGGAAATGCGTGCCTACGCCGCCGGCGTTTATGAAGACGGGATTGCCAAGATGATGGCCCTGCCGCAGGAAGCAAGTGTGAGCAGCCCCAACGGCAATTTTCAGTGCCGCCTGGACGTCGAAATCATACGTAAGACAAAGCCGTGGCCGCGGAATGTCGCCACAGACCGGCTGCTGCAGATCTGGCAGGAAGCCGGCAGTCTCGTCGGCTTGAAGGTGCTCCCCGAGGAACGCGGCGGCCTTAGCGACGGCAACTACTTTTGGGATGCGATCCCGACGCTCGACGGACTGGGAGCAAGCGGCGGAAACGCACACTGCTCAGAGCGAAGCGAAGATGGGCTGAAAGACCAGGAGTACGTCCAGCCCGGCAGCCTGGTGCCGAAAGCGCTCCTAAACAGTGTCGCGCTGTTGCGCCTGTGGCAGGAGGGCACGGGCTAACGCGGTGCAGCCACAGGCACTCCTGGCAGTTACCTGGCGGCAGCTCCGCGACACGCGGGCTGCATGGGCAGCTGGCCTCCTTGGGGCAGCGGGCAACGTGCTGCTCGGATTCTGGTTGCGGCAGGCGGCGCGACCCGCACTCTGGCGCGAGCCGTTACGCTTGTGGTGGGAGTCTCAGACAATCCCGGTTACGCCGCTCCTACTGTGGGGAGGGGGTGCCGTCTTGCTCGCGCTCCTCGCCTGGCTCCTAGCCCTCCACGGCGAAGCGGCCCTGATCGCCACGGCTCTGGACAAACCGCAGCCGTGGCGCGAGGCCCGGCAATGGATCGTGCGCTTTGTGGCCATCGATACACTCGTTTTTTTGCCGTTGTTGATGCTGGGGCTGATTGTGCTGGCCTTGCTCATCATCCTGCTCGCGGCGAGCCTCGTCGTAGCATTGCGCAGCGACGAGCCGCGCGCCATCTTGCTCGGTGCTGGCGGGCTGGCTATGTTGTGCTCCACGTCCGTCCTCGTTCTCCTCCTACCGCTGGGGATGTTCACCGTACTGTTCCGCCTGCTGGCCTTCCGCGCGGTTGGCGTCGAAGGACTTGGCGCGCGCCCGGCGCTACGGCGCGCATGGGCGGTGGTTCGGCAGTCGCCCGGATCGACGGCGTTGGCTGCCGTCGTGCTCTGGGGCCTCGCGTACGGCGCGAGCATCGTTCTCAGTACCGTCTTTCTACTGCTACACTTTGCGACAGCGCTGCCTGAAGCGGCCATCGTCGAAGCGGGAAGGTTAACTCGGGTGCTGCAGATCGGGCTGGCTTTATTGGAGTGGGCGCCGCGCGCGGCGCTCTTCGCCTTCCTCGGGCTGGGCTGGACTCACGCCTATCGCCAGCTAGCGCGAAACGAGGTGGCGTCGTGAGCGAAGGTGCGCGTGCGATCGGCGTAGACACGGGCGGAACCTTTACGGATTTCGTCTACCTGGAAGACGGCGAGCTGCGGATTCACAAGCAGCTTAGCACCCCAGAGGATCCGTCACGGGCCGTCTTGGCCGGGCTACATTGGCTGGACGTCGGCATAACCACACAGGTAATCCACGGGAGCACTGTCGCCACCAACGCGCTCCTCGAGCGGCGCGGCGCGCGGACGGCGCTGCTGACCACGGCGGGCTTTGCCGATGTGCTGGCGATCGGGCGACAGAACCGCCCCGACCTGTACGCGCTCGTGCCCCAGAAGCCGCCGCCGCTCGTGCCAGCAGCGTGGCGCTTTGAAGTCGGGGAGCGGGTAACCGCGCAAGGGGAGGTGCTGCTACCACTCCAGACCGGCAGCCTGGCAACAATCGCCACAAGACTCGCTGCCGAAGAGATTGAGTCGGTGGCTGTCTGTCTGCTGTTTTCCTATCTTCGTTCCGAGCACGAGGAAGCAGTCCGCGACTATCTACTTGCCGCCGGCTTACCTGCCCTGGAACATATCTCGCTTTCTGCGGAGATTCTGCCGGAGTACCGCGAATATGAACGAATGGCGACGACGGTGATCAATGCCTACGTGGCACCGCGTATGGGCCGGTATCTACAGCGCCTGGAAGCCGGGCTCGCGCCGCGCCCGGTGCGCGTCATGCAGAGCAATGGCGGTGTTATCAGTGCACAACGCGCAGCGCACGAAGCGGCGCGCACCGTCCTCTCAGGTCCGGCCGGTGGTGTCGTCGGGGCGCAGTATGTGGCTGCCCAGGCCGGCTACGAGGATATCATCAGCTTTGACATGGGCGGTACGAGCACTGATGTTGCGCTCTGTCCGGGAAAGCTCCCGCTCACCGGAGCGGCCGAGATTGCCAACCTGCCGTTACGCGTGCCGGCGCTGGATATCCACACGGTTGGGGCCGGCGGCGGTAGCCTTGCTTATCTGGACGCCGGTGGGGCACTACAGGTGGGACCAGAGAGCGCTGGCGCTGATCCAGGGCCGGTCTGTTATGGCATCACCGGGGCTGCCCCGGCGCGCTCCCTTCCGGTAGAAACAGGCGCGCCGTTGTGGGTGACGACCACGGATGCAAACCTCGTGCTCGGACGCCTGCTGCCTGACCACTTTCTCGGCGGCGAGATGGCGCTGCACAGCGCACCGGCCAGGCAGGCGCTGGCCGCGCTGGCCCGTGTGACCGGGGCGCAAGACCGGTGGGCCGCCGCCTGGGCGGTGGTGCAGGTGGCAAACGCAACGATGGAACGGGCGATTCGTCGCATTTCTGTAGAGCGCGGCTATGACCCGCGCGCATTCACGCTGGTGGCTTTTGGCGGCGCTGGACCGCTGCATGCCTGCGAGCTGGCAGAAAGTCTGCAGATTCCGCGGGTGCTCGTACCAGCAGTGCCGGGTGTACTTTCTGCTCTCGGTATGCTGGTCGCCGCCCCGGCGCGCGATTATGCGCGGACCATGTTGTACCGGGCCGGCTCGGGAGATGACATCGATACCTGGCTGGAAAGCGCGTTTCGGCCTCTGGTCGGACAGGCCAGTACGGAAATGGGCGCTGAAGGTTATCAGGAGTGGGAGCTGCGGCGGAGTCTCGACATGCGCTATGTGGGACAGTCGCATGAGCTGACGGTGGCATACCAGCCTGGGACCGTAACCGAGGCGTTTCACCGGGCGCACCGCGCGCGTTATGGTTACGAGCAGCGCGAAGCTCCGGTCGAAGTCGTCACGCTGCGGCTGCAGGCAGTGGCTGCGGTTGTACCACCCCGCTTGCCGCGGGCAGAAATGGGCGACTCCGATCCTCGTGCGGCCCGGAGCGGGCAACGGGAGGTCTGGTTCAGCTCGGGGCCGCAAACAGCAACGCTGTTTCTCAGGGACCGGCTGCGGGCAGGAAATCGTTTTGCCGGACCGGCGATCGTCGTGCAGTATGACACGACCACCGTCGTCCCGCCGGGGTGGCAGGCGCGGGTAGACGGAGCACTCAACCTAGTTCTGGAGTGCGAATAGGGCTGTTTACAGGAGCGGCTGGCGCAGCGGCGCAAAGCTGTGACGGTGTTCGCCGCAGGGACCCTGGGCTGTGACGGCAGTGACGTGCTCCCTGGTGCAGTAGCCTTTGTGCCGGGAGAAACCGTATTCCGGATGGCGTTCGTCAAGGGCAATCATGTAGCGATCGCGCGTGACCTTGGCGAGAATGCTTGCGGCGGCAATGCTTAGGCATTGGCTGTCGCCGCGAACGACCGCTTCCTGCGGCAACGTTACGTTGCGCAGGAGCAGCGGACCATCTACGAGCAGGTATTCGGCGGCAGGATCAAGCTGGGCGAGGGCAGCACGCATGGCACGCATATTGCCAGGGAGGATGCCAATTTTGTCAATGGTCGCTGCGTC
The DNA here is from genome assembly GCA_032260445.1 of Anaerolineae bacterium. Classification (GTDB taxonomy): domain Bacteria; phylum Chloroflexota; class Anaerolineae; order Promineifilales; family Promineifilaceae; genus JAAYYY01. The sequence continues at coordinate 18,555 of JAVVFG010000012.1, read as the reverse complement.
GGTGGCGCCGATGCCGTAGGAGACAGCAGCGGCGATGATCTGCTCGTACAGCTCTTCACGGCGTTGCGGCGTCAGTTGCTTGGAGTCGGCCACGCCCTCAAGCCGGGCCAGTTGCGCCGCATCGTCGATGGGCAAAATGACCGCAGCGGCGACAACGGGACCGGCAATGGCGCCACGCCCCGCTTCGTCGATGCCGACGATATGGCGCAGGCCAGTCGCCGCACGCGCTGCCAGTTCCAGCTCAAGCGTCGGCATGGGCGCTCCCTTCAGATTCGTGGCTGCTCGGCAACGGCTGCCCGCCGGTATGCGCCCCTGAGTAGGTTCCAGCGTACACGCACAGTCTCCCAGAGGGTTTCCAGATAGTTGCGCATGCTGACGTGGGTGTTGGCATCGTCAATCCAGTGAGCCGGGATAATGCGGATAGGATAGCCAAAATGACGGGCGAGAGCCAGCGCTTCGATGTCGAAGCCCCAGCGATCGATCGTTGCCACCGAGAAAATCTCTTTGGCCGCTCTGGCGCTGAATGCCTTGAAGCCACACTGGGTATCCCAGATGCCGGGCACGGCCATCACCTGCACGAAGAGATTGCCAGCATTGCCCAGGAAGCGCTTGAGGGCAGGCTGGGGAACCGCCTGCTGAGCGCCCGTTGCATCTTTCGGGTCGCGAGAACAGATGACAACTTCGCTGCCGCTGTCGAAGAGCGGCTTCATCTGATCGAAATGCGAGATATCCGTGGAATTATCGGCGTCGGTGAAAAGACGAATCTCGCCACAGGCAGCCAACATGCCCTGGCGCACAGTAAAGCCCTTGCCGCGGTTTTCTTCCCTGTCGATCCAGCGCACCCCGGGATGATCGGCAGCAAACACCTTCACCTTCTCCAGCGTTCGATCTTTCGGACCGTCCAGGACGACGACTATCTCCGACCTGAATGGCTGTTTCTGGAGGTACTCGTGGATAACTTCAAGGGTATTGCCAATCCGTCCTTCTTCGGTGTAGGCAGGAATGATGACACTGAGATAGGGGTGCTTTTCTGTCATAAGCGTCTGACCAGCTCGGGTCGCAAGATCGTAATCTTACCGGTGGCTACCGGGCACGTCAACCGGCGTTAGGCGCGTCGTAAGGGAATCGTCAGCAAGACGGCGGTTCCGCTGCACGCGCCGTCGCTTGCGCCACATCTTCGGCAGGCCGCGCAAGCCGGCAAGCTGGCCTCGCAGCCGCGCGCGCGCAGCCGCTCCGCGCCAGGCACGCAGCGCTTCCCAGGTGATCAGGAGCTGTCCCTTTACTACTTGCCGCCAGTAGCGGCGCAGGAGCGAGCCTGGATAGTTCTTCCAGATCAGGTAAAGAAAATTGCGCCCGTCGTAGTAGCTGCCCGTTACGCTACCACCGGTGGCCTTGAGCTTGTGATAAACCACGGCCTGCGGTACGTACATCACCCGCCAGCCGGCCAGATTGGCGCGCCAGGCGATGTCGACGTCCTCGCACGAGAAGTAAAAGTCGTCGTCGAGAAAGCCGATTTGTGACACCATCTCGCGGCGATAGGCCGCGGCTGCGGCGCAGGCGCCAAAGACAGGCTCCTCTTTCTCGAATTGCCCCGTGTCCTTTTCCCACACGCCGCGATTGCCGGGAATGCCGTCGACCCGGTAATAATCGCCGGCAGCATGGAAATGGTCGCGGCGGTCGAAGAGGAGGAGTTTACTCGCCAGGATGCCGGCCTGCGGATGGCGCGCAAAAGCGCTGGCGAGCGCCCCCAGCCAGCCTGGATCCGCTTCCGTATCGTTGTTGAGCAGAACGATGTACTCGCCTGTGGCGACAGAATAGCCGGCATTGCAGGCACCGGTAAAGCCACGATTTGCACCCAATTCGACAAGACGCACTTCCGGGAACTGCTCGTGTACATAGTCCTGCGAGCCGTCGCTGGAGCCGTTGTCGACGAGGATGACCTCGAAGTCACGGTAGCGCTGGCAGCGCAGCGCCCCGAGGCACATTTCAAGATGTTCCCGGCCGTTCCAGTGGGGGATGATGACGGAGAAGGTGGGCATCGGTGCGCCAGACAAGCAGTTACTGCGACTCGTGCTGGTCGAAGACGTGCAGGAGGAACGCGAAATAGAGGGCCCGTTCCTTAAGATAGTCGTAACGGCCAGATGGTCCAGCGTGGCCCGCGCCCATGTCCGTCTTCAAAAGCAGGAGATTGTCGCCCTGCTTATGCGCGCGCAGCAGGGCGGTCCACTTCGCCGGTTCCCAATACTGCACACGGGGGTCGTTGAGTCCGGCCGTGACGAGCAGATGCGGGTACGTCTGAACGCTGACGTTGTCGTAAGGGGAATACGAAAGCATGTACTCGTAATACTCATGCTCCTTGGGATTTCCCCATTCTTCGAACTCGGTGACCGTTAAGGGGATCGACTCGTCCAGCATTGTCGTAACGATATCCACGAAGGGCACGGCAGCGACGGCGGCGTGGAACAGCTCGGGTGCCATGTTGAGGACGGCGCCGACGAGGAGGCCGCCAGCACTGCCGCCAAAAATCGCCAGCAAGTCAGGACGTGTGTAGCCCTGATCAATGAGGTGGCGTGCGCAGGCGATGAAATCGGTGAACGTGTTCTGCTTGTGCATGTACTTGCCCTGCTCGTACCACCAGCGTCCCATCTCCTGCCCGCCGCGAATGTGGGCGATAGCGTATATCCAACCACGGTCGAGCAGGCTGAGGCGGTTGCTGTCAAAGCCGGGATCGATACTGATGCCGTACGAACCGTAACCGTAGAGCAGGCAGGGCACCGGCTCTCCGTGAAAACGATCTTTGCGGTAGACAAGGGAGATCGGAATCTCCGTCCCGTCGTCTGCCGTGGCGAAGACACGCTCCGAAGCGTAGTCCGCCGGGTCAAAGCGGCCTAACACCGGCTGTTGCTTGAGAAGCTCCCTTTCCCCTGTCTCCATGTTGTAGTCGAAGACGGAGTTGGGCGTTGTGAGCGACGTGTAGGTAAAACGCAGAAGGTGCGAGTCAAATTCGGGATTGCTTTCCTGGGAATAGGTGTAGACAGGCTCTGGGAAATCGACGTAGTGATACTCTCCGGAGTCAAACTTAACGATGCGCATCGTGCGCAGCCCTTTCTCGCGCTCGTAGACGGCGAGGTGCCGTGAAAAAAGATCGATGTCGTCAACCTTGACCGTCTCGCGGTGGGGCAAGAACTCTTGCCAATGAGAGCGGCCTGGCGTCGCCGTCGGGGCAGTGACGATGCGGAAGTTCTTGGCCTCATCGTTGGTCACGATAAAGAACGTGTCGTGCCGGTGCTCAGCATAGTAACGCAGGCCCGTGACCCGTGGCTGCAGCAGCGTGAAGCTGCCATACGGCAAGCTGGTTTCTAGGAAATGCTGTTCGCTAGTCTCCTTACTCTCGCTGGTGACGAAGAGGTAGCGCCGGTCCTTCGTCTTGTAGAGATTAACCCAGAAGCGCTCGTCCAAATCCTCGTAGACAACCTCGTCAGGCTCAGCGTCCGCATCGAGACGGTGGCGCCACACCTGGAAGTCACGCATCGCCGCATCTTTGGTGGTGTAAAAGAAGGTACTGCTATCGGCCGCCCACTCGGCAGAATAGGAGGTGTTCTCGATCTGATCGCGCAGGAGCGTGCCGTCTTCAACGCGCTTGAAGAAGACGGTGTACTGCTCGGCGCCGCTGGTGTCGATGGAATAGGCCAGCAGCCGGTGATCAGGGCTGACACGAAAGATGCCCATGCGCAGATAATCGTGTCCTTCGGCGAGCCGGTTGAGGTCCAACATTATCTCCTCGGGCGCTTCGACGCTGCCGTGTTTGCGGCAGTAGATCGGGTACTGCTTTCCCTCCTCGGTGCGGCTGTAGTAGTAGTAATCGTCGATGCGCACCGGTACTGTCTGGTCTGTTTCCTGGATGCGACCAACCATCTCCTCATAGAGTGTCTTCTGCAGCCCTTCCGCTTCTTTGAGCATCGCCGCCGTATACGAGTTCTCCGCCTCGAGATAGGCGATGACGTCCTCGTTCTCTTTCTCGCGCAGCCAGTAATAGTCGTCGACTCGCTTGTGACCGTGGGTCACGATTTCGTGCGAGTGTCGTGGAGCGATAGGCGGGGAAGGTGGCTGGTGCGTTGTCATGTTTCTGTGTCGTACTCCTGCATGAATTCAGCCAGCGCTTCCTGCCACGGACGTAGGGTAATGCCCAGGGCGGCACCGGCGACGTTGTGTAGCCCGCCGAAGCGTGGCGGTGTTGATCTTCGGTGGTACTCGGAGCCCAGGATGGGCTCATTGGTTACCTCAGTAAGACCTGCCAGGCGGAGAATCTCGTTGGCAAACTCCCAGCGCGAGCAAGCACCGCTGTTGACGAAGTGGTAAGTTCCGTATTGACCGGTGGTGATGAGCTGGCGTAGGGCGCTGGCAACGTCTTTCATGTACGTTGGGTTGCCGATTTCGTCGGCGACGACCCGCAAAGCACCGTCACTGCGCGCGCGGCCCAGAATGGCATGGACGAAGTTGCGCCCACCCGGTGCGAAAGCCCAGGCAATACGCACAATATAGGCGCGGGAGAGCAAACTGCGAACGTGAAACTCGGCAGCCGCCTTTGATCGCGCGTACTCGTTGCCTGGATTAAGCGGCATCCACTCTTCGTAGCCGGCCGGGTTGTCGCCGCCGAGCACTTCATTCGTGCTGATGTGCACGAGGGTGGCACCGGCGTTCAGGCATGCTAAGGCTACGTGTTGCGTTCCCAGGGCGTTGACTCGATGGGCGAGCGCCGGATCGCGGGCACAGCCTTCGACGTCAGTGTAGGCAGCCGTGTGAATCACCAGATCCGGGCCAGCAGCCTTCACGGCAGTGAAGAGGGCCCCGCGGTCGGTGATATCCACCTCAGGCAGATCGATACCGGTAAGCGAGTAGCCGGCAAGCTCCTTTTCCAAGGCCTGGCCCAGTTGGCCCTTGTTGCCGGTGATGACAATCTGCATGGCACGATCTCCAGATGTGGCGGCTGCTACCGGGCGGCGATTATACCATCCTCCCTCGTCGTGACATCCCGTTGCCGGGTTACCTCGAGATAGGTTCCTTGCCCTCAGCGTTGTTTTCGGTCATAATGTAACTGTCGCCCCGCGGGCGTTGGGTCGCAACGCGATCCGTTGGCAGCCGGGAAGTTGTTAGCGGATCTTTCGACGCCACACAGGCGCGACACGATACGAGAAGTACCATGCATTTTAATATCTTCACGCTCTTTCCCGATATGTTCGGCTGCTATTTCGGCGCCAGCATCCTTGAGCGTGTGCAGGCGATGGGGTTATTGGACCTTGCTGTCCATAACATCCGTGACTTTGCACATGATCGGCACCGCGTGACTGACGAGCCTCCGTATGGCGGTGGCGGCGGGATGATCCTCAAGCCAGAGCCGATTTTCGCGGCGGTGGAGGCAGTGTCCGGTTCCGATCCTGCGCAGCGTGGCCCCGTTATCCTGCTCACGCCTCAGGGACGGTTGTTTACCCAGGCCGTGGCTGCAGAGCTAGCTGGATTCGAACGGCTGAATCTCATCGCCGGCCGCTACGAAGGTGTGGACGAGCGGGTACGGAGCCATCTCGTGACGGACGAGATCTCGGTGGGCGACTACGTGCTTACCGGTGGCGAGCTCGCGGCGATGATCGTCGTTGATGCTGTTGCCCGCCTGTTGCCCGGCGCGCTTGGCGCCGTGGGCGCTGCGGAAACCGACAGCCACGCTACCGGTTTGCTTGAAGGGCCGCACTATACACGGCCGGCCAGCTTCCGGGGCTTGGAGGTGCCGGCCGTGCTTCGTTCCGGACATGCCGCGAACATCGAGCGCTGGCGGCGCGAACAGGCGCTGCGCCGTACCTGGCAACGGCGGCCGGAATTGCTCCTGACTGCGCCTCTGGATGAGGCGGACCGTTACTTCCTGGCAACGCTCGCCGACGAGAGTGTGCAGGCTGCAGGTTGATCCCGCAGCCTGAAGTTGACTTCAGGAACGCGGGGCAGACACCGGGAGGTTAAAGGCCCCGAGATTCTTTGGTCCTACTGTACCTTAAAATATATCCTCGCCGCAGGACGTTGCCTTCCCACGATGGAATGGATGGTGTATACTGTCCCATAATGTGGGTCAAAGTGGGGGAAAGTGGGTCATATAGACCGACTTCAGCTACCAAACTCACATGGAAGTGGGGCATTTAGCACGAATGTTCTAGCCACGCCATCTATCGGGACGCGATTATTATGTTCTTGGGCGAGTATACGCACACGATCGATGAGAAGGGCCGGGTTACGATCCCGGCGCGCTACCGCGGCGAGCTCGCTGCGGGGTTGGTGGTGACGCGTGGCTTCGACGAGAACCTGATGATCTTCCCCGTTGCAGAGTGGCAGGAACTGGCCGAACGCATCCTGGCACGGCCCCTCTCAGATCAAAGCGTCCGTGCTTTCCGCCGCCGTGTCTTTGCCGGCGCTGCGGATCTCGAACCAGACCGGCAGGGCCGCATCGTGCTACCTCAGTATCTCCGCGAGTTTGCGGGCATCGACGGCGACGTCGTCATAGCCGGGATGTTCAACTACATCGAGCTGTGGGGCGTGGCGGCGTGGGAGAGGATACGTGCCTCCGTTGAAGAGAACGATGACGCCTCTCGTTGGCAGGCGTTAGGTGTTTAGGGTGCACGCGTAGGGCAGAACCGGGCTTTGGCTTCCGGTCGCGACGATGGATGAACACGTCCCGGTTCTCTACCACGAAGTGCTGGATCTCCTGCAGATCTCCTCGGGTGGCCGCTACATTGACGGCACGCTCGGCGCAGGTGGTCATACCGCCGGAATTCTCGAGGCGTCGGCACCCGACGGCCAGGTCTTAGCTTTCGACCGCGATCCTGACGCGATCCGGTTTGCGCAAGAGCGCCTGAAGCAGTTCGGAAATCGTCTGACAGCCGTGCACGCCAGTTATGGCGCGATGGCTGAATTGGCGCCAGCATACAGTTTCACTGGTGTGGATGGCATCCTCCTCGATCTAGGATTGTCATCACGCCAGCTTGAGGAGGCAGAACGCGGCTTTTCGTTCTTGCAGGAAGGGCCACTGGACATGCGCTTTGATACGACTCAGGGCACGACTGCGGCGACGTTCGTCAACGAGCTGCCGGAAAAGCAGCTCGCCGATCTTTTCTGGCGTTATGGCGAGGAGAGGTACAGCCGTCGCTATGCGCGGGCAATCGTCGCCGTGCGGCCGCTACAGACGACGAGCGAACTGGCCGACCTAATTGAGAAGGTGGCCCCAGCGGCGGCTCGGCGCCGGCGCATTCATCCGGCGACGCAGGTGTTCCAGGCGCTGCGCATCGCCGTGAACGAGGAGTTGGACGAGTTGGAAACTGGCTTACCGGCGGCAATTGAGCTGTTACGACCAGGTGGTCGGGTGGCCGTCATTAGTTTTCACTCGTTGGAGGATCGATACGTGAAGCATCTGTTCCGGGACCTAGCGCGCGATTGTGTCTGCCCGCCGCGGCAGCCAATCTGCACGTGTGACACCGTGCCTCAAGTCACAGTGGTCACGCGCAAAGCTGTTGTCCCCGGCGAGACGGAAGTCGAAGCGAACCCGCGTAGCCGGAGCGCGCGGTTGCGTGTGGCCGAGAAGCTGGAAACGTAGCGATGACGAAACGGCGTTCGCGACGCGAGAAGCGCCAGGAAGCGCGCCGCCAGAGTGTCCTCAGCGATGCTCAGGTCGCGCTGGGATGGTTTGTAATCCTGATTCTCGCAGCGCTTGTCGGGACTATTTATGTCAACCAGGCTAGTCGCATTGCCAGTAGCGGGCGTCGCGTGCAGATGCTCCAGGACGAACTCGACGAGCTGAAGCGACGGAACGCCATCGTGGAACGACAGATCGCCGAGACGCAGTCACTGGACCGGCTCGAGGAGAAGGCGCTGCAGCTCGGCTTCACGCGGGCCAACCCGGAGAGCATTGAGTATCTGGTGGTACCCGGTTACCCGAGGGAAGCGGAGCCTGTGGCAGAGCCCACCCCACAGCCAGCACCAACGGTGACACCGGTGGAAACGATCGGCGAGGCGCTGTGGGTGCTTTTCGAGAGGCGGAGCAGCAGCATGGTCAAGGGAGAGTCAGGTGAATAGCAGCCAGCAAAGACGGTTGTGGGTTGTGGTCATCGGCATCAGCTTTGCGGCGATGATCATCGTCGGACGTCTGGTTGCCTTTCAAGTTGTTCAGGGCGCGCACTGGAAAGAATTGGGAGAGGAGCTTCAGCGTATTAACGTGATCGCCCGTCCCGACCGCGGTCTCATTTATGATCGTAACGGTGCCGTCCTGGCAGGTAACACCGCTGACTATCAGATTGGCGTCTCCCCGTCGCTGCTTACGCCGGACATGGCGGAGCAGATGGCGACGGCGCTGGCCCCCATCCTGCAGAAACCGCGCTATGAGCTATTAGGAGCGCTACAGGCTAACGAGCCGTTCATGATGCTCTCGGGCCGCGTCTCGCCTGACGTCGCCGAGGCAATCCGCGAACTCGGCTTCAGTGGGCTGCAGATCGATCCGCTGCCACGCCGGCTCTACCCGCAAGGCAGCCTGGCCTGCCACGTCCTAGGCTATGTTGACTTTGATGGGATGGGGGGGGCCGGCGTCGAAGGCTACTACCAACAGGAGCTTGCCGGAGAAGCAGCGAGCGACATCCGCAGCATCTCACCTTTGACGCCGCAGCGGAGCGTGATCGCCCGCGAAGGCTCGGATCTGGTCTTGACGATCGATCGCGCGGTGCAGTATCTAGTGGAGCGCCATCTCGAACGTGCCATGTGGGAGCACGGCGCGCGTAGTGGAACGATTATCGTCATCAATCCGCGTAACGGCGAGATCCTGGCGATGGCGAACTATCCCTGTTATTCACCCTACCATTTCTATGAGGAAGATCCGGCGCTGCTGACCAATCCCGCTGTGAGCCGCCAATACGAACCAGGATCGGTTATGAAGCTGGTGACGATGGCGGCAGCGCTGGACTCGGGCGTGGTGACGCCGTCCAGCACCTACTACGATTCCGGCGTCATCGAGGTTGGCGGGCACCGGACGTACAACTGGGACCGCAGCGGGCCGGGTACGACGGACATGACGACGTTGTTAGCGCGCTCGCTCAACGTCGGCGCTGCGACCATTGCGACGTGGATGGGGCCGGAGACTTACTACACCTACCTGGAGCGCTTCAATTTCGGCCCGCCGACCGGCATCGATCTCATGGCAGAGGCGTCTGGGACGATGCATCTACCGGGTAGCCCCTTCTGGACCGAGTCGTTTATGGCAACCAACGCTTATGGGCAGGGTATCGCCGTGACGCCGTTGCAGATGGCAGTCTCGGTGACGGCGCTGGCAAATGGCGGGCAGCTCATGCAGCCGCACGTAGTGCGCGAGATCCATAGCGGGGGCCGTATCTACGTCCACGAACCCACTGTTCTCAGCCAAGCAGTGCGCCGCGAGACGGCAAACCAGCTCAACGCGATGGCGATCACTGCGGTGCAGCGGGAGACACTGACCGCCCAGGTAGAAGGGTATACGATCGCGGGCAAAACGGGCACGGCGGAGATCCCCGAGAACGGTGTTTATCTCTCAGATGCGACGATTGGCTCCTTCATTGGGTGGCTGCCCGCCGACGATCCGGAGCTGCTCCTGCTGCTCAAGCTGGATCGCGCCACCAGCTCGCAGTGGGGATCAATGACGGCAGCGCCCGTCTTTTCCGAGCTCGTTTCGGAACTGGTGGTGCTGATGAACGTCCCGCCCGATACGGTGCGGTTGGAGGCAGGCATTAGCGAGGCTCGGAGCAACTGATCATGGCGACGATGCTCACACTAGGCCACATCTTGCAGCCGCTGAGCGCCTACGAGATTCGGGGTGACGAGCCTTTTATCTCCGGGGTCGTGACCGATAGTCGCGACGCCGTGCCCCGCTCTCTGTTTATGGCGATTCGTGGCGAGCAGCATGACGGCCATGACTTCGTGCCTGAGGCCATTGCCCGAGGCGCGAGAGCTGTGCTGGTCGAGCGGCCCGTGATGACTGAGGTGCTCACTGTCGACCTGCGTACAAACCAGACACCGGCGTGGCCAGAAACGTGGGAAACCCCGGTGCAAATTGTCGTGGAAGACGTTGCCTGGGCAATGCAGGAAGCAGCGCGAGCATGGCTCTCCAGGCTGCCGGTGCGAGTGATTGGCATCACAGGCAGTGTGGGTAAGACGTCGACAAAAGAGCTGGCGCACGCAGTACTTTCCACGCGCTACAAGACGTTTAAGACGCCAGGAAATCGCAACAGCGTGCTCGGGTTGCCGCCGGCGCTCTTCGAGCTGACTCCCCGCTACGAACGCGCCGTGCTCGAGATGGCGATGTTCACAAGAGGTGAAATTGCCCGGCTGGCAGAGCTTACCAGGCCCGCCGTCGGCGTGATCACAATGATCGATCCCGTGCATATGGAGCGCGCGGGTAGTCTGGAGAATATCGTCGCCGCCAAGCAGGAATTGGTCGAAGCGCTCCCGGCCGACGGCACAGCCATTCTCAACTACGACGAGCCGTTGGTAATGGGCATGGCGGCGCATACACCCGCTCAGGTGTTCACCTATGGCCTCGATCCCGGGGCAAACCTGTGGGCCGATGATATTGAGTCGATGGGCGTAAATGGCGTTCGCTTTACCTTGCATCACGACCGTGACCGGCTCCACGTGCAGGTGCCACTGCTTGGCCGGCACAGCGTCCATACGGCATTGCGGGCCGCTGCAGTTGGTCTCGTTGAGGGGCTGGCTTGGGAAGAGATTGTCCTCGGGCTGCAGGACGAAGCCGCCGAGTTACGGGTAATCACCGCAATAGGCCCCAAGGGGTCATTGCTCGTTGACGACACGTACAACGCAAGCCCGGCCTCTGTGTTAGCGGCCCTCAATCTCCTTGAAGATTTGCCCGGCCGGCATGTTGCGGTTCTTGGAGACATGCTCGAACTGGGCAGTGCAGAAACGGCGTCGCACGAACTGGTCGGACGGCGTGCCAAGGAAGTTGCCGATGTGCTCCTCACCGTCGGCGAGCGTGCCAGAATCATTGCGAGCGAAGCGCTTGCTGCCGGGATGCCGGAGGGGCGCGTGCTCTCCGTGGCCAGTGCGAGCGAGGCTATCCCGCTGCTGGAGGAACTAATCGAAGAAGACGACGCGGTTCTGCTGAAAGGGTCGCGTGGTGTCGCGCTCGAAGAGGTTGTGTCCGCGCTGGCGCAACCAGTAGGTTAGGAAACAGAATGTCATTTGCGCTGACAGTCGCCGGTTTTACTTTTCTGATGGCCGTGATCTGGGGCAGCCCCCTCGTGGAGATCATGCGCCGTCTGCGACTGGGCAAGCAGATCCGGATTGAGGGTCCCGAGGCGCACATGACGAAGATGGGTACGCCGGCGATGGGCGGCGTCCTCATAATCGGCTGGGTTGTCGTTATTAGTGTCCTCGTCAATGGCGTGCAGCTTATACAGCAACTCGAGATCGCCGAAAGTGTCGTCGTTCCGCTTGGGGTGCTCATTGCTTATGCGGTCCTGGGCGGCGTCGACGATTACCAGAGCCTGCGCCAGCGCCCGGGCGTCGGGATGCTGGCCCGTTACAAGATCTGGTACCAGACGGCGATTGCCGTGATTGCCGCCCTGGTGATCTACTGGGTCAACGGGCAGCGCGGCTGGATGTCGCTGCCGCTGGTGCCTGAGCGGCTGGACATAGGCATCTGGTTTATCCCCATCGCTGCATTCATCATCACGGGCACCGCGAACGCAGTGAACCTGACGGACGGTCTTGATGGCCTCGCGGGGATCATCGCCGCAACCGCCTTTGTCGCTTACGCGATTATTGCCTATCTCCAAGATCAGCAGTTTCTGGCTGTCTTTAGCTTTGTCGTCGTCGGCGCCTGTTTCGCTTTCCTGTGGTTCAACGCTCATCCGGCGCAGATGTTCATGGGTGATGTCGCCTCGCAGCCCCTGGGCGGTGCGCTCGCCGTGGTGGCGCTGATGACTACGCAGTGGCCGATTCTGCCTATCATCGCCCTTGTTCCCGTGGCGACGACGCTATCGACGATTATCCAGGTTGGTTCGGCGGTGCTTAGCCGGCGCTTTCTAGGCCGGGACATCCGCCCATTGCGCATGGCACCGCTTCACAATCATTTCGTGTTGCTCGGCTGGAGTGAGACGCAGATCGTCCAGCGCTGGTGGCTGATCGGCATCTTGTCGGCCATGGTTGGCGTGGCTTTGGCGTTGGTATGAAGATGGATCCGTTGTCTGGCAAACGCCTCGTCATTTTGGGTCTTGCCCGCCAGGGGCGCGCTCTGGCCCGCTTTGCCGCGCGCGTCGGCGCCGAGGTCGTCATCTCCGATCTGCGCCCGCCCAGCGCCCTGGCAGATAGCGTCGCTGCGTTAAGAGAGCTCGAGATCGAATTTGTGCTCGGCGAACATCCTCTGAGCTTGCTGGAGGGAACCGACCTCTTGGCGCCAAGCGGCGGGGTGCCGCTGAGCGCGCCGATTGTCGTCGCTGCACAGGAGAAGGGGATCACTCTGACAAACGACTCGCTCGAATTTGCGCGCCGCTCGCCGGCGCCGTTGATCGGCGTCACCGGTTCCGCAGGCAAGACGACGACGACAGCCTTGCTTGGTGCAATTGGCCGGACCAGCGGCGCGCCGACGTGGGTGGGCGGCAATATTGGCAACCCGCTCATCGAGCACGTCGAATCGATCTCGGCTGGCGATCTCGTGGTGCAGGAGCTGTCGAGTTTCCAGCTCGAGCTCTGGGATCGCAGCCCAGCAGTGGCAGCGGTGCTCAACATCACCCCCAACCACCTCGACCGGCACGGCACGATGGCTGCCTATCGTGCCGCCAAAGCAAACATCGTGCGCCACCAAGAGGAGGGCGATGTGGCCGTGCTCTGCGCCGACGATCCCGGCGCGATGGCTCTGGCAACATTGGTGAAGGGGCGGCTGCGCACGTTTAGTGCCCGCCAGCCGGTGCAAGACGGAGCGTATCTGGCTGCCGAGCAGGTGTGGCTGGCAGCCGGCGGGGAAAGGCAGCCATTGTTCCCTGCGTCAGACATTCCACTCCGGGGCACGCACAATGTGCTCAACGTCTTGGCAGCGGTGACGGTCGCCGATAGCGCCGGGATCAGTGCTGCGGCGATTCACCAGGCTGTTGCCGCCTTCCAACCGGTCCCACACCGGCTGGAACCGGTGGCGATCAGCGATGGTGTCCAGTACGTAAACGATTCGATCGCCACCGCGCCAGAGCGTGCACTGGCGGCGATCGATGCCTTCGACGAGCCGCTCGTCCTTCTGGCGGGTGGCCGTGACAAGAACATGGTCTGGGATGAGTGGGCGACTCGGGTGAGCGCGCGTGCGCGGCACGTCGTCCTGTTTGGCGAGCTGGCGCCACAACTGGCGGCGTTGCTCGCCTCGCAGCCCGAGCCGCCATCGCTGACGCGCGTCAAGACGCTCGCCGAGGCGGTCGCCGCGGCGCGGCGAGTCGCCCGTCCGGGTGAGGTCGTCCTGCTCGCGCCTGGCGGTACGAGTTTCGACGCGTACGGCGATTTTGAGGAGCGCGGCGAGGATTTTCGCCACCTTGTCGGCGCGTTCGCGAGGGAGATGGAACAAGCATGAGTTCAGTCACTGTCGTCCGCCGCAGAAGCAGCCGGGCCAGACCGGGAATCAAGCTATACGTCGATTACTGGCTGTTGCTCGCCGTGGCTGGGCTCCTGGTCATTGGCATGCTGATGGTCTACAGCACCACATTTGACCTCGGCCTGCGCGTCTGGGAAGAGCCTACCTACTATTTCCGCCGGCAGTCTATGGCGCTTGCCCTGGGCCTCGTGGCCATCCTCGTCTTTATGCAGTTTGACTATCACATTTTGCGCCGCTATTCGGTTGTCATCATGGGCGGCACCCTGGCGCTGCTAGGATTTCTCTTAGTCACTGGTGAGTCAAACTTTGGGGCAACCCGCGGCCTGTACGAGAACTCATACCAGCCCAGCGAGCTGGCGAAACTGGCTACCGTGCTCTACATCTCCCACTGGCTCAGCTCGAAAGGAGACAGGATCAAGGGCCTGACCTACGGCTTGCTGCCCTTTGCAGTCATAACCGGCGTTGTCTGCTTCTTGATCGTGCAGCAGCCAGATTTGAGCACTGCTGGCCTGATTGCCATCGTCAGTCTAACCATCTTCTTCGTCGCCGGGGCTGAGATCAAGCAGATCCTCATCGCCGGCGGTTTCGGCGGGGTCATCTTCTTCATTTTGATGCGCGCGATGCCGCACGCCGCCGCCCGGGTGAAGGCGTGGCAAGAAGTCTTGCGCGATCCCGAACAGGCGATCTGGCAGGTCAAGCAGGCCCTGATTGCCCTTGGCTCCGGCGGTTACGTTGGGGTTGGACTGGGGAACAGCACACAGAAGTTCGGCCCGCTGCCCGCGGCGCACACCGATGGCGTCTTCGCAATCATTGGCGAAGAGATGGGGTTGTTTGGCTCGCTGCTCGTGATCGGGTTGCTGGCGCTCCTGATCTGGCGCGGGGTGCACGCCGCAACGCGTGCACGCGACACGTACGGCTTCTTGCTGGCGCTTGGTATCACCTGCTGGCTCGGCTACCAGTCGCTGATCAACATCGCTGTCATCACCGCCGTGATTCCGTTCACCGGCATCCCACTACCATTCTTGAGTTATGGAGGAACGAGTCTCCTGTTTTCTTTGATTGGCGTTGGCATTTTGTTAAACATCTCGCGCGACGCTCACATTACGACGCGCGAGCAGCCCACGACGCAGCTTGCGGAGTCTAACCGTGCGAGTAGTAGTTTGCGGCGGCGGAACGGGCGGGCACGTCTATCCCGCCCTGGCCGCAGTCGCTGAGTTGCGGCGCTTCGGCGTCGACGCGGACGAGATTATGTGGATTGGCACCGAGGACCAGATGGAGGAAACGTTGGTGCCGCGTGCCGGTCTTAAACTGGAGACGATCGGCGGTGGGCCCATTGTGGGCGTACCGCTATGGACGAAGCTAGTGAACGGTGTCCGGCTGGCATGGAGCATGGAGAAAGTTGGCCGCTTACTACGCCGCTTCCGCCCGCGCGTCCTGCTGATGACTGGCGGTTACGTGAACGTGCCTGTTGCCTTGGTAGCGCGCGCCATGCGTCTCCCGGCAGCCATTTACCTGCCCGATGTCGAGCCGGGTTCGGCCATCCGCTTCCTCAGCCGCTTCGCCGACAAGGTGGCCTGTACCGCTGCGGCGTCACGAGCCTATTTCCCGCATGAAAAGGTGGTTGTCACCGGATACCCCGTCCGGCCAGAGCTACGAGCAGCGCGGGCGCTATCAAAAGAGGAAGCGCTGGCCGCGTTCGAGCTCGCGCCGGAGAGACGAACACTATTTGTCTTTGGTGGCAGTCGTGGCGCGCGGAGCATCAACCGGGCACTTGCCGGGATCCTGCCAATGCTGCTGCCTGAGTTTCAGGTGATCCATATCAGCGGCAGCCTCGATTGGGCAGAAGTGCAAGCGAACGCCACTGGCCTGCCCGCCGAGCTGCGCGCCTATTACCGCCCTTATCCTTATCTGCACGAACGGATGGGCAGCGCGTTCCGCGCAGCCGATCTCGTGGTTGCGCGCGCGGGCGCCAGCATGCTGGGCGAGGCGCCCGCGTTTGGCCTACCATCGATCCTTGTACCTTACCCGCATGCTTGGCGCTATCAGAAGGTTAACGCCGACTTTCTAGCCGGCCGCGGCGCGGCGATCCGCCTCGACGACGACAAGCTGGCGCAGGAACTGCTCCCCACTGTTCAGGGGCTGCTGCGCGACCCCCAGCGCCTTGCGGCGATGGGGGCAGCGGTGACGACACTGGACCGCCCACGGGCTGCCGAAGACCTGGCGCAGCTGTTGCTCGTGCTCGGTGGAAAGAGCGCGCAAGGACCCACTAGCCCTGAGAATCATCCTGCCCACGTGGTCCGGCCCGCGCCGGAAAAGGAGGAGGTGCGTGATTAGTCTGCAGTATATCTTCCTGACCATGATCGTCTTCTTTGCGCTGGTCGGCTACCTGCGTGGCTGGCAACGGGAAGTGATCGCCCTCAGTGGCCTGATCGCTGCGATTGCTGCCCTGATCCAGTTTGGCGACAGCATTACCCGGCTGGTCGGGGCACTGACCGGCGGGGCAGACCTCGCCGATCCGTATGCGATCCGCCGCCAGCAGTTTTGGATTCAGGCGATCTTTTTGACGATTATTGCCTTTTTTAGCTATCAGGTAGTCGCGCGGCTTGCCGATCAGGCCATGGGCGGCCGGCTCGGCGAACGGCTTCGTACGGGATTGGAGAGGCGCATCCTGGGAGCGGTCATTGGCACGATCAACGGGTATCTGTTGATTGGCTCCCTGTGGGGTTTTCTAGAATACCAGATTACGAGCCTCGGTTACGTGCCGCTTCCACCGGGCGAACCGTACCCGTTTGACCCCAGCGTCATTGTCCGTCCTGTAGCTGACGCGTCGGCAGCGGCGATTGCCGGTATGTTGCCGATGGGCATGTTTACGCCGACCGTGTGGTTACTTCTCTTCTTCGTGTCGTTTTTTGTTGTGATCATTGCGCTGATCTGATGGCAGAGTCGATCGCTGTGAAGCGCCGCCCACGGGCCGCGAGGCCGGGGGCAGTGCGAGATGTAAGAACCAAGTTCGAGCCGATGGGTATGTCCGACGCACAACCTGATCACTACCAGCTTTCGCCAGATGACCATGCCCATCTCGTCGGGATCGGCGGGAGCGGCATGTCGGCAATCGCCTGGCTGCTCCTCGGGCGCGGTCATCGCGTCACCGGCTCTGATCTGCAGACGAACCAGTTAACCGCCGAGTTGGCGGAGGCGGGCGCGACTGTTTTTGAGGGGCACGACGCGACGAACATTCGTGGCGCCGCTGTGATGGTGGTTTCTTCAGCCGTGCCCGAGGATAATCCCGAGGTTGTCGCGGCGCGCACTGCCGGTATCCCCGTGCTGAAGCGCGCTAACCTGTTAGGGCAACTGATGGCGCAGAAAACCGGCGTGGCGGTGGCGGGAACCCACGGCAAGACGACGACGACCAGCCTGATCGCTCAAATCCTGCTCGCGACCGGGCACGATCCTTCGGTGATCGCCGGCGGCGTTGTGCCTGGGCTGGGCCGTAATGGCCGGGCCGGTGGCGGAGAAATCTTTGTGGTGGAGGCCGACGAATACGATCACATGTTCCTCGGGCTGCGCCCGCGTGTCGCCGTCGTCACCAATATTGAACACGATCATCCGGATATTTTCCCAACCCTGCGAGCCTACCGCGCCGCCTTTGGCCAGTTTGTTAGCCTGCTGCCGGAAGACGGCTTACTCGTGGTCTGCACAGACGATCGTGGCGTGCGCCAGTTGCTACAGGCGCTGCGTGCTCCCCAATTCAGCGTGATATCCTACGGCCTGGATGAAGCCCAGCAGCCTAATTACCGCGCAGTGGATCTGCGGCCGAATGCGCTCGGTGGTACCGATTTCGTCGTCCTGCGCGGCGAAGAGACACTGGGGCTGGCCCGCTTGAGGCTGCCGGGCGCACATAACGTGCGTAATGCGCTGGCAGCGATTGCCGTCCTCAATGCCGTTGGGCTGACGTTTGCCGAGCTGCAAGGACCATTGGCTGAGTTCGGCGGTGTCGGGCGCCGTTTTCAGATCGTGGGCGAGGTCGGAAACGTGACGATTATCGACGATTACGCGCACCATCCGACCGAAATCAAGGTGAATCTGGCGGCAGCGCGCGAGCGCTATCCTGGGCGACGGCTTTGGGCGGTATGGCAGCCGCACACGTATAGCCGCACGCGCCTGTTAATGGATGAGTTTGCAGCCAGTTTCGACGCAGCAGACCGGGTGATTGTTTTGGATATTTTTCGCAGCCGCGAGCAGGAGACACTCGGTGTCGACGCCGCGATGGTCGTGGAAAGGATGACGGAGCATCCGTACGCCCGCCACATCGGAGAGCGGGCCGAAGCGGCGGCATACATCCTCGACCGCGTTCGTCCGGACGATGTCATTTTGACCTTGAGCGCCGGGGATGCGGATCAGGTTGGACAGTGGATTCTCGATGGTCTGAGGGAGCGAGTACAGACGTGGGAAGGCTCGCATAGGGAGAACGGGTAACAACGTATGAATGTAGAAACAAGCGTGGAAAAAGCGATCCAAGAGCGATTCCGCAGCGTCTTCGACGAGAATTTGCAGACAAACGTACCGTTGACGCGGTTTACCTCGGCACGCGTCGGTGGGCCAGCCGACCTTTTCGTTACCGCACGCAATGCGACGCAGCTGCAGACCGCCGTCGAAATGGCCTATCATCTCGGCCTGCCCTACTTCGTGCTCGGTGGCGGCTCGAATGTCCTTGTCGCCGATGCCGGCATCCGCGGTCTAGTGGTCCATAACCGGGCGCGCTCTGTTCGCTTTCGTAATACGGGCGCCAGCGTCGTGTGCACCGTCGAGTCCGGCGCCAATCTTTCTTCGCTGGCCCGGCAATGTATTGCGAAAGGGCTGGGAGGGCTTGAGTGGGCGGTCGGAGTGCCGGGGACAATCGGCGGCGCCGTTGTCGG
>JAVVFG010000011.1:0-24887 GCA_032260445.1 Anaerolineae bacterium | reverse complement strand
GTAAACCGCAGCAGAATCAGGCTGATGAGAAGGTAAATGGAGAATACGAGTCCCGTCAACAACATGGGCAGCAAATAGGGGCTCTCTGGCAGGATCTGCTGCAATGGTCGCACCGCGAGAATGGCGACCATTAAGGAGAGCGCAGTGGTGCCCAACGGGCTGGCCGAAAAGGCGTCCCACATCATGCCGGCGAGAAAGGCCCAGACCATTCCTTCTGCCGGCCCACGGCGTAGCCCCCAGCTAATCGCAGCCAGGAGGGCCAGTTGGGGCACGACGCCGCCGGCGCGGAGGTTGGGCAGAAATGAGGTCTGCAAGACGATGAGCAGGGCAAAGAGTGGGACGGCAACGTAGAGCGAGCGGTTCATGGCAGCGGCATATTCTCCGGCGGCTCTTCAAAGCGGCTCGTATCCACTGGCTCAAAGCCCGAAATGACAAATACGACTTCGAGCAACCTGAAGGACACGGCCGGCTCGAGCACCGCTCGCTGGAAGAGCTCGGCTTCGCTGTACTCAATTTCCGTCACGCGGCCGATCACCAGATCCTCCGGAAAGAAGCCGCCTGAACCCGACGTTAGCACGATCTCGCCAACTTCCACCCGCTTTTCGAGCTCGATCCAATCCATCGTCATGGGAGCCCCCAGGCCGCCGCCAAAGACCATACCCTCGGCCCGGGAGGTGCTGAGCCGGCCAGCGATGCTCATGACGTTGTCGGTGATCAGGAGCACGTGTGCCGCCGCCGGCGTCGCCTGGAAGACCTGCCCGACCAGACCGCGCGAGCTCTCTACCGGCATGCCGACGGCAACGCCATCCCGGGTTCCTTTGTCGATGATGATGCTCTGGAAGAGGGGATTGGGATCGCGGCCGATGACCCTGGCGGTGATCCGCTGGAGCTGAGGCGCCTCGCTCGCCCGGTTAAAGAGGTCGACGTAGGTCTGGTATTCCTGCTGGCGTTCGGTTAGCTCGGCGATCGTGCGTTCCTGCTCGCCGACCTGCGCCTCCAGCTCGGCGATTCGTTGGCGCGCGGTCTGCAAATCGCGCGGGCCAGCGAGCGCGTCTGACAGCCGGTCGACCCGTGCTGCCGTCCAGCCCATGACGCTGGCAAGCGGATCCTGCAAAAAGGCAAAGGCATTGTTCAGATTCCCCGTGCTATCCAGGACCAAAAAGAGCAACGCGAGTCCCGCCAACACGATGATGGTCACTGAGCGGACGCGTTGCTGTGTATCGTTCAGGTTCATAAATGACACGACCGCCGGGGAACACCCGGCTGCACCTTAAGCCAGACCGGCTAGTGGTGCGTGCTGCCGCGATCCAGGCTGACCAGAACACGGCCGTAGTTGTCGAGATCTTCGAGGACGCGACCGGCGCCGCGGGCCACGCAGGTCATGGAATCTTCCGCGACCCACACCCGCATTTTGACGGCGTCCTCAATACGGTCGGCCAATCCCTGGATCTGCGCGCCGCCGCCTGCCAGGCAGACGCCAACTTCCATCAGGTCGGCGACCAGTTCGGGCGGCGTCTCGTCGATGGCATCGCGTACGGTGTCGACGATGATGTTCACCGATGGCGCCATGGCCTCGCGCAACTCAATGCTGCTGATTTCAATCGCCTGCGGCAGGCCGTTGATCAGGTTGCGCCCGCGCATGGTCATCGTGCGCTCTTCTGGCAAGGCAAAGGCAGAGCCGATCCCGATCTTGACGCGCTCGGCCATGCGCTCGCCGATGAGCAGGTTGTATTTATTGCGCGCGTACTGGATGATGTCTTCGTCCATCTCATCGCCGGCAACGCGGATGGAGCGGCTGATGACGATACCACCCATCGCAAAGATGGCGACCTCGGTCGTGCCGCCGCCAATGTCGACGATCATGCTGCCGCGCGATTCGATGATGGGCAGCCCGGCGCCAATCGCCGCCGCCATCGGTTCCTCGACCAGATAGGCCTCGCGTGCGCCTGCGGAAATGGTCGCGTCATACACCGCGCGCTTTTCCACTTCGGTAACACCGCTCGGCACGCCGACGACGACGCGCGGACGGGGGAACGGCACAAGCATCTGCTCGTGAGCTTTGCTGATGAAGTACTTCAGCATCGCTTCGGTGATTTCGAATTCGGAGATGACCCCATCACGCAACGGCCGGATAGCCACGATGTCGGATGGCGTCCGGCCGACCATCTCGCGCGCCTCGGCGCCGATTGCCAGAGGCCGGCGCGTTCGTTTGTTGATCGCTACCCACGACGGTTCGTTGATGACGATCCCGCGGTCACGAATGCTGACCAATGTGTTCGCCGTCCCCAGATCAATGCCGATGTCCAGCGAAAACAGGCCCAGTATCCAGTCTAGTGGTCGGAACAATGTGTTTTCCTATGCTTGGTCGTTGGGGCCAGGCCCGTCGCAAGGGTCACCCGGCATGTACCTCTTGTCTCGATTGGTCCGCCGGCCGGGCCCACTGGTAGCCCGGCTGCTAACTCATGAATTATACCATAACCGTCCGTTCAGTACGGATGAAGGTCGTCACTTGGCAAAAACCTCGTTGGGATGCCACTCCACTCATACCAACCCTCGAGTGTGCCCATACGCCGGTTAATTCGCAACATATTGGGCGTTAAGCTTAAAACGGTATAAGAGGGTAGGCGGCTGCCAACAAAAAAGAGACACGCCCGTACGGGCATGTCTCCTCAGTGGAGATGGCGGGAATCGAACCCGCGTCCGAAAAATTCGACCACCAGACATCTACAAGCTTAGCCCGCCTACTTAGCTTTCACCGCCGCGTCCCCGGCCGGCAGGGTCCTTACGACGGCTATCCGATGGCCCCCGAAAGGGCCGCTTAATCGCACCTATCGGCGTCAGTACGACGCATGTTGACTTTTATGACATCTGTTCCCAGCCGGTCAACCAGCGGATGGGGCAGACGCGGCTCCTTTTACAGAGCCATCACCCTTTCTCTTACTTACGCAGCAAGAGGAAGAGCGTTGTAGGCAACATTACTGTTGGCACTTGTTGTTTTGCTTCCAGATTAACGAGATGAGAAGCATACTCGGCTTGCAGTCAGGGGCCAGCCTTCCCCGTCGAAGCCTGTCATCCCCAGACGCTAGTAGTATAGCACAAGCCCAAGCTAACTACCATTTGAATTGGCTAAGTTCGGGCCCGCTCGACGTAGATGTGGCCCGCTACCTCTCGTCCCACCGGATGTGTCTCTGTGCCGACGGCGACCAGGTAGGGACCGTTGAACGGGGCAATCTCCACGATGCGCACCTCCTGCCCGGGCTTGAGGTCGTGGCGGGCCAGGTGCTCTAGAAGCATGGTGCTCTCCGGCCTGATAGCGCGGATCGTCGCCTCCTCACTGACTGCTAGCTCATTCAGCGGCACAACGGCTGCCTCGGCAACGCTGCCGTCAGGGGCGGGGATCGGGTTGCCGTGGGGGCAGGTATCTGGATAGTCCAGATAAGCTGCCAGCGCCTCGGTCACCATTTCTTCGGTGGCGTGTTCCAGAATGCAGGCGAGGTCATGAACCGACTCCCAGGGCAACTTGAGATGATCGGTAAGAAAACGCTCCCACATCTGGTGGCTCCGCTTGACGCGGGTCGCGAACTCCCGTCCCTCACCGGTTAGCTGCACGCCTTTATAGGGTGTATGGACGACCATCCCCTGGTCTTCAAGGCGGTGGATCATCTCCGTCGCCGACACGGTGGAGACACCGAGCCGCCGCGCCAGCGCCGAGATGGCGACGTCCTCGCCCGGCGGTGCTAGCTCGCCCATGGTCTTGATGTACATTTCGATGCTTTCGTTGAAGGATTCGTGCTTCATGCGTCTGTTTCCGTTCTCGGCGGGTCCGTGCGGTGGGCAGAAGGTTGCCGTCGCCGGGCTCCCTACCAAGATCATTCACCAGACGCGCCGAACTGTCAAACGCTCTTAGGCTGCTCCTGCCTGTAACAGCGCATGGATCTGCCGCACCGCGGCGCCCGTGTCGGCTTCGGCGATGACCATGCTGATGCTACATTCCGAGGAGCCCTGGGCAATGGCGATGATGTTGATGGCCGCGTTGCCGAGCGCGCCGAATAGCCGGCCGGCAATGCCCGGCGTGCCGCGCATGCGTGCCCCGACGACGGTGACGATGGCAACCGGCTGCTCGGCCCAGACGCGGTCCATGTCGCGGCGCTGGAACTCGCCGGCAAACTCCTGCTGCAAAGCGGCAATCACCGTCTCTGTCGCTTCGCCGGGGACGGAGAAGCAGATCGATTGTTCCGACGAGGCCTGGCTGATGAGCAAGACATTGACGCGCTTTCCTGCTACCGCGCTGAAGGTGCGTGCCGCGATGCCCGGAATACCCAGCATCCCTTTGCCCTCGAGGGAGATCAGGCTCTGGTTGCCGATAGCGGTGACGGCTTTCATCGCCCCATTGGCTGGAGCGGGCGACTCGTCGTCGACGATAACGGTCCCCGCATGCTCGGGGTTGAAGGTGTTCTTGATGCGCAGCGGGATGCCGGCCTCAATGCAGGGGCGGATGGTGCGCGGGTGCAATACACGCGCGCCATAGTAGGCCAGCTCTGAAACCTCGCGGTAGGTGAGCGCCCGGATGGAGTGCGCCTCCGGCACGAGGCGCGGATCGGCGCTCATCACCCCGTCCACGTCCGTCCAGATCCAGACTTCGTCGCTGGCAAGCGCCCTGCCGAGCAGGGCAGCGCTATAGTCAGAGCCGCCGCGCCCGAGCGTCGTCGTGATCCCTGCAGTGGTTGCGCCGATGAAGCCCGTAACCACCGGTATCTTGCCGACAGCTAGCAGCGATGGTAGCACAGACCGGACGCTGGTCACCGTGTCGTCGGGCAGGGGCGTAGCATCCTGGAAGTGATCGTCGGTGACGATTAGCGCCGTGGCGTCGACGGCGACTGCCTCCTGGCCCGCGGCCTGCAGCGCCGCCGCGACGACCCGCGCACTCATCTGCTCGCCCATCGCGGCGATCGTGTCCAGGGCGCGCGGCGTCAGCTCGCCCAGCACACGTACAGCACCGCACAGGTCACTGTAACGATCGACGAAGGCGTCGATCTCGCCCAGCAGCGACGACCGCAGCGGTCCTCGTTCAAACAGCCCGTCGATGGCCTCGTGGTGCGCCTCACGCAGCTCGGCGCCGATGGCTCGTGGCCGCACGTCGTCGCCGTTGAGAGCTGCCTGCGCCCCGTCCAACAGGAGATCGGTCACTTTTACCGGTTGTGTGCCCATCGCCGAGACGACGGCAACGACCTCGTCGCCGTCGTTTACGCGCTGCTGGATCAGGCCGACGGTGCGCCGGATTGCCGCGGCGCTGCCCACGGATGTGCCGCCAAACTTCATCGTTAGCTGCATGCTTGCCTCAAATGGTGTTCAGTGCCTGTGCCAGGTCGGCGATAAGGTCGTCTGTTTCTTCTATGCCCGCGGCGAAACGCACGAGGTTGTCGCGGATGCCAATCGCCGCGCGCTCTTCCGAGGAGAGCTCATAGTGTGACATGAGCGCCGGCTGTTCGATGAGGCTCTCCACACCACCCAGGCTGGGGGCGATATGCGGGATGGTGGTGGCGTCGATGAAGCGCGAGGCCGCAGCGAGCGACGCCTCGTCCCGGGGTGGGGCAATGGTGAAGGTGACGACGCCGCCATATCCGCGCATCTGCTGCCGGGCAACAGTGTGGTCCGGGTGGCTCGGTAGCCCCGGATACCAGACGCGCTCGACGCGCGGATGCTGCGCCAGGAACTGCGCGATACGTAAGCCGCTCGCGTTCTGCTGCTGCACCCGGAGGGCGAGCGTCTTCAGGCCGCGCTCGAGCAAAAAGGCAGCGTGGGGATCGAGCACGCCGCCGAGCATACCCTGGCTTTGGCGCAGCGCGTGGATCAGGCCGGCCTCGCCAACCACGACGCCGGCCATGACGTCGTTGTGGCCTGCCAGATATTTGGTGGCGCTGTGAATCACCATGTCGATCCCCGATTCGAGGGGACGCTGGTTGTAGGGTGTGGCGAACGTGGCATCGATGATCGTCTTCACGCGATGCCGCTTCCCTATTTCTGCCAGCCGTTCCAGGTCGACGACGCGCAGGTAAGGGTTCGTCGGGCTTTCGCTGAGGATCAACCGGGTCTCGGGGCGCAGCGCGCCTTCCAGTGCCTCGTAATCGCCCA
Source organism: Anaerolineae bacterium (assembly GCA_032260445.1). GTDB lineage: Bacteria > Chloroflexota > Anaerolineae > Promineifilales > Promineifilaceae > JAAYYY01. Next base: position 18,755 of record JAVVFG010000011.1, on the reverse strand, counting down.
TAGGCACCTGGCTGCTGCTTATGTTGAAGCGGCGCAGGAACGTCTCGCAGAACTGCCGCGTCTTGCGGTAGCAGTCGTCGGTGAAGACCACGTGGCTGCCGGCGGGCAGGATGGCGAGCAGCACGTTGGTGATGGCGGCCATGCCGGAGGGGTAGAGCAACGCGTCGTCGCCGTGATCCAGTGCCGCCAGCCGCTTTTCGACCTCGCGCACCGTCGGGTTGCCGTAGCGACCGTACTCGCCGCGTTCCTGACCGCCCCACAGTTTCGCTTCCATATAGGCGCGGAGGTCGGCGGTGTCGTCAAAGGTGTAGGTTGCTGTCTGCACCAGCGGCGTCGTCAATGCATGGTGCGCGCGGCGCTGCCGTCTGGCGAGGCGCCCGTGTACCGCGGTGGTGCCCGTTCCTGGCTCCCGTTCCGTCCAAACCTGTGTGCTCTGTTCTGTTGCCGTCAACATCCATTTCCTCCGGCTACCTAAACAAAAATCGCCTCTTCCAGATGATAGAAGAGGCGACGTTGTGACTACGCTCGTTTCTCATCTTCCAGAAGTGTCCCAGTGGGGCAACTATCTGCCGGAATTAGCACCATTTCGCCGGTCTGCTGCCGTCGGATCGTCGATCCTCTGGTCAGGCCAGACCCTTGCGGTTGCTGAGGCATCATCGGGCCGGTCCCTCCGCCTCTCTGGATAAGAAGTTGCTGGTTTATGCAGTTGTTGGGCACCACTATAGCAAGCGCCGCCGACAATGTCAACTGCCGCGTGCCGCTAGAACCGCTATAATCAGGTTATGCTACTCATTCTGACGCACGAAAACGCCGATTTCGATGCCGTGGCGGCCCAGCTCGCGGCGCACAAGCTCCATCCCGAGGGGATCCCGCTGCTCTCGCGCCGCGTCAACCGCAACGTGCGGCAGTTCTTGGCGCTGTACTGGGATTCGCTGCCCCACATGCGTCCCGAGGAGTGGCAGCGGCAGCGGGTCGAACAGGTCATCCTCGTCGATACCCAGGCTGTGCCCGGCATTCGCGGCATGCGCCAGGACACGCCGGTACGGCTGATCGACCACCATTCGCCGGAGGGCATCGACCCTGCATGGGATGCGCACGTCGAGCAGGTTGGCGCGACGACTACCCTTCTCGTCGAGCGGCTGCGCGAGCGCGGCCGGACTCTCTCCACGGTCGAGGCCACCCTTCTCTTGCTCGGCATCTACGAAGACACCGGTTCTCTGACCTACGGCACGACCACGGCACGCGATGCGCGCGCCGCCGCCTGGCTGCTCGAGCAGAAGGCGGACCTGGCAACCGTGCGCCGCTTCCTCGACATTCCCCTGTCGGATGCCCAGCAAGAGCTCTACGATCGCCTGCAGCAGGGGATTGACTGGCAGCGCGTTGAGGGTCGGGCCATCGCCCTGGCGGAGACAACGGCGCCGGATGACTTTGACGACGAAATCTCAGCCGTGGCGCACCGTCTGCGCGACGCGCTCAATCCTGACGGGCTGATCGTTCTGGTCAAGCTGCCACAACACGTCCAGCTCGTTGCGCGCAGCACCACCGATGGCGTCGACGTCTCGGCTATTGCCCGCGCTCTCGGCGGCGGGGGTCACGGCCGGGCCGCGGCGGCGACGATCATGGATCTCTCGCTCGCCGAGGCCAGCGTGCGCGTGCGGGAACTGTTGCCCGCTGCGGTCGAGCCGATGATGCGTGTCGCGGAGATTATGTCGCGCGGCGTGCAAACCCTCCCCCTGGGCACAACGGTTGCCGCGGCAGCCGAGCAGATGCAGCGTTTCGGTCACGAGGGCTACCCTATCGTCGATCCTGAGACCGGGCGGCTGGCCGGCCTCCTGACACGGCGCGCCGTCGATCGGGCCATGCGTCACGATCTAGGGCGCCTTGACGTCGGGCAGGTGATGAAGAGCGGGCACGTCACGGTGCATCCCTTTGATTCCGTTGAACGCGTGCAGCAGCTCATGATCGAGGAGGACTGGGGCCAGATCCCGGTTGTCGCCCCGCCCTCGGACGAAGGTGATGGCCGTGAAGCAGCAGAGGAGCGTCTCATCGGTATCGTGACGCGCACCGACCTGTTGCGCCTGTTGGGGAAAGCGGCGGGCGAGGAGGGCGAAGAGAATATGCGCCCGCGCCTCGCCAGCGGGCTGCCGGCGCCTGTGTGGGCGCTGGTGCAGCAGGTGAGCGAGGTCGCCGCCGAGATGGCGATGCCCATCTATTTTGTCGGCGGGCTCGTGCGCGACTTGCTGCTGGATTTGCCGGCGACCGACGTGGATATCGTCGTCGAGGGCGATGCCATCGCGCTGGCACAGGAGTTGCGCAGCCGTTACGGGGGGCGGGTACGCAGCCACTCCCGGTTCGGCACTGCCAAGTGGCTCCTTTCGCGCCAGGCGTGGCGGCGGCTCGCGCCGGGCCCCGATCTGGAAGAAGCGCCGGCGACGATCGACTTTGTGACCGCGCGTACTGAGTTCTACGAGCGCCCCTCTGCGCTGCCGGAAGTCGAGCGGGGTTCAATCAAGCTGGACCTGCACCGGCGTGATTTCACGATCAACACGCTGGCGATCCGTCTGGACGGCGCCCACCTCGGCCAGCTGCTTGATTTCTACGGCGGCATGCGTGACCTGGATCGCGGACTCATCCGCGTCCTGCACAGCCTCAGCTTTATCGACGATCCGACGCGCATCGTGCGCGCGGTGCGCCTGGAGCAGCGCCTGGGCTTCACAATTGAAGCGCGCACACAGGAGCTCATCGCCGGCGCGTTGCCCATGTTGGGCCGCGTCACCGGCGACCGCATCCGGCACGAGATTGAGCTTGCCCTACGCGAGAGCGCCCCGGGCCCTGTCCTGCAGCGGCTGGCCGAGCTCGACGTCTTGAGCGAGATCCACCCCGAGCTGAGCTGGGATGGGGAGAGCGCGGGCCCGTTTGCCGCCCTCCGGCGCCTCATGGCCGATCCCCTCTGGCACGCCGCGCTGCAGGGCGAGTCGCCGGCTTCCGTCTATTTTGCCCTCTGGCTCGCCCCGCTGCCTGAGGCAGTGCGCGAGGCAGTCATGAAGCGCCTCAAGGTGCGGCGCAGCACGCGCGACGAGGTGGACGGGCTCGTCGCCATCCAGGAGCGCCTCAGCGCACTGCCGGCCGAGCCGGCGCCGAGCGAGGTGGAGCAGGTCGTGCGCCCCTTTAACTCACAACCGCGCATTCTCCTGGCCGCGCGAGCGGCCCTTGCCGGATCGCCGGCCGGGGACCGGCTCGATCGCTACCAGCGCGAATGGCGCCACGTCGAGACCGTGCTGGACGGCAACAACCTGCGGGCGCTGGGGCTCAAGCCCGGCCCGCTGTACGCCGTGCTCCTCGACCACCTGCTTGCCGCTCGCCTCGACGGCGAGGTGAGCAGTGAGGCCGAGGAGCGGGCTTTGCTCGCCCGGCTGCTGGAATCTGAAGGGGATGGGGAGACGCCGGTTTCGCGCTCAGAAAGTTGAGAGTTGCTCCTTGTCCTGCGTTGCCGGCGGGCCCGGTTCCAGGAAGCCGACCGCCTGATCGCTCTCGCTATCCATGAGGATCGTCATCTGCCGCGGCGGGTGCAACTGCGCCAGGTCAATGACCTTGAGGAAGGGTGCCAGCGTCGCGTCGCCTGGCGACAGCTCCGCCAGAACGTCCGGCGCTTCCTCGTAGAAGGTCCAGTCGAAGTGACTGCGCGGGTTCTGCAGATGCAGCGGCAGCGAATGGATACCACTCTCCACGAGGTCCTGGAAGAAGTGGGTACCGTAAGAGAGCTCGGGGACAGCGTCTCCATGCGCCACGGCCATTTCGATCAAGACCTTGGTGTTGAAAATGTCGGCGTAGCCCACGCGCACACCAAGCTCGATGTTAGCGCTGCCCCAGCGCCCCGGCCCCAGGAGGATGTAGCGCTCGTTCTCAAGCTTCTTGTTGAGCCGGCTGATGGCCCGCCCCAGCTCCAGACGCGTCGTCTGTTTCTCGATCTCCGGGTATAGACGCGGATCGACGACGACCAGATAGCGAATCGCTTTGACTTTTCCTTCCGGCACCAGGCCAGAGGTGCGGAAGAGGATGTCTTTTTCTGGAAGTTCGGCCGGAATTGTTACGCGCTCGCCTGTGGCCCGTTCGCTGAGCGGGCGGCACTGCAGTAGAACGAGCTGGAACGAGGGCCGCGGCTGGCCAGGTACGATGTCGATGGCATACTCGATGTCCACCGGCGTCTGGTAAGCCTGCTCCAGTTCGTCGAGAGCCCAGCGCATCATCTCGATGAACTGTTTGTCCCGCGCCAGGGCGTCAAAGGTAAGCACGAGGGACTCACAATTGTCCAGTCTGGCGGTGGAGACAAGCTCCTGGACATAGTCTTCCTTGTGCTGCGAAGCGATGTAGCGCAGGAACGGGTCGTCAACGCGCATGACCTTCTTGACCGGCAGCGTTACCATTTCATTCGCTTCGAGGTCGATGACGTCGATGTAGTGCTGCGAGTAGCGGCGGATGGCAGCCGCGCTCGTCTCGGGGCGCATGAGCGGGTGGCTGAGCGAAATCATACGTGGGTAATCGTCGCTGACGCGGTCAACGGCGCGCGTGCCCAGGCCCCAGACCATGCGCAGGAAACCGTCGTCACGCCGGATCTTCGGATGCCAGCGGAACGGGTTGTTGCTGAAGCCGACACCCGCCAGCGTCGGGAAAAAGTAGCGCCCGTGGGCCTGGCCGTGTACCGGTTGGATGAGCACCGCCATGCGCTCGTCGTAATCCAGCAACCCGTGCCGCTCACGGTACAGCAGCGCATCTGGATTGAGACCACTAGCATAAACGCGGCGAATGGCATCGAGCAGTGCATCCAGATTCTCGCGCGGCGTGCCCTGGTTCGGGCAGAAGTGGCTCTGGTATTTACCGGCAAACGCATGGCCGAAATTGTCCTCCAGCAGGCTGGAGGAGCGAACGATAACCGGCATGTTGCCAAATTGGCGCAGGACCTCCGCTAGCTGCCTGACCATCCGCGCCGGAAAGCTTCCCTGTAGATGCGCGTCCACGATGCGCGGGTAGTCGGCGCGGATCTCGTCTGCCGGCCGGTACTTCTGGTTCATGAACTGCTCGAGGTTATTGAGCTGGTGGAACTCGTAGAGCATATCGGTGCCCAGGAAGCACGACTCTGGCACGGTAATCTCGACGGGCAGCTCGCGCCCGTTCTCCGCCAGGGCGCGCTGCAAGATTTTCCAGGCGAGCAGCATGCCAGCGGCCTTGCCGCCAATCTTGCCCTCGCCGATGCGCCGTTCGTGGATATCGCGCAGGTCGGCGATGGTGAAGACCTTCTTCGCCACACCGATATAGGGTAGCTGGTCGCTGATCATCCCCTTAATCAGGACAACCTTGATCTCTTCCAGATGGTGGTAGATTTCTGCCCGCTCGTGCGACGGCAGCCGTTCATACATTTCGCCCTGCTGGAAGAGCAGAGACCAGGGGGCAATCTCCGGGTTGAAAGCGAGGTTGCGGTCCTGCGCGGGCACGGGCTGCTCCTGCAGCACTTCTTCGATAATCTGCTCAAACAGCTCACGCGGCAGGTTGTAGCCGAAGTAGAAGTCGGTGTGGAAGTCGCGAATGCGCTCTTTGCGCTGCTGCCAGATGGGCGCCGGCTCTGAGGAAAATGGATCGTGGATCCCTTCGCGCCGCTGCGACTCGATAGCGCCCTGGCGTACCTCGGCCTCAAATGCCTTTTCACTGATCACCCCGCGCCGGAAGAGCTCCTGCCGCATGCGCTCCCGGATCTGGTCGGACAGAATCGGGTATTGGGCGAGCTTAATATAAATGTCGATGGTCGAGGTACGGCTCTGTAGCGGTTGTGCTGCCATAGCGTCACTCCATATTGGCGTCGCCCAGGCGGGGAAGTTCCACTTTTGTATCGCTAGACATTGCCCGGACCACCGTCTCCCTCCGGCAACGCGCCTGCCTGCAAAACGCCGACCGCCACGTCCTCTGCGCCGTCCATCAGAATGGTCAGGCGGCGCGCCGGATCGACCGCTGCGATGTCGATCACCCTGAGATAATCGTCCAGGGCGGCGTCCTCTGGGGAGAGAGTGGCGAGCGCCGACGGACTATCGCTGAAGAATGACCAGCGGAAGAAGCTGTCTGGATTATCCAGGTGGATGGGAATGGCGTAGATGTTGTCTTCGACCAGGTCCTGGAAGAAGTGCGTTCCGTAAGAAAGCTCAGGGACCCCCTCCTCGCCGGCAACGGCCATCTCGACGAGCGCCTTCGTGTTGTAGATGTCAGCGTAGGTTACGCGTACGCCCAGATCGAGATTGGCGCTGCCCCAGCGGCCCGGGCCGACCAGAATGAACGACTCGTCCTCCAGTTTCTTGTTGAGACGGCCGATCGCCCGTCCCAGCTCCAGGCGGATAGTCTGGTTGCCGATACGCCGGTAGCGGCGCGGATCGACAAAAATGACATAGCGCACGCCTTCAATCCGGCCGTCGCGGATCAGCTCGTGCGTGCGGAATAGGAGGTCTTCGTCCGGCAGATCGGCGGGGATGGTTACGTGCCCTGCTTCCTCGCGGTGGCTCAACGGCCGGCACTGTAAAATGTGCAGCTTATAATCGGGATAGGGGTAGTCTGGCACGATTTCCACGGTGAATTCGAGATCGACCGGCGTCCCGTAAGCTCGCTCCAGGCGCAGCAAGGCGGTACGCATCAGCTTGACGAACTTGCGCTCGCGGGTCAGCGGATCCAGGGTGATCACCAGCGAATCGCCTTCGTCGAGGGTGCCGGTTGAGACCAGTTCCTGGAGATAGTCGCCGCGGCTGACCATGGCAATCTGGCGCAGGAAGGGGTAGTTCATGTCCAGCACCTCACGCACCGGCAGCGTGCCGAAGCGATTGGCTTCGAGGTCGATGAGGTCGACGTATCGCTGTGAATAGCGCTGCATCTCCCCGGCGGTCGTCTCCGGCCGCAGGGTAGGGTGGCTCAGCGCTACCAGGCGCGGGTAGTCGTCGGCCGAGCGCTCCACGGCGCGTGTGCCCAGCCCCCACACCAGGCGCAAGAGGCCATCCTCGCGCCGTATTTTCCGGTTCCAGCGGAAAGGGTTCTGGCTAAAGCCGACGCCGGCGACCGTCGGGAAGAAGTAGCGCCCGTGACGATGCCCGCGTACCTTTTGGATGAGAATTGCCATTCGCTCGTCGTAATCGATCAGACCGTGTTGCCGCCGGTAAAGAATGGCATCGGGTTTGAGCGAGCTGGCGTAGATACGCTTGATCGCGTCGAGGAGATCGCGCAGGTTCTCTTCGTCGCTCGCCTGGTTTGGGCAGAAGTAGCTTTCGTACTTACCAGCAAAACTGTGCCCAAAATTGTCCTCGAGTAGGCTCGACGAGCGCACGATCACGGGCACCTTGCCCAGTTGCTGCAAGACTTCGCGAATCTGCTCGACGATGGTCGCCGGGAAGCTGCCCTGCAGGTGCTCGTCGACGATGCGCGGGTAGTCCGCCCGGATTTCCTCCAACGGGCGGTACTTCTGGTTCATGACGTGATCCATGTTGTTCTTCCGGCGAAACTCGTAAATCACGTCTGTACCCAGGAAGTAGGATTCCGGGATCTCCACCTGCTGACTGATGTCCGGGCCGAACTCCGGATCGCGCTGCTGCAGGATTTTCCACGCCAGCGACATGCCTGCCGCCTTGCCGCCGATCTTTCCGGTGCCGATACGCCGTTCGTAAATCTGGCGTAGGTCGGCGATGGTAAAGACCTTCTTGGCCACGCCGATATAGCGCAGTTGGTCACTGATCATCCCTTTGATCAACACCACCTTGATCTCCTCAAGATGGTGATGCACTTTTTCGCGCTCAGGCGGCGCACGGCGCTCGTACAGCTCGCCCTGCCGGAAGAGGAGACGCCACGGGGCCAGCTCCGGGTTAAAGGCCAGCTCGTATAGCTCCTGCGGAGTAGACTGCAGGCCACGCACCTCCTGGATGATTTGCTCAAAAAGATCGTGGGGGAGGTTGTAGGCGAAGTAAAAATCAGTGTGTATGGCGCGAATGCGTGCCTTGCGCTTGGACCAGATGTTCGCCGGCTCCTGCGTAAAGGGATCGTACAGCCCTTCGCGCCGTTGCGATTCGATCGCCAGCCGCTCGACCTCTTCCTCAAACTTCTCTTCGATGACAACGCCGCGCTTGAAGATCTCCTCACGCATGCGCTCCCGGATCTGGTCGGCGAGAACCGGATACTGGGCGAGCTTAATGTAGATATCAATGGTCGACGTCGTCGAGCGCAGCCGCGCGACCTCCTTGGGCGGTGCAGGCCCTTCCTCGCGCGTCGCGTCTGGCTCGTTGATTGGTTGCTCCATATTGATCGTCACCTCGTTTCTCCGATTATGCCCGCGGCAGCGGCATCCGCAACTGTTGGATTTTGCCCGTCGCTCCCCTACAATGGTGGCGTGTGCTGCCTGGACTTTCCGCAGGCGCAGTGCGATGAGCCAATTAGGAGGTACTATGCCGACCATTTTCTCGAAGATCGTTGCCGGCGAAATCGATGCCGACATCGTCTACCGGGATGATCTCGTTACCGCGTTCCGCGATATCGATCCGGTGGCGCCAACCCACGTCCTGGTTGTTCCTAACCGCGAGATCCCGACCGTTGCCGATTTAACTGCGGAGGACGAGCAGCTCGCCGGGCATATGATCCTGGTCGCCAACCAAATCGCCGAGCAGGAAGGGATCGCCGAGAGCGGCTACCGGATCATCATCAACTGCCGGGAACATGGCGGTCAGGAGGTTTATCACCTTCACCTGCACCTCTTAGGCGGCTGGCCGCTTGGCCCTATGCTTTTGCGAGGATAGCCCTTGTTCTCCGGGATGCGGCAGCCTCTGCCCGTTGTCGCTTTGCTCCTGCTGTGGCTGGCAGCCCTGGCATGCACCTTGCCCGGGGCGACGACGCCGCGGCCGGCGACACCTGCGCCCGCACCGCTGCCCATCGCCAGCGCGACGCCGGACACGTCGCCGCTTGCCGGTACGCCGCTGGCGGCGTTGCCCACCGTTTCGCCGCCCGATTTCGCCCCCTTTCGCCTGACGCCGGCGCCAGTGCCGGCGACGGCGGCTGCCTACCCGCTCCGGCTCGATCGGGTAGAAAATGAGATGGCGTTGCGGCACCTGAGTCGTGTCGAGCGCGAGATGTTGGGTGAGCGTGGCTTCGTCGCCGTGGCCAGCCCCTACGACAGCTTTGGCGAACTCTACCAGGCCGCGACCGAAGACGGCTTCCCGCTCCTACTGACCGCTGACGTGGCGCTCTACACGCTAGACGTCATCGCCGGCGTTGCCTGGCAGCGCGCCGAGGTGCGGCTGGTTCCTCATCTGCAGGCCCTGAGCGAGGAGATGGCCGCCGCCACACTGGCGGAATGGGAAGGAGCGGCTGATGCGACGCTGGCAGCAGCAGCCTGGGCCAATCTCGCTTACTTCAGTATCGGCAGCCGTCTGCTAAACCCGGACTTCGCCGTGCCCGGCGCGGTCGCGACTATCGTCGAGGAAGAGCTGACGCTGATCGGCCAGGGCGGCACCTTCATCTCTCCCTTGCGCGGTGTGCAGCTCGATTACGGGCGGCTGCAGCCACAAGGTCGCTATGCCAACACGCCAGAGCTGGCCGGTTTCTTTCGGGCGCGCCACTGGTACGGCCTGCCCTTTGTGCTCGATGGCGAGCAGCCCGGCCGCACCCGCCAGGAGACACGACAGCTTGCACTGATGGCGCTGGCGCTCGACGAGAGCAGTAACCTGTCGCGCTGGGGGCGTGTCTACGAGCCGCTGGCCTTCTTCGAAAACGCCACGGCTAGCAACAGCATGGCGGAGGTGCGGGTGGCCCTTGACGCCCTCGGCGGGCCGGCAGCGCTCGAGCAGGATCGCCTTGACGATCTCGCGGCGACGCTCCTTGCCGGACCGGAGACGCCGGCCGAGGAGGCGCCGCCGGCCCGCAGCTTCACATTTTTGCCGCCGGCGATGTCACTGGCCGAGACAGTGCTGCCCGCCTTCGTATTCAACCGTGTTGGCAACTATCTTGGCGACCCAGATGAGCAGCCGCTGCCCGTCACCGCCGTAGAGACCAATATCGGCCCTATCCGCGGCCTGCCGCGCGTGCTTGACGTCGCGGCGGCGCTCGGCAGCGACGAGGCGCTTGCCTGGCTCGCGGCGGGCGGGGATTCCGCCTATCAGGGCTACGACAGCCAGCTCGCCGCGATGCAAGAGAGGCTGCAGGTGATGCAGCCAGGCAGCTTTGCGACCGGCTGGCTGTACACGATGATGCCGCTTCTGGAACCGCCTCGCGCCGCGTTGCGTTATGCCACCGATGAGGCCTGGGCACAGCGCCGGTTGAATTCCTGGCTCGGCGGCTGGATCCTGCAACACGATGGCGCGCAGCTAGACTCGCGCCCGGTCGACCACCAGCCGGCGGCAAGCGCGCCGCTGCCGGGGTTTGTCGAGGCAGACCCGGCGCTCTTTGCCTCCCTCGCCGCCCTCACCAGTCAGGTGGAGGAGGGATTGCGTGGGCGCGACCTGCTCGACGAGGAGGCCGGGCAGAAGCTGCTGCAGCTAGAGCGGCTTTATCGCGCGTGGGAGGAAGTGGCGGTCGCCGCCCTTGCCGCCGAGCGACTGGACGAAGACGCCCTGCTGTTACTGACGCAGCTAGCCGCGCGCCTGGAAGCGCTGCTGACGTTCGCACCGCCGGCCGGTGGCGTGCCACGTATCGCTCCGGCGCTGCCGCGGCAGGCCACCACCTATACAGAGCCCAGCAGCGGTACGCGCATGCTGGCACACCTGGCCGATGCCTGGCCTCTCTACGTACTCGTGGCGCGCGACGGCGAGCTATGGGTGGCAGCGGGGGCCATCTTTCCCGCCTACGAGCTGCGTGACGAGGCAGGCGCCGGGGGGGCTGCCGGCTCTGTGGACGCTACGCTACCGCTGTCGCCGTGGCTTGAGCCGCTGCTTGCCGCGACACCTTCGTCTTGACATTTCCGCTGCCCTTGTGTACCTTACGCTGTATGCACGAAAGGCGTTTTTCCCTGGTTGCCTATCCCGCCCCTAGCGGCCCTCGTTGCGTTAGCAACGGGGCGCTTCAGGATGCGTGATTGGCACTGGGGGCTGTGAGCAGCAGATGTAGTGCGCCTTTCTGGATTCTGAATGTGGACGCCCCCATTGCCGGGGCGTTTTTTTTGCGAATCTGGCAACAGGCAGAAGCGAATACGAAGGAGAAGTGACGATGCGGATGAGCCAGTTGTTTAGTGAAACCCTGCGCGAGGTACCGGCCGAGGCCGAAGTAGCCAGCCACCAGCTACTGCTGCGCGCCGGGTTTATCCGCCAGATTGCTACTGGCATCTTTAGTTACCTGCCGCTGGGCCAGCGCAGCGCGCGCAAGCTGGAACAGATCATGCGCGAGGAGATCGACGCCATCGGCGGGCAGGAAATGGACATGCCCGTCGTCCATCCGGCGACCCTGTGGCAGGAGACCGGGCGCTGGTACGAGATTGGCAGCGAGTTAGGCCGTTTCCAGGACAAGAACGACCGTGATATGGTGCTGGCGCTGACCCACGAAGAGGTCGTCACCGATCTCGTGCGGCGCGAGATCAAGTCTTACCGGCAGCTACCGGCAATCATCTACCACATCCAGACCAAGTGGCGCGACGACCCGCGCCCGCGCGCCGGTCTGATCCGCACGCGCGAGTTTGTGATGAAGGACAGCTATACGCTCGATCGCGATGAAGCCGGCCTGGATGAGCAGTATCGCGCCCACTACCAGGCCTACTTCAACATCTTCAATCGTTGCGCCTTACCCACGATTGCCGTGGAAGCTGATGTCGGGATGATGGGCGGTACGATGGCCCACGAGTACATGTATCTCACGCCGATCGGCGAGGATAGGCTCCTGCTGTGCGACGCCTGCGGCTACCAGGCAAACCGCCAGATCGCCACCTTCCGCAAGCCGGCGGCAGATGCAGAAGCGCCGCTGCCGGTCGAGAAAGTAGCGACACCGGAGATGAAGACGATCGCCGGCCTCGCCGACTTCCTCGGCGTGCCCAAATCACGCACGGCGAAGGCGGTGTTCATGATGGCCACGTTCGCCGAGGGCGAGGAAGAGGTCGAGCGCCTCGTCTTCGCGGTCGTGCGCGGCGATATGGATCTGAGCGAAACCAAGTTGAGCAATGCCGTCAAGGCGAAGGAGCTGCGCCCGGCGCACGACGAGGAGATTAGCGCGGCAGGCGCTGTGCCCGGCTACGCGTCGCCGATCGGGCTCGACGGCGCACTCGTTGTCGTGGACGATAGCGTTGCCAGCTCACCCAACCTGGTCGCCGGGGCGAACGAGGCCGGCTACCACCTGCGCAATGTCAACTACGGGCGTGACTACGAGGCGGCCGTCGTCGCCGATATTGCCGCCGCCCAGGAAGGGGATCTTTGCCCGCAATGTGGCACGCCGATGCGCATGTCGCGCGGCGTCGAGGTCGGCAACATCTTCAAGCTGGGCACACGTTATAGCAAGGATATGGGGGCGACGTACGTGGACGAGGACGGCACGGCACGGCCGGTAGTGATGGGCTCTTATGGCATTGGCGTCGGGCGCCTACTGGCCTGCACTGCCGAAGCGCACCACGACGACAACGGCCTGTGCTGGCCGATCACGGTCGCCCCGTACGAGGTCCATCTCGTAGCCCTGCGCGGCGGCTTTGAGGCAGCGGAGCAGCTCTACGAGGAGCTCGCGGCAGCTGGTATGGAAGTGCTCTTCGACGATCGTGACGAGAGCCCAGGCGTGAAGTTTAACGACGCTGACCTGATCGGCGTGCCGATCCGCGTCACGATCGGCAAGCGCAGCCTGGATGAAGGGGGCGTGGAGTTGAAGCTGCGTCACGAAAAAGAGCGGTCACTGGTGCCGCTTGAGGAGGCCACCTCACGCATTGAGGCGGCGCGCCAGGCGCTTTATGAAGCGATTGATGGCACGCTAGTTAAGGTGCCTTTCCCCGATTAGCGTGTAGTACAGAATCGGATGTCCTTTAGGACATCCGATTTTTCTTTCGTGCTAGTCGCGCGGCGCTGGCCGACCCGGGACGGCGTTCATCTCGTCGCGGCACTCGCAGGCCTCTTTGACCTCATCGCCGCGCACGAGCAGCCCGTCATACTCGCGGCCCAATCCCTCGGAGCGCCAGCCGCTCATGACAAAGGGGAGCAGCCCATCGGCGGAGACCCAGCGCCCGTTGTAGGTGCGCGCGATGTGCACGTGCGTGCCGTTGGAAAAGCCACCCTCACATGAAGGATGCCCTAACGGGTCGCCTGCTTTGACCTGCGTGCCCGCGGCGACGCGGTCGCGCGTTTCCAGGTGCATGTAGGTGATTGCCCACCCAGTCCCGGCGTATCCATCGCCATCCATGTCGACGACGACGGCGCCGAAGTCGCTGCGCACTACGACGCCGGGACCCATCGCCCGCGTCCAGGCGTCGCTGGGATAGCAGCCGAGCTGTTCGTGGTGCGGCACGAAGTCTAGGGCGGCCCACGCCGACCCGCTGGCCCAGCCGCCGTGCGGCCCACCTGTTAGATACCAGGTCTCGCCGTCGGCCCACGGTAGGGCCAGCTCCGGCGCCGTCAAATCATCGGGCCAAAGTGGATCGACAGTGTAGGCGAACGGGTTGCCGAACAGCTTGCTATACGTGGCGAAGAAGCCGGTTGGCCCTGTCTCTTGCAGCCAGCGATCGTAGCTGGCGCCTTCGTGTGCCCCGAGCCAGCGCTGCACGCCAGCGGTAGCATCGTTAATGTCGGGCGCAAACATGAGGCTGACGTCGCCGGCGCTGACATTGGTTAGGCCGCCCTCAGCACGGCCATAGTAGCCCCAGTTGAGCTGGTCGGCAGCCCAGGCAACCTGCGTGTACAGCCCCTCAGCGCCCTCCCGCACGCGGCCCATGGGGTAGACGGTTTCTGCCGGATGGGCCTGGCTGATCCAGCCGGCGCGATGCTCCAGCGCCGCCAGCAGCAGCCGCGGATTGACGCTGAAGCGGTCTGCCACCAATTGGATAATTGCCGGCCCATCGAGCGGCCTGCCTTCGACCTCCTCTACGTAGCGCAGCAGAAAGCCGTCGAAGTAGGAGAGAAACGCCGCGATATCAAACCCGCGCGCCGCCGGACCATAGACGAGCTCGCTGTCCGGCAGGACCTTGAAGCTTGGCCCTACCATCGAGGAGCCGCCCGGCACCCGCAGCGCCTGGCCGACAAACAGATAATCGTCAAGGCTAAGCTCATTCAGGTCGAGCAGCTCTTCGGCGGTGCTGCCGTAGCGCTGGGCGATGTAGTTGAGCGTTTCGCCCACCGACACGGTGTGTGTCTGGTACAGCGTGCCATCGGGAGCTGCGGCGCCGGCCCGGGTTGGGTCCGGTGTCGGTGTGCCGGGGTAGGGTGGCAGGGCCGGAGTGGGGGGCGGGGCACGCGTTTCGGTCGGCGGGATGGGACGCTCGTCGGCATCACCGGCAGCCAGCGCCGCGGGTACGGCTGCCGCCGAAGGTGCTGGTGTCGGCGTGCCCATGCCAGGGGGTGGCGCCAGAGGCACCATGGTCGCCCCAACATTCAAGTCAGGATCGGGACGTACGCAGCCGCCCAGCAAAAGAAGCAAAAGCACAAAACCGGCAACACCAACACGCCGCAACATCATCCCTATTTTACGCTAGCTCGATGGTCAGGGCGAAGACTCTTTACCCCCGTTCAGCAATCGGGCGCGGAGAATCGGATGAGAAAGGTCGCTGTTCATTTTCGCGGAAGTCATTCCGCGTTAGGATTAACGTATGCAGGCAAACTACGTGCAACGGCTCCGTCTCCGCTTCAGCAAGGTTGGTCCGGCGCGCTACATCGGTCATCTCGATCTCGCGCGTGCCCTCGAGCGGGCGCTCAACCGGGCGCGGCTGCCGGTGGCTTATACGCAAGGCTTTAACCGCCGCCCCCGCCTGCAGTTTGCGGCAGCCCTGCCGCTCGGCTTCACCAGCGAAGCGGAGCTCGCCGACGTCTGGCTGACAGAGAGGGTGAAAGCGGAGGAAGCGCAGCGACAGCTGATGAGCCGCATGGCGCCCGGCATCGTCATCTATGAGATGTGGGAGGTACCCCTCGATGCCCCGGCGATGCAGGCTGCTACCGTGGAGACCACCTACGTCGCCGTTCTGCCCGAGGAGATAGACAGCAACGCGGTTGGCGAGCGCGTCGCCGCGCTGCTCGCGACCGAAAGTGTGCCGCGAGAGCGGCGGGGTAAGCGTTATGATTTGCGCCCGCTGGTTTACGATCTGACGCTAGATGAGGAGCCGCAGGCAGGATGGCAGCTAACGCTGCGCCTTGCTCTAGAGCCAGGCGCCACCGGCCGGCCGGATGAAGTACTTGATGCCATCGGTCTCGATCCCCTGGATCTACACGTCCATCGCATCGCCATCGTGCTAGAGGACGGAGCCGCGTGAACTGGCTCCTCCGCCGGGTGTGGCTGCTACTGCTGGCCGGCTGTAGCAGCTCAGCGCTGCCGTCGTCGCTGCCGACCACGCTGCCCGTTACCCCGCCGAGCACGCCAGCAGTCGTATCGGCCACCCCAGCACCAACGGCGACGCTTCCACCGCTGGATAGCGGCTGGCAGGAGCTGAAGCCAGGCCTCGAGCAGCGGACCCTGAACATCGTCGACGACGAGCGCGTGTGGCAGGAGACGGTGACCGTCCTGCGCGTCGATCCCGCCTTCTATACCTTCGGCGTTGCCTACCGCCCTGGCGCGCCTCTGCAGTTACCGCAGTGGCAGGCTGAGACCGGCGCCCTGCTCGTCGTCAACGGTGGCTTCTATACCGAAGAATATCTAGCGACAGGTCTGATCATCAGCAATGGCGTCGCCAGCGGCAGCAGCTACGCTGGCTTTGGCGGGATGTTTGCCGTGGGGCCGGCCGGGCCGCAGGTGCGCTCGCTGGTCGCTACGCCCTATGATCCGGCCGAGCCATTGCAGGCAGCCCTGCAATCCTTTCCGCTCCTTCTCAAGCCGGGCGGCGTGGTGGGTTTTCCCGAAGAAGACGGGCAGCAGGCGCGCCGCACCGTCGTCGCCCAGGATCGCGACGGGCGCGTCCTCTTTCTCGTCGCCAACCGCGGCGCCTTTACCCTGCACACACTGAGCCTCTATCTGGCGCACTCTGATCTGGCGCTGGACGTTGCCCTCAATCTCGACGGCGGCCCTTCCAGCGGGATGATGCTGATGGGCGCTGGGGAGCAGCCGGTGCTCCACCTGCCTGCGTTCGCCCTCTTGCCAGCGGTGATCACTGTCCAGCCGCGCGAGCCGGAATGAGCCGCGCGCCCTGAGGTGAGCGTCGCCTGAGGACGGGCGCTGCGGGCCGCTACCGGCGCCGCGTCACTTTGACTTTTCCGCCAGCGTTTACTATAATCATGGACCGGTGTATTGGTCGCCCGACACTACCAATACACAAGCGTCAATGCCGGCATTATGGAATGCCGGTTCTTTTTGGAGGTTAACTGTGTACGCAATTGTAGAAAGTGGCGGTCGGCAGTACCGCGCCGAGGTAGGGCACCTTTTCAGCGTTGAAAAGCTGCCTCACGAAGTCGGTGAGCAAATCGTTCTGGACAATGTCCTGCTATTGGCAGATGGTGACGATATCCAGGTCGGCCAGCCCACCGTATCTGGCGCTTCTGTGAAAGTGACCGTGGTCGAACAGTACAAAGGGAAGAAGATCTTCGTTTGGAAGTACCGGCCACGCAAGCGCTATCGTCGTCGCCAGGGTCACCGGCAGCAGTACACACGGCTGCGAATTGACGAGATTAATGTGAACGGACAGGAAGAGCAGGAGTAACATATCATGGCGCATAAGAAAGGTGCTGGGTCTACCCGCAACGGCCGTGACAGCAATTCCAAGCGTCTGGGCATCAAGTGCTACGGTGGTGAGCACGTTATCCCGGGCAATATTATCGTGCGCCAGCGCGGCACTAAGTACCGCCCCGGCAGCAACGTTGGGCTTGGCAAGGACTATACCATCTTCGCGATGATCGCGGGCCAGGTGAAGTTCGAAGATCGCTACGGGCGTAAGTACGTCAGCGTGTATCCGGCAGAAAACTAAGATGAAAGAAGAAATCCATCCCGAATGGTATCCCGAGGCTGAGGTCGTGGTCGATGGCGAGGTCGTGATGCGCGTTGGCGCCACCAAGCCGCGCATCAGCGTCGAAATCTGGTCAGGCACCCACCCCTTCTACACCGGGCAACAGCGCCTATTGGACACGGAAGGTCAGGTGGAGCGCTTCCTGCGCCGGCTGCAGCGCCGCGAAGACATCATCACCGCCGAGGAGTCGGAAGAGGAAGAGCAATCGCCGCTGGCTCTTTCGATCGACGAGATCGGTTTGCCGACCCGCGCTGCAAATGCGCTGCGCGAGGCTGGTCTGGACACCGTTGGCGACGTCTTCGAGCGCTACCAGCAGGGCGAGGATGCTTTGCTGGCGATCATGGGCGTCGGACAGCGCGCGCTTATCGACATCAAGAAGTTTCTGCGCGCGCAAGAGCTCATTGACTAACTGGTAATTTCCCTAACTTTCGCTAGAGTAGAGGGCAGGTGCGTGATGTTTCATGTACCTGCCCTTTTAATTTGAGCCAACATTGCTGCGGCACCGGCGCGCCAGGCCGGTGCCGGTGTTCTTGTGGAGGGAGATGAGGATGGGAAAGGAACGTCGCGGACACATCGAGCTGATCTGCGGCAGTATGTTTAGCGGCAAGACGGAAGAGCTGATCCGCCGCCTGCGTCGCGCCGTTATCGCCAAGCAGAAGGTTGAAGTCTATAAGCCGCGCATCGATGACCGCTACCATGCTGCCCGCGTCACCAGCCACAATGGCCTTGACTTTGAGGCCCAGCCGGTTGAGAACGCGGCCGGCATCGCCGCACAGCTCGCTCCGGACACGACGGTGGTCGCCATCGACGAGGTCCAATTTTTCGACGACGGTATCGTCGCGCTCTGCGAGAGGCTGGCCGACAGCGGCCGGCGCGTGATCTGCGCCGGGCTGGATACCGACTTCCGCGGCGTCCCCTTTGGTCCCATGCCCGCCCTGCTCGCGCGCGCCGAGCACGTGGACAAGATTCACGCGATCTGCGTCGTCTGTGGCGAGGAGGCCAGCCGGACGCAGCGGCTGATCGATGGCAACCCGGCAGCCTACGACGATCCCATCGTGTTGGTCGGCGCCGACGAAGTCTACGAAGCACGCTGCCGCCAGTGCCACCAGGTGGCGCCGGCGCGTAATGGAAGCGAGGGCTAGATGGCCGAGAACAACAGCGTACAGAATGTGTTGATGGATGATGTCGCTGAGATTCTGATCGACGAAGAGACATTACAATCGCGGATTCACGAGCTCGTAGCGGAGATCGCTGCCGATTATAAGGATACCGGGGATTTGTTGCTCCTTTGTGTGCTGAAGGGCGCGTACATGTTTCTCGCCGATCTCAGCCGGCTCTTGCCCATCCCGCATGAAGTCGACTTCATGGCCGTTTCCAGCTACGGGACAGGCACGACAAGCAGCGGCGCGGTGCGCATCGTGCTCGACCTCAAGGAAGACATCGCCGGCAAACACGTGCTGATCGTCGAAGACATTATCGACAGCGGCCGGACGCTTGACTACATGCGCCGCAATCTGCTCTCGCGGGCGCCGGCTTCACTCCGCATTTGTACCCTGCTCAACAAGCCGGAACGGCGCGAGATCGACGTCCCTCTCGACTACCTGGGCTTCAATATCCCCGACGAGTTTGTGGTTGGCTACGGCCTCGATTTCGC
>JAVVFG010000010.1:0-25063 GCA_032260445.1 Anaerolineae bacterium | reverse complement strand
GAAGCCCGCGGCACCGTGTTCGGCAAAGCCAATATCGGCGCGGCCGTTGGCGCCGGGGGGCGCCGGGTCGGCCGGATCGCCCGCATCGATCATGGGCGAATTCTCACCCAGGCGAAAATCGTCATTCTGCGGGTTGACAAAGAATGGATCGGCAAAGATCTCGCCGATACCGGGATCGCCTGCCGCCTCGCCGTCGATACGTAGATCGACCCCATTGCCGAAGTAGCCATTGTAGCGGTGGAGCCTGGTGGGCGCGCCGCTCATATAACTCAGGCCGGCGTTGTCGTGGTTGACGAAAAGCGTGTTGCGCACGTCGACCGGGGCCCCGGCCACGGCGACAATCCCGCCTTCGTTGTCGACCAGCGTGTTGTTGAAAATTTCGGTAGCGGTCGCCGATCCGCGCAGGACGATGGCGTCGACGGCGTCGCGCACGATGTTACGCGCGATGCGCAAGTGCCGTGCGCCGTCTTCGACGACCAGGCCATCGCTCGTCTGTGCGCCATTGAGCGTCACTCTGGCGAGCATCCCCGACCGGATTCCCTCCGCGCTTACCAGCGGCCGCGCACCGTTGCTGCCGCCGGGCGGTTCGATAATTGTCAGCTCAGCCCCGGACCCATAGACGGAGAGTCCGCTGACCATGTAGAACGGTTGCCGGTAGACGCCCGGTTCGACGAGCACCGTTTGCGCGCCGCTGTCCACGGCTGCCTGAATGCTGCTGTAACAGCCGCTGCAAGCGGCAACCGAGACGGTCGCCGGCGGCACGTAATCGTAATAGCCGCCGTCGAGCGCCGACCCGGCGCCGGTGCGGTAGACGTCGCGCGCGCTGTCGGCGAATTGCGCCTGTCCGTATGTGTAGCGCGTCGCTCCCGGCGTGTTCCCCGGTGGCGGGGTCCAATCCGTGCCGCGACCGCCCACCAGCTCCACATTGCCGCCGGTATAGCCGAAGTCGAGCATCACCGGCTCTGTCTGCTCCAAACCGAGCCAGGTGGCGTTACTCGTGGTCGGGGGAACGGCAATGACCGTGTCCTGCAGCGCCAGCTTCAGCGGCGCCGCGTCCGGCACCTCGATCCGCCATAGCCCGCTGCTTCCGCCGCCGAGTGTCAGGTAAAACGCATCTTGCGCGCGCACCAGGTTGCTGCCCGCCTGGATGCGGGGCAGCGTGGGAGCCAGGGAGTCAAGCATCTGCCACTGGCCGCCGCCGATCTGGTAGCGGGCCAGCAGAGTATTTGACGAACCGGCCGCAGCGACGTACACGTGATCGCCGTCGTCCCACGCCAGGCCCGGGTTGATAGCCTTGAACGGCGGTTGAGCGAGAGTGTGCCAGCGGTTGCCGGCGATATCGTAGCGCAGGAACCGTTGCCGGGCGCTGTCGTCAGAGCCGAGCATCAGGTAGAGGCTATCGCCTCCCCAGGCAAGCTGGCTGTTGTCGTCCAGGCGAGGCGCGACCGAGGTCGACGGAGGGGTGAGTTCGCGCCAGATATCCGACTGGATCTCGCGCTGATAAAACTTGAATTGCGCATTCTCGACAAATAGCAGATACATCCGGCCGTTTCCCGACGCCCCTTCGACCGCATCGCCGAATCGCTGGAGGAGGGGATGGTAACTGAGGCTATCCCACTGCTGCCAGGGCTGGCCAGAAGGGAGCAGGTACGATTGGGTCCAGCGGCCGAGGTTGGCGTTGGCCACATTACCCGCCTGTGAGAAGCGACCGCCGGCGTAGAGATCACGGTCGTCGTCATGCAAGGCAAAGACGGTGCCGTCGGTGCCGCCTTCGTGTTGGCCCCAGACAGTACCATTCCACCGCCTCAGGCGGCCCGTAAAATCACCGCCGGCAAAGAACCGGCCCGAGCCGTCGATGGCCAACGAGTAGACAGTATCGTCGAGGCCAAATAGCGGGTTGACGTTCCAGCCGCTGCCCGTGCGCAAGGCAACATTGCCGGCCGGCAAAATCCCGCCCGACGATTGGAGAACAATGGAGGAGAAGCTGCCGCCGATCAACAGGGCGCCTTCGGCGGCCGCGATGGCCCGCACCGGCCCGTCGACCGCCGCAACCTCGGTGGCCGAGGCGGGATTCCACTCGCCGGTTGCGCCGTTCCAGGCGGCGAAGTTGGTGTTGCCCTGTGGCCGGGTCGCCGCTTGCTCGAACGAGCCGCCCACGTAGAGGGTGCCGAAGCGGCGCTCCAGGGCAAAGACGACCGCCTGCGGATTGCCGCCGACGCCGCCGTCCAGTGACTGCCAGCCGGAACCGGTCCAGCGGGCGACGCGATGGCGTGACGCTTTGACGACGACCTTGAGCGAGCGAATGTCATTGCGTAGCGAATTACTGCCGCCGTCGAAGCGCAGATTGTCTAGCCGGAAGCGAGTATCGGCCACGAGCCGCTTGGGCTCCCCAAAATCGACATTCTTATAGGCCTCCACGTAGACCAGGTCGCCGACGACCATCGAGTTAGCCTTGGCGTGCCACGGCGCATTGCCGTCAGAATTGTGGTGCTCGCCGGCGTCGAGCAGCCAGCACTCCCCGGTGTAATTCTCGTCGTTGTAAAGAGCGACCTGATAGTCGTTGGGCTGGCAGGTGGCAACCGGCTGGGTCCTCGCGTAATTGTCGACGACGACGCGCATCGAGCCGAGGTCGCCGCCGACTCGCCCGGCGCCGTAGTCAAACCTGATCCGGTTGAGATTCTCCATCGTCGAAGAAAGGGTAACGTCGTTGCCGTCGAACCCAACCTTGTCGTAGAGAATCGTGCGCACCTTGCTGCCGACGATCATCGAGCGGGGCTCATTGGGTGGGAAATCGTACGCGTTGGGATTGGTGTTGCCATAGTCGCCGACACCCAGTATCTGGCACCATTCGCCGGGCTGATCGGCACCGAAATCCTGTTTCTGAAACAGCGCGACCTGGAAATCGTTGGGCAGGCAGCGCTCCGGCACACCGAAGGGCAGGCCATCGATGCCGCCGCGGGGCGGGCCCGACGGCTCGTCGAAGGCGCCGCCGGCATAAACGCCGCTGCCTCCGTCCCCTTCCAGGGCATAGACAGTGCCGGACAGAGCCAGTGCGCCGTTGGCATTGTCCCAACGCAAGCTACTGGTATTCCAGCGCGCGAGGTTACTGACGGCCAGCCGGGCCCCGTCAGGCTGAACGACCCTATTGAAACGGCCGCCAACGTAGACGAAAGTGCCAACGACGGCAATAGCGTGGACTTCATTGCCCTCAACGCCCCCGCCCAGGGGGCGCCACTGCGCACCGTCCCAGAAGGCGACATTGCGCGCCGGCGTACCGTCGATCTGGTCAAAGCGGCCGCCGACATAGATGTGGTCCGGACCAACGCTCCGCGACTGGCGGGAAATAGCCCGGATGCGCGCCCGGGAAGCGAGCCCGAACCGGGTGGCGCCGCTGCCGAAATCCGCTCCACGCAAAACGCCGAAAGTGTTGCCGTTATAAAGGTAGAGCTGGGGCGAGTCGCCGATATTGGCCGGGGCGCCGGCAGTTGTCGTCCAGCTATCGCCGGCGATATTGTAGTTGTAGACGGCCGGATCGCTGGCCGCACTGGGCGCGACCAGGGTCGTTCGCACGCTGTTGATGAACAGGTCCCCCGAGCTGCCGATGCCGCCCCCGGGGATTGCGCTCATCCGGGAAAACGTGGGCAGATATTCCGGATCGGCCTCGCCGGTGACCAGCACGGCCTCGCCGGCGCCGTTCACGGCGAATGTGCTGTCGTCAACCTGCAACGTGCTGGTGCGGTCCATGCTCACCGCGTGCCGGACAGCGTGGACCAGGACATTTTGCACCTGCGTCTTGAGGTGGGCATCATGCTCCCCGCCGTCGCCGGCATTGATCAGCTGAACGCCGATCTCCGCATTGCGGATCGTCATCCCTTCCAGGCGGGCACCCGTCGCGTTGTCGACGGTCACCGCTGTGCCGCTGCCCGCGGCGTCGACGAAGACGGCGTCGGCGTTGACGCCGCGCACTGTCACGCCGTTGTTCCTGATGGTGGCCGGCTGGTAGACGCCCGGGTGAATCTGGATCGTATCGCCGGCGCCAGCCTCATTGATGGCATCCTGGAGGCTGACGTGGCAGGGCGTATTGCCGTCGCAGAAACCATCGTCGTCGACGAAGTGGACTACGACCGCAGCCACGGCAGTCAGTTGCCGGCGGTTGCTTTCCTCCGCCGGCTGGGCCAGCGGGAGACGATTGAGCTGGTAGGTACCTCCGTTGGTGAAGTCGATCTGCTCTGCTTCCAGTTGCTCGATCCCCGCCTCTTCGGGCAAGAGCAGCAGGTCGGAAGAGAAGTCACAGTTTAGGTCGGCGCCGGACGCGAAGGGGGTCGAGGCAGCGCCGGAGACCCCGGCGATGGTCGCCTGTACCGGCGGCGTCGCGGGCAGAGCGGCGGCGCCGTGAATCAGATGCGCGCGATTACCGTCGGCTCCGATCACAATGTCGTTGAGACCGTCGGCGTTGACGTCACCGGGCGCCGCCAGCCAGCCGGCGGGGGCCAGCGAGCCAAAGCTGATCCCCACCGTGTAAGCGGCGTCTTCCCGGCCGTAGACCAGGCGCGGCAGGCCGCCGTCGTCGAAGAGGAAGTCGTCGAGCCCGTCGCCGTCGACGTCGCCCAGCGGCTCGATCTCGCCGGTGGCAGCAGCCGCCAGGACGGCGTGGCTCCGGGCCGGATCGACGGGAGTCAAGGCTTCTGGCGCCAGGGCGTCACCGATGGAGGCGGCCGATTGGACGACCAGTCCAGAGCCATTGCGCCAGACCCACTCGTCAAGTTGGTCGCCATTCAGGTCGCCGACGCCTTCAAGGCGGTCGGCGCTCTCGACGTTGAAGGTCAGGGCGGCGGCCATGGTGACGTCGATATTGCCAAACCAGGCGATATCGTCGCCGAGGATCAGCACCGCCTGCTCGCTGCCGCCCAGCAATAGGTCGCGCCGGCCGTCGCCGTTGACGTCGCCGGCGGCGTTGACCCAGCTGCCCAGGCCAAAGCCGTCCGGCGCGGTAAAGGTGTAGCGGGTTCCCCGGATGGTGTCGCCGAGCACGCTCTCCTTTCCGTATTGGAAGACCCGGCCGAGAACCAGAATGACCCGGTTGTTGGCCGGATCGCCGATCAGGATGTCGGCGAGACCATCGCCGTTGACGTCGCCCGGCGCGGCGAGAGTGCCGCCCAGGCCGGCGCCATCACTACCGGCAAAGCTGCTATCTCCGTCAGACAGCAGCTCCGCCTCGTCAGGGAGGGCGAAGTCGCCGGTGCGGCCGAAGAAGAGGTTGACGCGGCCATCGCCGTCGTTGGCGGCGGGCAGGCCGACGGCCAGATCGCCCAGGCCGTCGCCGTTGACGTCCCCCAACCAGAGCAGGCTGACGCCGGCGTCGTCGTCCAGGATGCTGTCCGGCGATAGCCAGACCGTCGCATTCTGGAGCGCGTCGACATCGCCTTCCAGCTCCACCGGGCGCGGTGCCAGCGGCAGGTGGCCGCGCTCGTTGGCATAGCCGCGCAAGGTGTCGTCCGGGCTGAAGACGGGTACCTCGGCGGAACTGATCCGGCCGGTGAGGTCACTGGACGGCGCCAGGACGTCGACGACGGCCGTGCGTTGCAGCAGGGCAGAGACATTGCCCGCCCGGTCGAAGGTGCGCAACAAGAATTCATGGCTACCCTGGGCAGCAGCTCCCACCGTCCAGGCAAAGCGCCACGTCTCGGCGGTGCCGTTACCGCTCAGCGAAACCTCCTGCCACGGCGCACCGTCGATGCGCAGCTGGACGCGGGAGACGCCGCTCAGGTTGTCGCCGGCGTTGCCGCTCAGGGTAACGGTGATGCCGGAGCCGGTGATCAGCGCGCCGTCCCCGAAGATGGTATCGAGGGTTGGCGGCGTGTTGTCCACGATGACTGAGCGCGCAGCGACGGCCGACTGGCGCCCGACGGCGTCGAACGAGCGGGCGCGGAGCGTGTACGCGCCGTCGGCGGGCAACGTCCACGTTTGCGCCCACGGGCTCTGCCCGGTGGCCTGCACATAACCGGCGCCCAGGTCGACCTCTACGCGGTCGACCCAGCTGGTGGCATCGCCGGCCGCGCCGCCGGCCACATAGCTGGTGCCGCGCAGGAATTGCCCTTCCGCCGGTAGGCGGAAGGCGACGGTCGGATCGTCCACGTCGACGACAACCGTCGTGGCGCCGGCCAGTGGCGTATCCCGATAGAGCAGATTGTAGGTAAGTTCGGCCTGCTGCGAGCTATTGATGCCCCCGTCGACTTCGGCGAGGAGGGTCGCCTCAAACAGTTCGCCGCGCTGCAGGACCGCCTGGTCAAAGCGCCACTCAAAGCCGGCGCACGTGCTCGCCGCCTGCCGCGGGGGAACCCGGTCGCCCCCTTCGTGCGCCACACGGGCGTTGGCGAGGAATGGGGGCAGGCAGAGGGTCAGCGGCTGATCGACGGCGGCGGAGCCGACGCTGGCCAGGACAACGGTCGTCGTCACCGTATCTCCCGGCCGGGTGACGACCGCGCGGCGGCCATTCGGGTTAGAGTGCAGCGGCTCAACGCCCACCGCCAGGGCGGGGGCATCGTTGGCGGCAAAGGGGCTCAGGCCGAAATCGCGCTCCTGCACGTCGGGCAAGTAGTCGCCGTCGGCGTCGGGGCGCCGCGGGTCCGAGAAGACGCGCACGTCGCCAGAGGTGGGTACGGTGACCATCCAGCCGCTCTCGGGGCCGATCTCTTCGGCGTCCGTCAGGCCGTCGCCGTCACTATCAGGGACGCGCGGGTCGGTCCCGTTGCGCACTTCCTCGCGGTCGCTGACGCCGTCCTGGTCCCAATCAGCATGCTGGGGATCGAGGCCGAGCAGCGTCTGCTGTTCAACTTCAAAGCGGTCGGAGATGCCGTCGCCGTCGCTGTCCCAGGCCGCCGGATCGAGGCCGAGGGCGCTCTCTTCGCTACTGCTCAGACCGTCGGCATCCGGGTCAGGATTGTCGATTTCGTCCCAGTTCCAGAATTCGCTGAGCGTCTCCGGCAGGATGTCGACGTAGAGATTGAGACGGTAATCCTCTTTCTGGTCCCCTTTGGGCAGCCGGACATTTTCTGACTTTTGATCTTTATAGACGCAGGCGCCGATAAGGTTGAAGACGCACAATTCGTAGCGCAGTTCGACGGCGACCTTTGTATCGACAATCAGGGGCGCGTTGCGCATCGCCTGCACGAAGGTGTAGCGCATGCCGAGGTCGGAATCGCAATGACGCCGGTCGCCGAATGGCTCAGTGCAGCGCGCATTCTGGCTGACGTCGAAGCCCGCACCCGGGAAACTGTTGTCGGCGCTGGCGATGGCGACCGACTCGACGGTCACCGCGTCGCCGGCCAGGCGGCGCACCGACTCGCCTTCGTACCAGGCGGCCGCCCCTGAGCGGCGCAGATCGCCGCCGTCGCCGTTGACGACGCGAGGTAAATTGTTGTCAAAGAAATCGTAGCCGTCGTTGCCGTCGGTCGTCAGATAGGCCCCGAAGTAGTCGTCGACGAGGAATTCGTTACCAACCGCAGCGCCGGTGGCGCGCATAAAGCTGTTGGTGGGCGCATAGGTCGTGCCGGTGCCGCGGAAGGCGCTATCCTCCAGCGATGTCAGCAACGTCGTCTGCGAGAAGAAGTCGGCCAGAAAGTTAAAGAACGCCGTCGATACGTTCTGGTATTTGCCGGTCACCCCCAGCATGATCAGGCCGAAGATGACGTCGATCAGGATGATCACGGCCAGCACCAGGCCGATGACGGCGATGGCGACGAGGAACCAGCCGGCGGTAGCGGCGGTAAGCACGCCGGCAATCGCCAGGGCAAGCACGACAATGGTGACGACCCCGACGATGAAGGTGATGAGAAAGACGAGGACGGCAACCAACGACCCGGCGACTGCCTGGCCGACGGCCGTATCGATGGCCATCTGGCTGCTGGTCGAGGTCACGAGCAGGGCAAACATCACCCAGATGAGGACCAGCGTGGCGACGAGCATGATTACGGCGATGACGATGGCAACGACCGAAAAGACGATGCCGACAGCGGCCGCCGTGGCACTGACGCCCGCGCCCGCAGCGGATTGGACGGCAAAGACGATGGCGAGCGCAGCGAAGACGACACTCGCCGCCGCGCTGGCGCCATTGATGGCGGTACCGGTCTTCTCGACGGCCTGCAGGGCCTGCTCATCGCACTGGCCGTCCCCGCGCGCTTCTTTTGCGGCGCAGGCCAGTTGCGCAACCGAGAAACCAAAGGCTATGGTCGCAAAGGTCAGCGACAGGATCAGAGCAATTCCGGCCGCCACCGCATTGCCCGTATTCCACCGTTGGCCGGCCACGGTATCCGCGGGTTCCTCGACCAGCAGGAGTATCTTGGTAATGAGGAGACCGATGTCGCCCCAGGCCGACAGCAAAGTGTCGCCCAGCAACAGCGCGACGTCAACCGTGGCGCCCCCGACTTCCACCTGCTCGGTGAGACCGGCGTTTTCCAGGGCAACACTGGCCGCGTCAGGCAGATCGCTGCCGACGATGGCGCGATCCTGGGTCAGCGCGCTGTCCGCAGATACCGCGACGACGAGGGGCGTCCCGTTCAAAGCGATCACGCTCTGGAAGCCGGCACGGTAGATCAAATAGCCGGCATAGGCACCAAAGTGGACGAGGATGGGCGCAACGGAGGGATAAATAGCCTGTGTTTGTTGGGCCAGCTGGTTCCAGCGCCCGGCGTAGCGGTCTTCGACGATCTCCATCATGCGCGAATCGCTCGCCGGCTGCCAGCGCCCTTCGAGATTTTCGAACATCTGCAACTGCGCTTCCCGCACCAGGGCGACGTCGATCGCAGCGAGGTCGACGGCCGCAACCAGACTCTGCACCGTCGTGTCATGCCCTTCGCCGGCCGGCAACAGGAACGTGCGCGCTTCGCTACGCAAATCGATACCGGGGGTCACGCCGTGGCGCGCCTGCTGGGCGAGCACGACCGACGCACAACGGAATTGGACGCCGTCGGCGCCCGCGCAAAATTGTTCGTACTGCGCATCTGGAAAGTGAGTGTCGAGATAACTACTCAGCTCGTTGCCAAAGTTCGCCGTCAGCGCGTCGCGGTGCGCATAGCGCAGCGGGCTGTCGAATACCGCCATCGGCGTCTCGATGCCCCACGTACCGTTATAGGGCGCGACCGGATTGCGGAAGCGAGACATGATCTCCGCCAGCGCCGAGCGGCCGGTTGCCTGATTTTCGACTCCTTCAGCCGCGAGATAAGTAGCGCTCAATCCCTCCATCAACTGGAAGAGAGCGCGATCCTCCGTCGGGGTCTGGGGCGTTGAAAACACGCCCAACTCTATCTCGCCGCTGCGCGCGACCTGCATGCCTGTGATGCGAAACGGCTCGTAGTAATAGTGGATCGGCGCGACGCGTGGCGAGGCGCACTGTTCTTCGCCGCAGAAGTCGTTCTGCATGACGACATGCCAGGTCAGGCGCGACCACTCCCAGTCGACGGTCGTAAAATCGCCGGGCGCCAAGGCAACTTTGCCGTAAAAGGCGTGCACCGCCTCCACGCCGAGCGGCAGCAGCGGGATGCTGATCAGGTACCCGCTCTGGTCGTCGCCGCTTACCAGCAGGCCGTAGCGCTCGGCGAGCGCGTCGCCGGGGGCGGCCGTCGAATAAGCCTCCAGATACGGGACCAGTTGCAAATCCGCCGGAGAGTCGTCCAGGTCTTGCAGCGTGCCGCGCGCGTCGGCCGGCCAGTCCAGGGGCGAAAGGGCGTAGCGCATGTGGTCGGCGTTTTCCGGCTGCAACTGGATCTCGACATAGACGTAGTCGTCGCCGGGATCACCGCTGATCGAGAGGGCGGCCGACTGGTGCACTTCGCTGACCTGAAAGGGAGAGAGGTCGATGTCGTCGGGCACGCCATCGCCGTCGTTGTCCTCGTCCCAGGGGTTGGGCTGGCCGTCTCCGTCCATATCCCACAAGGGGGCGCTGCCGGCCGGCTGGACCCACTCGACGCTGTCGTTGAGCCCATCGTCATTGCTGTCCGCCTTGAGCGGGTCGGTCACCCACTGTAAACCGGCAAAGGCGAAACCCTCGATTTCGACCGTATCCGTGATCAGGTCGAGATCGCTGTCGGCGAGCAGATCGTAAGTGCCGATGCAATTCTCGACAAATTCAGTAAGTCCGTCGCCGTCAGCGTCGATGCTGCTCTCGCCCGCCCCACAGCCGGCGGTCGTGGCACCCGCCTCCTGGCCGGCCATGCCGGCGACCGGCGAAAATGACGCTGTCGCCAATTCCAAAGAAGCACTCCTCTGTGCGCTGGGCGCGGCTGGAGACAGTCCGTCGGCGGCGTTGTTAATGCCCAGCGCGTGGAGCAGCGGGCTGTTCTGCACGTTCTCGGCGGCGCGCTCGGCCGCCTCGGCCTGGCGCGCTGCAAACAGACGATAGGGCACCGAGCTGAGCACCGGGCTGAGCAACATGCTACCCACGATCGGCAGGATGATCCAGCGATAGGCGCGCGCTGGCCGGCGGACGTAGAAGCGGGCGAACACCAGAAAAGCGGCGAGTAACAGAACCAGCGCCAGCGAACGGGATGCGTCAGGACCCGCGTCGACCGTCGTCGCCGCGACGGCATCGATCTCCTCGAAGATCGACTCGGACGGACGGCCGGCAAACAACTCCGGAATATGCCAGCCGCCCGCGCCGTCCTCGACCACCACCGGCGGCAGCGGGGCTTCGGCAAAATTGCGGTAATCGGCCGTAAGCGTCATGCGCCCGTCGTAGTAGGCATTGGCGGCCGGCATATCGATGACCAGCGACTGGCGGCGCGGCAGGCCGGCTTCGTCGAGCCACAACTCGCCGGTGCCGCTCATGCGGCGCACCACCTCGGGCGCGGCGTAGGTCGCGCCGGGTGGGAGCGGCCCCTCGCTGTTGCGCTCCTGCTTGGCGGCGAGGTACTGTCCGTATTGGGCGCCGTCAAATTGGAAGGTGTATTTCGTGAATTGCTCGCCGCCAATCTCGGCCGATCCCGCCTCCTCCACATCTCTCGCCCCTTCGAGATATTCTAGAAATTCAACAGTGGGTGCAACCGTCGAGAGCGGGTTTTCCCCCTCCAGTCTGTCAATGCGACCGTTGGCATTGAGGAAGAACGCGTCGCCATTCTGTATCACCTGCACCGGCGGCGCACTGGCGTATTGCCCTGCCAGGGCCAGTTCGATGACCGCGTAGTTCTGGCCCCCGACATCGCCCTCCAGATGCCATACCACGCGCTCCCCCTTGCGACCGATCATCTCAGGGAGGGGGCGCGGTGTAAAATTTTGCTCGATATCGGCGGTGACGCGATAAGATCCCGCGTCGGCTACCAGGCGCCGTGCATTCTGAAGCGGATCGTGACCGGTCGCCCCGCCAAATCGGGCCAGCCAGAAAGCGGCGGCGACCAGAAGGGCTATTGACAATAGGCGGCGTGCGTGGCGACCATGGCGTTGTCTTAACATCCTTCCATCTCCCAGGGATACATTTGGTTCGAATTATGGTGAGAGCTAATCGATCTGCCATGGGAGCACCTTCGTGTGAAAGCCGCAGGTAACCCAGCCCGGTAGGCTACTGTCAGGTAGAGGATGTTCTCTCTCGTGTTGATTGTGGATTTCAGTGACCTTTAACTGGATAGCGAATGAAACGCTGGATATGGTCTATAATAGTATAGAACCTTCTAGTACCTTTGTCATTGGGGAAAACCCTACAATTGCACGCGAGACTACCCTGATTTCTCTGGGGCAGAGCAGTCGCCCCCTGCTTCCGCTAACTGGACCGCCCGCTAAGCGCGTCGTCAGTTCAACCTGACCGGTTAGCCAGGCGGTTTCAAGCCATGTTCCACTGCCCAGACGGCGATCTGGGCCCGGGAGGTGAACTGGAATCTGGCCAGAATGCGGCTGACGTGGGCCTCGACCGTTTTGGTGGTCACGGACAAGGCGTCCGCAATCTCCGCGTTGCTTTTGCCCAGAGCCACCTGCGCCGCGACCTCTCGCTGGCGCGGCGTGAGCAGGATCTCCTTTTCGGCCGCAACCTTTTTTCCCCGCCGGGCACGACCGGGCTGGACATGCCGCCCCTCCAACGTCTGCAAGGCGCGCCGGAGGAAGTTCTCGCGCAGGCGATCCTCCGGAATGTTCTGGGCCACTTCTCGCACGAGGTTGCCTGCCTCCGCCCTCGCTTTGGTCATCTCTTGCCGGCGGCGGGTCGCCTCGTAGAGACGAGCCTGTGTGCGTTTGATCCGCCACAACTCGGTGACGATCTCTTCCTTCTCCATCATCTGCTGTGCCGTTCGCAGCCCAACTTCGGCGTCCTCCGGCCGTCCTGCCAGCGTCAACGCCTCGGCGTACCGGCGTAGGAACCAGCTATAGCTCGATCCAACCATGCCCATCAGCGTCTCTGGTTCCCGTGCCAGCCGTCGCAGGGCGTCCCCGGACGCTACGGCCCGGCCCACATCTCCCTTGGCCAACGCCACCTCAATCTCTGCCGTCCTCACCGCCAGCAAAATAGGCCCCCACTGCTCGGGTAGCTGTGGCAGGCTCCCCAATAATGCCTGGGCATCGTCGATTCGACCCTCCAGCAGGTATACCGCCGCCAGGTAACTCGCGCCGGTGAAGCTGTGAAATGCCGAGCCCATTTCTCTCGCCAGCGCCAGCCCTTTCTCCAGATAACGCCCGGCCGGGCCTGGTGCCAGCAGCCGCCCATACAAGAAACCCAGGCTGAGGGTCGCGTTATTCCGCCGCTCCAGGTGGTCGATCTCCTCGGCGATCGCCAGCCCACGCTCCATTGCCTGCAAAGCCTCGCCAAACCGGCCCTTAAGCGCCAGCGTGTTGCCCAACTGCGTCAGCGCAAACGCCTCTCCGCTGCGCCACCCGATTTCGCGCGCAATTCGCTCTGCCTCCCGCAGCTGCCCCACGTCCAGAGTTAACACGTTGCGGAAGATCAGACTACTTGCCAGCTTCTGCCGGTCGTCTAGCCGTCGCAGCACGGCAATCGCCTTCTCGTAAGCGGTCGCTGCCACTTCATGGCTGCCGCACCAATTGTGGGCCGTCGCCAATAGCTCCAGGGTTGTGGTCACTGCCTGCGGTTCATCAAGAGGTTCGAGGATCTCCAGCGCTTGTTGGTGATACGCCAGCGCATTCTCACACCGGCCGGTGCGCAGATACCAGTGCCCCAGCCAGTTAAGGCTTTGCGCGATCGCCGCTTCCTGTCCCAGCTCCCGCGCCAGCGCCAGCGCCTGCTCCGCATACTCGCCAACCCGGGCATCATCCCGCTCCACCCAGACCTGGGCCAGATCCAGCAGCAACTGCCACTCCGCCGCTTGCTTCGGCTCCGCGCGTGCCGCTGCCAACGCCGCTTCGAAATCGGCCTGCGCCTTGTCAAAGTCACCCGCCACGTTAAGGGCCTGCGCCCGCAGGCGGTAAAGCGTCCACAGGGACGCGTCCCCGATCTTTTCCGCTGCTGCTATCGCCCGGGTAAAATGCTCTGCCGCCGCCCGTGGCGAATAGAGCGCCTGGGCCCTTTCCCCCGCCTGCCGCCCGTAGGCCAGCGCCTTCGGCCATATCCCGGCCTCAAAATAATGGATCGCCAGATTAGATAGATAAGCGTCGAGCCCCCCCGCATACTGTTCTTCGATCGTTTCAGCCAGCTCTTGGTGCAGAGCCCGTCGTTCGCGAATGAGCAGGCGATCATACAAGGCCTCTCTCGTCAGCGCGTGGCGGAAGACAAATTGTTCCGCCGATTCTTCCACCACAAGCTGGGCAGCGACTAGCTCTTTTACTGCCGCCAGCAGGCGCTGCTCCCCAAACCCGGTCAACAGCTGCAGAATAGAGAAGTCGAAGGCCCGCCCACTGATAGCGGCCAGATCGGCCGTGTGCCGGGCGTCCCGGCTTAATCCCTGGAGCCGTTGCTGTACAAGCCGTTTAATACTCCGCGGAATCCTGAGCTTAAATGAGCGGTCGCGCTGCCCTTGCCCGGCCGCCGGGGGTATCTCGCCGCTGGCAACCAGCGAGGCGATGATCTCCTCCACAAAGAAGGGATTGCCGCCCGTAAGATCATAGATCTGGTCCACAAAGAAGACCGGTACCCGGCCCGCCCTTTCCAGGAGCCGCGCGATCAACTCCTCCGTGTCCGCTCGCTTAAGCGGCGCCAGGGTCATTTCGAAAGCGCCAGGCTCCCGGTCGAGACTGGTCATCAGTTCGGTCAGGCCCGGCTGTAACAGTGGACGGGCGTAGGTCAACAACAACACCATCTGTTGGCCGCCTAGCCGGCGCGCGAGAAACAGCAGGAACTCCAGGCTCCCGTCATCGCTCCAGTGCACGTCCTCGACCATCAGCAATAAGGGTGCTGTGCCCGCCTGCCGGAACAACCACTGCCGCAGCGCGTCAAAGAAACGGCGTTTCTCGGCTTCGGGGGCCAGCGTTGCCTCCGCTTCCCCCGGGCCGCTTTCCGGCGCTAATTCAGGCAGGATCCGGCGGAGGTCGCCCGCAGCCTCACCCAGAGCTGCCTGCATCTCCGCTCGTGATCGCTGGCTAAGAAAACGCCGCAGCATAAAGGCCAGGGGGGCGTAGGGTACGGACCGGTCTTGCTGGAAGCACCGTCCTTCCAGCGTCTGCCATCCGGCTGCTTCCGCCCGGCGGCGGACAGTGGCCAGCAGGCTGCTTTTTCCCACCCCCGCTTCGCCCGAAACCACGACACAACCGCCATGACCCTCCCTCGTCTGGGTCAACGCCTTCTCGAGTGCTTCCAACTCTTCGGCTCTTCCGAGGATTATAGGCCTCATCGTCGCTTCCTCACCTCATCCCATCACAGCGCGCGCCGGATCGTCAACCACTCACCCCCGTGTGCTTCGTCCAGTGCGCGCAACTGCTCCTCCGAGCCAATAATCGCCAGATGGCCCGCATCGCGTAGCGCCTCCAGCGGCGCCGCAAACGCCTGGAAATCGGCGACCGTCGCCTCCAGCAACTCCTCCCGTTCCTGCTGCCGGCGCGCATCGTCGAAGCCGGTCAGAGCCCGGGCCAGGCTGGCATAACTATGGGCGTCTGGCAGCCGCGCCGGGTCCAGGTCACCGGCCGCGCCGATGATCGCTCTGTCCAGCTCTGCCTCGTCCATCTCCAGCCGCCGCAGGAACTCCCCGCTGGCGTCATACACGTCCAGCGTCGCCTGCAGATTCGGATCCCGGTAAGACGCAAAAGCAAAGATGCCGGAAAGCGGTTCAAAGGAAGCAGGTGCCCCGTAGGCGCCGCCTTCCGCCCGGATCTTCTCCCACAACCAGGTCGTCGTCAGGTAGCGCGCGACGGCGCGGGCCGCGCCGTGCCGTTCATAACCCAGGCTATAAAGGGGCGCCGCTTTCGCCACGTAGTTGACCTGGCTGGGAACCGCGAACCCCTCCCGCCGTGGTAGCTCAGGACGCCTCCAGGAAATGGGTGAGAACGCGTTGTTCGGCACCTTCTCCAGGAAGCCGGCCAGCATCTCCCGCACATCCGGCCACGCCACTTCGTCGACGGTAACGTTGGCCAGCATCGCCTTGCGATTGAGCAGGGCCGCGCGCACCGCTACCAGCCGCGCCCGTACCCCCGGCCAATCCTCCTCGATTTCCTCCGCCAGGGAACGCAGGAAAAAGAGGCTCTCCAATCCTTGCAACCGCTCCTCGGCCCAGCTCGCATCGTCGAAGTGTGCACGCAATCGCCCGATCAGCACCCGGTGCGCGTTGGGCAGCAAGGCAGCTTCGCGCCGGGCCTTCTCCGCCAGCACAAGCTGGCGGAAGCGATCGGCATCGTCCAGGTTCACGTCGTGCAACACATCGGCCAGGATTGCCAGCAGATCATCCGTTTGCTCAACCATCGCTTTCCCGCGCAGGAATAACCACACCGGGCCCGGCGTGTCCTCCGCCAATGAACTGCTGGCCAACAGCTCCGGCTCGATACCCCCGGTGGCCCGCCCGATGCGCTGGTTGATGGCCACCACGTCCTCCTCGTGCGTGCCCATCTCCAGCAGGGCCCGGCCGAATAGCTCGGCGTAGGGTAGCAGCTCATCCGGCAGCGCCCGCAGGTTGAACCCCAGATCCAGGTAAAGAATGCCATTGGTCGGCAACGAGTGCAGGAACACGCGGGTGCCGGCCACTTCCATCTCTTCGTGCGGAATCTGCCGTGCCTCTCGCTCCAGGTCTTCCAGCGAGAGCATCGGCAGCGTGGCCAGCGTCTCCGGGCTATCCGGCGTGTTCTGGCGGGCTTGCAACGCCCGCGTATTTTCGCGGATCGCCGCCCGCTCTTCCGCCGCCAGCGTCGCCTCCGTCTCCGCCAGCCGCGCCCGCTCCTCCGCCGCCAGCGCCTCTCCCAGCGCCGGCTCCGGCTCCAGGGTCACCGTCACCCGGTGTGCGTTTTCCAGCAAATGCTCCCGGATCATCCCTTCCAAATACGCCGGTTCCGCGTCCAATCGCCGCTGAAGCTCGGCCAGCGGTTCCGCAAAGGCCAGCGCCTCAAATGGATCGCCATCATACAGCCAGCGGTTTAGAGAGCGGAACATCAGGATCAGGCCCCGCTGCCCGTTCATAAAGCCACCGGGGTTGTTTTCGCGCAGGCGAAAGGCCACCGTATTCACGGCCGCCGCCACCGTCTCCGGCGCCAGCCCCTCCTCTGCCAGGTCCTCCAATGTCTCCAGAATTAGCGGCTCTACCTCATCCGCTTTCTCAGGATCAACGCCCCGCAGCCCGGCCGCAAACAGCGGCTGCCGCGTATGCGCCCAGCTATCCCCCGTCAGCACATCTTCTCCCAGCCCCGCATCCAGTAACGCCCGGCGCAGGGGACTCCCCGGCGAGCCCAGCAGCCCCTCCTGCAGCACCGCCAGCGCCAGCGCCTGCACCGGATCCGTTGTCTCCGGTAGGAGCCAGCTCACCTGCACGTAATGCCCTGCCTGGCCATCATCCTCGCCCGCCTGATATGGTGCCTGGACCTGCCGCGGTGCCTCAAAAGCCGGCTGCAGCGGGATTGGGGCTGCCGCCTCGCCCTCGCTAAAATTCTTCAGAAAATCGTCCAGCCGCACCAGCGTTTCCTCCAGCGGCACGTCACCGTACAGGTACAGGCGCGCGTTCGCCGGATGGTAGTGCCTCGCGTGAAACTCGCGGAACTGCTCGTAAGAGAGCTGCGGCATGTGCCGTGGGTCGCCCCCCGCATCATGGCGGTAACCAACGTCCGGGAACAGGGCGCGCATCGTCGCCATGCCCAACGTGTAATCCGGTGTGGCGTGCATCCCCTTCATTTCGTTGTAGACAATCCCCCGGTAAGCCAGCGGGCCGTCTTCCTCCTCCAGCTCAAAATGCCACCCTTCCTGCTCAAAGGTGTGCCGGCTGAGCAGAGGATGGAAGACCGCGTCCAGGTAAACGTCCACCAGGTTGTAGAAGTCTTGCAGATTCTGGCTCGCCACCGGATAGGCCGTGAAATCTTCAAACGTCAGCGCATTAATGAACGTTGCCAGCGAGCCTTTTACCAGTTGCAGGAACGGCTCTTTCACCGGGTACTTCTCTGAGCCCCCCAGAACGCTATGTTCCAGGATGTGGGGCAAACCCGTATCATCTTCCGGCAACGTCCGCAAGGCAACGCCGAAAGTCTTGTTTGGATCGTCGTTGCTCAGGGCCAGCAATTCGGCGCCCGTTTGCCGGTGCCGGTAGAGACGTCCCCGGGCATTAATCTCGGGAATAGACTGCTCGCGCAATAATTCAAATCCGCCTGTCATGGAAAAACCTCTCCTGAAGAATTGGGCTCAAAATTGGAACACACCAGTTATAATAGCCACTGCTCAACACCTGAACAAGCACCCCCACTGTCCACTCCCCACTGTTCACTGTCCACTACCCACCGCCCACTGCATCATAGACCTCCTCAAACGCTGGCACCACCCGCCGCCAATCATACCGTTCCGCAAACGCCCGGGCTGCCGCCCCCAGCCGCGCCCGCCGCGCGTCATCTGCCAGCAGCGCGACCACCGCTCCGGCAAATTCCTCCGGCTCCGCGGCCAGCACAATCTGTTCACTATCCGAAACCGGAAAACCCTCCGCCCCCAACGGCGTGCTGACCAGCGCTTTCCCCGCCGCCATCGCCTCAATCAATTTCAGCCGCGTCCCGCTCCCCATCCGCAGCGGCATCACATAGACGCCGGCCCCTGCCAGGTACGGCTGGATCGCGTCCACCCGGCCGGTCACCGTCACCCCCGGCTCCTCCGCCAGCCACGCCAGCCGCGCGTGCGGCTTCTGGCCCACAATTGCCCACGTTGTCCCCGGCCGGGCCGCCACGATCCGTGGCCAGATCTCCCGCCCGAACCACAGCATCGCGTCCACATTCGGCCGGTAATCCATCTTGCCGCTGAACACCACGTCAAATTGCGGCACCTCCCCGGCCACCGGCCGGGCATAATCGCCCACGTCAATCATGTTTGGAATAACCGTCACCGTCAGTCCCGGGACCAATCCCCGCAAGATCTCCGCATCCGCCTCGCTCACCGCCGTCACCGCATCCGCCGCCCGGCACGCCTCCGCCTCATACCGCCGTAGACGCAGGCTCTGGATCAAAGAGTAAGCGGCCGCCGGCCAGCGCCGGGGCTCTCGTAGATCGGTGTGGAACGCCCGCGCCTGCAGCGCTGCCTCGGCATTGTGATCGTCAAACACAACCTTGCTCCCCGGGCTGACCTCTCGGACCAGGGGCATCGCCCGTGCCAGCTCGATCCCCTCCACCTGCACCACGTCAAACCGTTCGCCCAGCAGGAACTGCCTTAGCATCACGTCAAAGAGCCCGCTCTGCAGCCGGTGGGCCAAATCCGGCCGCCTGTCCGTTGCCATTCGCCATAATCGCTGCGCCGTCGTCCGCTCCGGCACCGGCACCGTGCGTACGCTGGCACACAGCGCCAGCAACGGCCCAATCGTTCCCGGCGAAGCCGTCTGGTTCGTTTCCACCAGGCTCAGCAGGTGCACCTCGTTTTGCTCCGCCAGCCCCCGGATAATGTGGTAGTTGCGCAGGCTCGTTCCCTGGTGAGGCGGATACGGTAATTGAGGCGTCAACATCAAGATCCGCCGTTGCTTCGTCTCGGCCATATCCATTGGCTACACCTCCGCCGCTTCCCTGTATAAGGCCAGGGTCTCTGCCGCCGTCTCTTCCCACGTAAAGCGCGCCGCCTGCACCCGTCCTCTGCTGATCATCCGTTCTCTATGCTCGCTATCCGAAATTAGACGGGCCAGCGCCTCGGCCCAGGCGGGAACGTCATCCGGCGGCAACACAATCCCGGCCTCCCCCACAATCTCCGGTAACGATCCCCGCTCGCTCACCACCACCGGGCAGCCACAATGCATTGCCTCCAACGGCGGCAACCCGAACCCTTCGTAATGGGAAGGCAACGCCAGCACCCCGGCCGCGTGATACAGGTGGGCCAGCATCTGATCGCTCACACCGCTCAAATGGCGCACGGACCCACTCAGCCCCAGCCCTTCGATTTTCTCGAAAATCTCCTCATACAACCATCCCTTTCCCCCTACCAGGACCAGTGGCAGGCCGACCTGCGCTTCCTCTCTCAGCAGAGCATACGCTTCCAGCAATACCGGCACATTCTTGCGCGGCTCCAGGGTCCCCACAAAGAGCAGAAAACCGCGTGGCAGGCTGTACGCGGCCAGCGTCTCCGCGACCGCCGCCGGCGGCGGCGTCTGGTGGTAGATCGGGTTTGCCGCCAGGTAAATGCGTCTGACCTTCTCCGGCGCTACCCCCAGCCGCTCGATCAAATCCTGCCGCGTGTGCTCGCTATCCGCCGCGATCCGGTCGGCCTCCCTCACCGCCCACCCGATCTGACCCCGGTAGTAGCCCCTGCTTTCCGGCGTCAGGTACTCCGGATAGTAAAGGAAGTTCAGGTCATGCACCGTGATCACCCGCCGCCTCGCCCCAAATCCCGGTGGAATAAAATCGGGACTATGAAACAGATCCGGCCGGCGTACCTGCACCTCCGCCCCCAGCAACCAACGCTCCCAACGATGGTGGCACGGCGTCCACGCGTCTACCCGCTGGAAGTTCCCCTGCTCCGGCCGGTAACTGCGCCCATCCTTCCGGCTCTGGAACACCAGATACTCATTCGCTTTGTCCACTTCCGCCAATGCTGCCAGCAGGTGCAAAACATACTGGCTGATCCCCCCCATCCGGTAATATGGGAGACGTGCGTCAATTCCAATCTGCATAAGCCACAGTATAGCCGAGGCCTTTAGAACCGCCCATCCTCTTCTCCTCGATGACTACACGAATAATATCTTTTCTGAACCGGCACGATCAGGTAGATCCAGACCCCTCCCACCGGGACCGCCTATATTAGAAACTGGCAACTCCTCCTCTTCGCGTTTTTCCCTTTCGCCATTTCTGCATATAATGCCTGAACCATGCAAATATCAGATTAATATCGAGAGAAACATCTAGAGACAAACGCCCTCATTTCCGCCATGCCTACAGTCTCTAATCTCCAATCTCCAATCTCCATTCTACCAAAGGGATACCTATGGCAAAAGATAAGGTCACCACATCAGAAGTAGAAGAATTGCGCAATCGCCTCGAGTGGATCGATGAGGAGCGGCGCAACGCCAATAAGCGCATTGCCGAGCTGGAGAAGAAACTGGCAATTCGCGAGCGCGACCGCGATACGCACAGCCAGCGCATCAAGGAGGTAGAAGAGCGCCTGGCCAACGTCACCTCTCAGGTCGCCCGGTTGCCCCGGGTCGATGCCCAGCTCGCCCAGTTCAAAGACGAGGTAGTCTCCCTCATCGAGCAGTACGATCAGCGTCGGATCCAGACTGAGGAAGAACTGGAGCGGCGGCGGCGCGTAGAGCACGAAGTCAACGCCCGCGAAATCGCCGCCATTCGCAAGGAACTCCCCGCCATCGCCCGTCTCCAGAATGAAATGGAGCTGCGCCAGGCCGAGGAAGCCCGGCTGGCCAACCTCATCGGTGTCCTCCAGAATCGCATCCCCCCCATCGAGAATCGGATCGAGAATTGGGGCAATGACCTCGCCTACCTGGAAGAAGCGGAGAACCAGAACAGCCGCAATCTCTCCGACATCCAGGCAACCCTGGTCGAAATCAGCAAGCGCTGGGAACCCCTCTACAACCGGCTCGACATCCTCGGCGACAAGTTCAACAAGTTGGAGGCCGATCTCTCTGCCCTCGTCGAAAACCAGAATGAGCTGCGCAAGACCATTAAGACCTGGTCCGAACAGGTTCAACTGGGCGAATATGAACGGAACCAGCGCCTCAACAACTGGGAGCGGATGCTGGACGAGCAGGAAGACGTCATGCAGAGCTACGCCCGGCAGTGGGTCACCTTCTCCGATCTATACAAAGAGGCGAAGATGGCTCTGCAAACCCTCACCGAATGGCAGAAACAGATCGAACAGCAACAACGGGAAGCCGGCGAACTCGCCCGGGTAGAAGCCAGCCGGATGCAGCAGCGCTGGGACACCTTCGTCACCGAACACAACAAGCGCTGGAAAAACTTCGAAGTTGATGTCGACCAACGTCTGGCCAGCTCCAACCGGCACGAGCGTCGCCTGCGCGAGGACCTGGCCGGGATAGAAGAGATGCTCGACGAATTGAACAAGGAGCAGGAGAAGATGTGGCGCATCCAGACCGCCCAGGCCGACGCCGTCAAGCAGATCCCCCGTATCTGGCAGGAAGAGGTACAAAAAACGATTGACAATGATCCCAACCGTCGCCGCCAGCCCACCATTGTCCCGGTCGAAGACGAGCTCTAGCTTCCACCTGGAAACAAGCCATACATATCCCATGACCGTTAGCACGCTATGCACGTAATCGGTACCGCAGGACACGTTGACCACGGCAAATCGACCCTCGTCGAAGCCCTCAGCGGCATCGATCCCGACCGCCTTCGCGAAGAGAAGGAACGGGAGATGACCATTGATCTCGGCTTTGCCTGGCTCAATCTGGAAACAAATGGAGAGCTGGAGGAAGTAGGCATCGTCGACGTGCCCGGCCACCGCGATTTCATCGAAAATATGCTGGCCGGTGTCGGCGGCATTGACCTGGCCCTCTTCGTCGTCGCCGCCGACGAGGGCGTTATGCCCCAGACCAGAGAACACCTGGCCATCCTCGATCTGCTCCAGATCCCCGGCGGCGTCGTCGCCCTCACCAAGACAGACCTGGTAACAGAAGAAGACTGGCTGGAGTTGGTCATCCTTGACCTGGAAGACACCCTGGCCGGAACCGTCCTGGCCGGCGCGCCCATCATTCCCGTCTCCGCCCGCACCGGCGCCGGCATTGACCAGCTGCGCCAGGCCCTCGTTACCCGGCTCCGGGAGACCGATTCCCGGCCGGATAGCGGTCGCCCCCGGCTGCCCATCGATCGCGTCTTCAGCCTGACCGGTTTTGGCACCGTCGTCACCGGCACCCTCGTCGGCGGCGAGCTGCGCGTCGGCGACAACGTCGAGATCCAGCCGGCCGGGCTGGAAGCCCGCATCCGCGGCCTGCAGACCCACAAACAGAAACGAGAAGTTGCCCGCCCCGGCAGCCGCGTAGCCGTCAACCTCGCCGGTGTCGATACGGGCCAGATCAGCCGGGGTGACGTTCTTGGCGCCCCTGGCATCAGCCGGGGCACCATCCTTCTCGATGCTGCCTATCGCCATCTCCCCGACGCCACCATCCCGCTCAAGCACAATCTCCAGGTGAAATTCTTCGCCGGTGCTGCCGAAGTCATGGCCCGCACACGCCTGCTCGGCGCCCGCCACCTTGCCCCCGGCGAGGAAGGCTGGCTCCAACTGGCCCTCGAAGAACCGCTGGCTCTGGTCCGCGGGGAGCGCTTCATCCTCCGCCGCCCCTCCCCCGGCGCTACGCTCGGCGGCGGGCGCGTCCTGGACCCGCATCCCGGCCGGCGCCATCGCCGCTTCCGGCCGGAGGTGATTGACCGCCTGCAAACCCTGGCCGACGGCACGCCTGCCGAGCTCCTGCTCCAAAAGCTCAGCCGCATCGAACCTGCCACCCACGCCGACCTGCTTCGTGCCGCGGGCATGGACCCCGAAACCGCCGGGGT
Organism: Anaerolineae bacterium; assembly: GCA_032260445.1. Classification (GTDB taxonomy): domain Bacteria; phylum Chloroflexota; class Anaerolineae; order Promineifilales; family Promineifilaceae; genus JAAYYY01. The sequence goes on along the minus strand of JAVVFG010000010.1, from coordinate 2,032 downwards.
CGCCTGGGAAGAGCTGCTCACCACCGGCCAGATCGTCATCGCCGGGCAACAGGCCCTCACCCGCACGCGCTGGCAACAGCTCCGCCAGCACCTGCTGGATCTGGTGGACGCATACCACCGCGAGAACCCGTTGCGCCAGGGAATGCTGCGGGAAGAAGTGCGCAGTCGCCTTCGCCTGCCTGCCTCCATCTTCAATCCGCTCCTGGCCACCCTGGTCGAGGAAGATCTGGTTGCCGAAACCGGCGCCATGCTCCACCGGCCCGGCCATGCCATCACCTTCTCGCCCCGCCAGCAAGAAGCCATCGACGCCTTGCTGGCCCGCTTTGCCCGTGCCGGCACCGATTCACCCTCCGTTAAGGAGAGCCGTGCCGCTGTCGGCGACGACGCCTACGCCGGGCTGGTCGATTTGGGCCGGCTCCGGCCCCTCAACGACGACGTTGTCTACCGTGCCGAGGAATATGAAGAACTGGTTGGGCGCATCACCACCTTTCTGCGCCACCACGACCGGGCCAGCGCTGCCGACATCCGCGACCTGCTCGGGACCAGTCGTAAATACGCCATCGCCCTGCTTGAACATCTCGACGATATTAAAGTCACGCGCCGGGTAGGTGACCAGCGCGAATTGCTCAGTCGCTGACCTGGCCGCTTTCTCTCTATGCTGACCCTCACCCGTTTCACCTGACATCTGTCACCTGTCAGCGTGCGAGAGATACCTGAAAATTGTCTTAATTCGTTCACGACACTCGCCGGCAACCTTTGCAGGCCCTTTTCCCTGGCCTTTCAAAGAATCACTCTCGTCTGCCGGCCCAATCAAACGAGGAAAATATGACCACAGAATCCGCTATTTCCCCCCAGGGTGGGCTCCTTGAAGACACCACGTTAGACTATCGACGCCGCCATAACGGCCTCATCAGTGTGCGCAGCAAGATCCACGTGCGCGACAGCCAGGCCCTCAGCCTCGTCTACACGCCCGGCGTAGCCGAACCGTGTCTGGAGATTGCCCGCAATCCCCAGCGCTCATTTGACGTCACCGCGCGTGGCAACACCATCGCCGTCGTCTCCGACGGGTCATCCGCCTTTGGCATGGGCGACATCGGCCCGGAAGCGATCCTGCCTGTGCTCGAGAGCAAAGCCGTCATCATGAAGACCTTCGCCGGCGTCGATGCCTTACCCCTGGCTCTGAAAGTCGACAGCATCGACGATTTCGTCGAGGTGGTCCTCAACGTCAGTCCCACCTTCGGTGCCATCAGCATTGAAGACGTGGCCTCCCCCAAAGAGGTCGCCATCACCAATCGTCTTGCCCGCTCCCTCTATATCCCCGTCGTCAACAACCACCGTCAGGGAGTATCCATCGGCGTTCTCGCCGGCCTGATCAATGCCGCCCGCCTCGTCGGCAAGGCCATCCCCGACATGCGCATCATCATCAACGGCGCTGGGGCCGCTGGCCTGGGCACCGCCGAAATGCTCCGCCAGTACGGCGCCACCCAGGTAATCGTGGCCGATCAATACGGTGCCCTCTACAAATACCGCCCGCGCCACATGAACTGGGCCAAGTGGGAAATCGCCCGCTGCAGCAATCCTGAGGATGAACAGGGAGAACTGGCCGATTTGCTCAACGGTGCCGATGCCTACATCGGTTATGCCGGCGGTACCACCATTACCCCTGAGATGCTCGGATCTATGGCAGACGATCCCATTCTCTTTACCTTTGGTTCGCCCATCGAGATCAAGCCCAGTGTTGCCCGCGCGGCCGGTGCCGCTGTCGTCGCTACCGCCCACTCCACCTACCCCAACCAGATGGACATCGCCGCCGTCCTCCCCGGCGTCTTCCGCGGCCTCCTCGACGTGCGCGCCGAAAACTTCAGCCTCAACGCTCAGCTCGCTGCTGCCGAAGCCATCGCCGGTTTCGTCGGCGAAGATGAGCTCCATCCCGACTACATCTACCCCCACCTCATCGATTACCGGGTCGCCCCCCTCGTCGCCCAGGCCGTCGCCGCCGCCACCCTCGACGAGGGGCTCGCCAAACGGGCCA